>JANLWX010000214.1:0-31008 GCA_031364845.1 Candidatus Eiseniibacteriota bacterium
GAACGACGCCGACTTCGGCCAGTCCACGAAGCGGGGCGTCGAGATGGCGATGGAGGAGCTGATGGCCCAGAAGCAGGGCAAGATCGGCGGGCTCTCCTTGCGTACCGTGATCGAAGACGACCAGGGAAAGCCGGAGGAAGCGGCGACCGTCGTGCAGAAGCTCATCACGCAGGACAACGTTTGCGCGGTGATCGGCGAAGTCGCTTCGAGCCGAAGCCTCGCCGCCGCGCCCAAGTGCCAGGAGGCGGGCGTTCCGATGATCACGCCGTCTTCGACCAATCCCAAGGTCACGCAGGTCGGCGATTTCATCTTCCGCATGTGCTTCCTGGACTCGTTCCAGGGTGCTGCGATGGCGAAGTTCACCGCCCTCAATCTCAAACTCCAGCGGGTCGCGATCCTGAAAGACGTGAAGAACGAATACAGCGTTGGCCTGTCGCAATACTTTACCGAGGCCTTCACGCAATTGGGAGGACAGGTCGCGGTCGAGCAGGCCTATAGCGCGGGCGATCAGGATTTCCGTGCCCAGCTCACGGCGATCAAGTCCAAGAATCCGCAGGCGATCATCCTGCCGGGCTACTACACCGAGGCGTGGCTGATCGCGCGCCAGGCGCGCGAGCTGGGCATCAAGGTGCCGATCATCGGCGGCGACGGGTGGGAGAGTGACCAGTTGATCGGCATCGGGGGCGAGGCCATCGAGGGCTGCTTCTACACGAACCACTTCGCGGCCGACCGGCCCGATTCGACGCTCCAGGGTTTCCTCGCGCGGTTCAAGGCCAAGCATGGCGCCGAGCCCAACGCCATCTGCGGTCTCGCCTACGACGCGGCGAATGTGCTGTTTCGCAGCATGGAACAACTGCACGCGCAGGATCCCGATGCGTTCGCCGCACTCGGCTCCAACAAGGCCGGCACACCGGAGCGCAAGGAAGCGGATCGCAAGCTGCGAGACCTGATCGCCTCGACCACCGGTCATGTCGGTGTCACCGGCACCATCACGCTCGATGCGAACCGGGATGCCTCGAAGCCTGCGTTCGTACTCGAGATCAAGGGTGGCAAAAAGGTGTATAACACGATGATCGCTCCGTGAGCTTCGGTCCGGGAGGAGCACGGCGCGAGCGAGCGGCGGTCGCGCAGCGACGCTCCCGGCGAGGGAAGCAGCCAGGATGGCTGCGACCGATGCCGGGGGAGCGAAGCGCGACAGGAAGTCGCGCGCAGCGGGCGTCGCGGAGCGATTGCCGCTCGCTCGCGCCGTGCTCCTCCCGGACCGGGCCCCACGCATGAGCGAGTTCCTGCAGCAACTGATCAACGGGGTCACGCAGGGCAGTGTGTACGCGCTGATCGCGCTCGGTTACACGATGGTGTACGGCATCCTGCGCCTCATCAACTTCGCGCACGGTGACGTGTACATGCTGGGCGCGTTCTTCGCGTACTACTCGGCGCGCTGGTACGGGGCGGCACAGGATCCCAATCCGATGAAGGCGCTGCTGGTGCTGGTGACGGCGATGGTCGGCTGCGGGATCGCGGGCTGGATCATCGAACGCGCGGCGTACCGGCCGGTGCGCAAGTCCTCGCGACTCGCGGCGCTGATCACCGCGATCGGCGTGTCGCTGTTGCTCGAGAATGGCGGCCAGATCCTGTTCGGCGCCGATCCCAAGTTCTTCCCGCAGATCATTCCGTTGAAGAACATCCCGCTCGGCGGCGGGGTCACGATCTCGAACCAGCAGTTGATCATCCTCGCGGTGTCGCTCGGACTGATGGGTCTGCTGCGCTTCATTGTCTTGAATACGCGGACCGGCAAGGCGATGCGCGCGGTGTCGTACAGCCACACCGCGGCGTCGTTGATGGGCATCTCAGTCGATCGCATCGTGAGCTTCACGTTCGTGCTCGGCTCGATGCTCGCCGCGGCCGGCGGTGTGCTGGTGGCGCTCAAGGATCCGAAGATCGAGCCTTACATGGGTGTCTTGCCCGGCATCAAGGCGTTCGTCGCCGCGGTGCTCGGCGGGATCGGCAACATCCCGGGTGCGGTACTCGGCGGTTTCGTGATGGGCATCGCCGAGGTGCTCGTGGTCGGCTACGTGTCGCCGACGCTGCGGGACGCGATCGCGTTCGTGCTGCTGATCGTGATCCTGCTCGTGAAGCCGGCCGGACTGCTCGGCAAGAACGTGGCGGAGAAGGTCTGATGCGCCGCGCGCTGTGGGGCGTGGGACTGCTCGCGGTCATATGGCTCGTCGACTACATCGCGCCGCGAATGGTAAACGCTTACATCATGCAGATCGCGGTCCTGTGCGGGATCAACGTGATCCTCGCGGTGTCGCTCAATCTGATCAACGGATTCACCGGACAGTTTTCGATCGGCCACGCCGGCTTCATGGCGGTCGGCGCCTACGGGGCCGCGATGTTCACGCTCGGCGTTGGCCAGAGCTGGGTCGCGGGACTGGTCGCCGCCGGGGTGCCGGCTCCGATCGCGCAGGGCATCGCGCTGTCGGTGGCGCTCGTGATCGGCGGGCTGGTGGCGGCGGTCGCCGGATATCTCGTGGGCCTGCCGAGTCTGCGTCTGCGCGGCGACTACCTCGCGATCGTGACACTCGGCTTCGGCGAGATCATTCGTGTGTTGATCCTGAACATCGAAGCCGTCGGCGGCGCGCGCGGCCTGTTCGGGATTCCGGTGTGGGTGAGTTTGTTCTGGGTGCTGGTCGGCGCCACCGGCGTGGTGCTGCTGTCGCGCCATCTTGCGCACAGTACGCACGGCCGCGCGCTGTTCGCGATTCGCGACGACGAAGTCGCGGCCGAAGCGCTCGGCGTCGACACCACGCGCTACAAGGTGCTCGCGTTCGTGATGGGCTCGTTCTTCGCCGGGATCGCGGGCGGGTTGTTTGCGCACTTTCTCGGCTACCTCAACCCGAGCAGCTTCTCGTTCCTCAAGAGCATCGAAGTCATCGCGATGGTGGTGCTCGGGGGCATGGGCAGTATCTCCGGTGCCGTGATCGCCGCGATCCTGTTGACCGCCCTGCCCGAAGTGCTGCGCCCGGTGAAGGACTACCGGATGGTGCTCTACGCGCTGATGCTGATCGTGCTGATGATCACCCGGCCGCAGGGCCTGATGGGCAGCCGCGAGCTGTCGTGGCCGCGATTCCTCAAGCGGCGCAAGGCCGGAGCCGCGGCATGAGCGAAGCGCTGCTGCGCCTCGACAAGGTCACGATGCAGTTCGGCGGGTTGAAGGCGGTGTGCGATCTCGATCTCGAGATCCCGGCGGGCAGCCTGTACGGATTGATCGGCCCGAACGGCGCCGGCAAGACCACGGTGTTCAACCTGATCACCGGCGTTTACACGCCGACCGCAGGCTCGATCCACTTCGAGCAGCGCTCGATCCACGGCCTGCGCCCGAGTGCCATCGCGCGGCGCGGCATCACGCGCACCTTCCAGAACATCCGGCTGTTCGGCTCGCGCTGTTGCCGCGACAACGTGTGCATCGCGCAGCATCAGCACACGACGGCCGGCATCCTCGATGCCGTGCTGCGCACGAAGCGTTTTGCCGACGACGAGCGCGCGATGCAGCAGCGCGCGCAGGAACTGCTCGAAGTGATGGGCCTCGGCGAGTGGGGCGACACCCTCGCCGCGGAGCTGCCCTACGGACAGCAGCGCCGGCTCGAGATCGCGCGCGCGCTCGCCGGCAAGCCGCGGCTGCTGCTGCTCGACGAGCCCGCGGCGGGATTGAATCCGCAGGAGAGCGAAGAGCTGATGCACCTGATCGAGGGCCTCAGGAAGCGCTTCGGCATCGCGATTCTCCTGATCGAGCACGACATGCGCGTCGTGATGGGCATCTGTGAGCGCATCGCAGTGCTCGACTACGGTGTGAAGATCGCCGAAGGCAATCCGCTGGAGATCCGTAACGACCCCAAGGTGGTCGAGGCATATCTGGGCGAAGATGTGCACGCCGCGGATGCGACGACATGAACGCATCGCGCCATGTGATCGAGCACCGTGGAGTCGCAGCGATATGCCCGCGCTGATCGAAGTCAAAGGGCTCGATGTCTACTACGGCGCCGTGCACGCGCTCAAAGGCATGCAACTCCACGCCGATGCGGGCGAGATCGTCACGCTGATCGGCGCCAACGGCGCCGGCAAGTCGACGCTGCTGCGCACCATCTCCGGTCTCGTGCGCGCGCGCGCGGGGACAATCACGTTCGAAGGCCGTGACCTCACGCGCATGCCGCCGCACGACATCGTCGGCCTCGGCATCTCGCAATCGCCCGAGGGGCGCATGGTGTTCGCGAACCTGAGCGTCGAGGACAACCTCGAACTCGGTGCCTATCTGCGCCACGATCGCGCCGAGATCACGCGCGATCGCCACGAAGTGTTCCGCCTGTTCCCGCGCCTGCTCGAACGCCGCCGCCAGAGCGCGGGCACGCTGTCGGGCGGTGAGCAGCAGATGCTGGCGATCGGACGCGCGCTCATGTCGCGCCCGCGGCTGCTGCTGCTCGATGAGCCTTCGCTGGGCCTCGCACCGCTGCTGGTGCGCGAGATCTTCCGCACCATCCAGGAGATCAATCATCGCGGCGTCACCGTGCTGCTGGTCGAGCAGAACGCGCACATGGCGCTCTCGATCGCACAGCGCGGGTATGTGCTGGAGACGGGCACGGTGCGGCTCGAGGACGACGCGAAGAATCTCTTGCGGAATGATGAAGTGCGGAAGGCGTATCTGGGCGGGTGAGGCAGCCTATGCCGCCTGCGACACCGATCGCGCGACGGTCGCTTCGATCGCCTGCTGAACGTCCTCGATTGAGAACGGCTTCGCGATCATGCGGTCGACCGCCGCTTCTGCGAGCGCGTCGGGCGAGACATCGTCGGCCCAGCCGGTGACGAACACCAGCATCACGTCCGGGTCGAGCGCGCGGATCACGTCGGCGATCTGCCAGCCGGTGAGACCCGGCATTCCGACGTCGGTCAGAATCAGGTCGTAGCTCCCGGGGACATAAGCGCTGATGGCTTCGAGTCCGGTGCCGTAGGACGTCGGCTCATGGCCCAGTGCCATCACGATGTCCGCCAGCAGATCGCGCACGGGCGCCTCGTCGTCGATGATCAGGATCTTGAGCGGTTGCGGCGGGGGCGTGCTGCGCATGCCCGGCACGGGCTGTGCGGCCGGGCGGCGGGTGGTGAGCGGGAGGTGGACTTCGACGCGCGTCCCCTGACCCGGCGAACTCGTCACGCGGATCTCGCCGCGATGGCGCTGCACGATGCCGTAGGCCACCGACATGCCAAGTCCGCTTCCGCTCTCGCCCTTGGTGGTGAAGAACGGTTCGTAGAGCCGCGCGAGCGTGGTTTCGCTCATGCCGATCCCGTCGTCGGTCACCGTGATCATCACGCCGTCGGGAATCCGTACCGACGACATGCGGATCGTGCCGCCATCGGGCAGGGCGTCGGCGGCGTTCAGGATCACGTTGGTGAACACTTCGCGCAGTTCGTGCGGGCGCGCTTCGACCCACAGACCGGGGGTCGATTCGATCTCGATCGTGATCGCGCGCCCCGAGGCGAGCGCTTCGTTCGACCAGCGCGGGCTCGTGAACTCGGCGGCGTCGCGCAGCACGGTATCGACCTCGATCGGTTCGGCGGGCGCGTACTCGATGTTGCGGCCGAACAGCCGCAGCCGGCGCACGGTCTCGGCGCCGTCCTTCGACACCTGCTCGATCGCGCGCAATCCGCGCACGAGATTGTCGTCTTGCGTGGTCGCGGCCTCGACGTCGCGGCGCAACAACTGCGCGCGTCCGAGCACCGCACCCAGGATGTTGTTGAACTCGTGCGCGACCCCGGCCGCCATCTCACCGGCCACGCGCAGCATGCCCGACTGGACGAGATAGTCGCGCGTGCGATCGAGTTCCATGATCGACATTTCGAGGCTCTCGTGGAGGCGCGCCGCACGCAGTGCGGAAGACAAATGGCTCGCGAGCCCGGCGACGATTTCGGTGTCCTGCGCCGGGAACGCGCGCCGGTCGCGGGAGGCGAGCACCAGCAGCGCAGGCGGGCCGAGTTCGTGCGAGAGCGGCACCAGCAACGCCGTGCGGTGCCCGTCGGGACGCAGCAGGCGGGCGAGCCCCCCGTCGAGATCTTCGTCGAGCACGACGCGGGTCGCCGCTTCGGTCACGTCGATGTTCATCAGCACTTCGCGATCGAGCGTCTCGCCGACGGTGAGCGCGTTCCACGGTGACGGCGGATCGAGCCCGATGATGCAATGGGCTCCGGGCTCGGTGCCGGGAACGGCGAGCACGACGGCTTCGCATCCGGTGACCGCGCGCAGGCGCGAAGCGACCACGCTGAAGAGTTCGCGCGGATCGTGGGTGATGCGCGCCTCGTTCGCGATCGCGATCACCGCTTCCGTGGCGACGTGCAGGCGCTGCGCTTCGGCGTCGGCATCGCGCCGCGCGTCTTCGAGGCCGGCGGCCATCGTGTTCATCGAAGCGGCGAGGCCGCCGAGTTCGTCGTCGCTGCGCACCGGCAGGCGATGGTCGAGCTGGCCGCGCGCGATGCGACCGGCGAGCTCGCTCGCTTCGCGCAGCGGACGCACGACGAGTCCGACGAACAGCACCACCGCGCCGAAGCCGACCATCAGGGCGGCGATCAGCACCAGCAGTCCGAGTTTCGTCGCGGTGCCAACCGCGGCTTCGACGCGCTCGGTCGACACGACCACCCGTACCGAACCGAGCGAACCGGTCGCGGAGTGCAGCGGAAGCGGGCCGATCCCGTGCTGAGGCGATGCGTCTGCGTCCTTCGCGCGCGTGCCCGGCACCTGCCAGCGCACGGGTGCCGTGATCTCGAGCGTGCGGTGGCCGGGGATCTTCGAGGGGCGCGAAGTGACTGATGATCCGGTCACCGTGGGTGTACCGAGTGCCGACCACACCCCGGGTTCGTTCGCCCAGCCCACGACCTTTTCACCGTCCTTGGTGTAGAGGGCGATCGCGAGTACGTCGGTTTCGACAGCGGCACGGCGCATCTCGCTCGCGAGCGTCAGCATGTCGCCCGCCAGATACGGTTCGATCACGTGGTTCGCGACGTCGGTGGCGAGCGCCTGGTGACGGCTCAGGATCTCACTGTAGTGCCAGCGACGGGTGAGGTTGGCGAGCAGCGCTTCGAATCCGATCGCCTGCACGAAGAGGCCGGCGAACAATAGAATTACGACTCGGGCGCGCAGGCCCGAGAAGGCGCGCACCAATGGGTTGCCGCTCACGGGGCGACCGCCTTTTCAGAGGCGCCCGATGCATGAGTGAACTGGAACGCAATGATTGCGATCCGCAGGGTTGGATTCAATCGAGGCCTTTCGCCCGAAACTACGCCCTGACGGCCTGAGAGGTCGGAAAAGCTTCTACGGTCGGGTTTTCGGCACGGTTGGGGGTTCTCCTGAGGCTTGTTTCTTGTCGAAATCGGGGGATCTGGCCCGGGTGCTCGTTCGGAGGCGGCGGCAGCGAGCGGTAGCCGCTCCGCGCCGCCCGCTGCGCGCGACTTCCTGTCGCGCTCCGCTCCCCCGGCTCTGTCGGCAGCCATCCCTGGCTGCCTCTGTCGCGGGAGCGTCGCTGCGCGGCCACCGCTCGATCCCGCCGCGTGCCTTCGGAAGGGCACAGCCTGCAACTGTCTTCGAAGACAGTTGGTCGGCTATGATCGCCGCCCTCATGGCCCGAACCTCTCGAAACGTTTCGCTTCGCTCGCTGCCTTCCGTGGACGCGGTGCTGCGGCATGAATTGCTGGCCGATGTGCTCGCCGCGATACCGCGGGCGCTGGTCGTGGAGTCGGTGCGCGCCGAGATCTCAGCGGCCCGTGGCGTGGCAGCGGGCCGGCCGGCATCCGCCGACGACATCGCAGGCCTCGCCGCCCGCCGGGCGCGCCTGGCTTCCACCCCGCAACTGGTGCGCGTCCTGAACGCGACCGGCATCGTCCTGCACACCAATCTCGGGCGGTCGCCGTTCTCCGAGGCAGCCCGTAAGGCGATCGAGGAGGTTGCCCGGGGGTATTCGAGTCTCGAGTTCGACGTGGCGACCGGCAAGCGCGGGTCGCGGGGCAGCGGGGTCGAGGGTTGGCTCACTCGGCTAACCGGGGCCGAGGCCGCCGTTGTCGTGAACAATGGGGCGGCGGCGATTCTGCTGGCCTTGTCTGCGCTGGCTTCGGGGACGCGCGTCGTCGTCTCGCGGGGCGAACTGGTGGAGATCGGCGGGTCGTTCCGCGTTCCCGACGTGATGGAGAAGAGCGGCGCGCGGTTGCTCGAGGTCGGAACCACCAATCGAACACACCTCCGCGATTACGAGCGCGCGCTCGACAAGCACGATGACGTGGGTGCCATCCTTCGCGTTCATCCGAGCAACTTTCGGATCGCGGGCTTCACGGCGCGGCCTTCGGTTCCCGAGCTCGCGGCGCTGGCGCGCCGCCACAAGGTGCCGCTGATCGAGGACCTCGGCAGTGGCGCGCTCATCGATCTCGCCGCACTCGGTCTCGAATCCGAACCAACCGTAAGAGAAAGTTTGACTGCGGGATGCGACGTGGTTACTTTTTCTGGAGACAAGCTCCTGGGTTCCTCACAAGCCGGTCTGGTTCTGGGTCGGAAGCGGTACATGGATCGCATCCGCCGCGATCCGCTCGCCCGCGCGCTGCGCGTCGACAAACTGACGCTCGCAGCACTCGAGGCGACGCTTCCTGCCTATCTCGACCCCGATCGCGCCAAAGAGGAAATTCCTGCGCTGGCGATGCTGCACACCCCGCCCGACATCCTCGAACGACGCGCTCGCCAGGTCGCTGCGACCCTCGCGCGCCTCGCGCCGGAACTCAGGACGGACGTCGTGCGCGGCGATGGAGAAGTGGGAGGCGGGGCGTTGCCGGTCACCCGACTCCCGGGCTTTGTGGTCACGCTCGAGGATCCGGAGCGGTCGGCGGACGAGCTCGAAACGCTCGCCCGCCGTGCGGTTCCCCCCGTCATCGGGTACATCCGCGAGCGCAGGTTCCGACTGGATGTCCGGACACTCACGGACCTCGAGGCTGACGAAGCGGCACACACGATCGCCCGTGCGCGCGCGATGCGCGCCGGCACCGAAAGGGAATAGGGATGTTCCTCTACAAGCTCGAAGTCCAGGGCTTCAAATCGTTCGTGGACAAGACGCTCGTCGAATTCGGCGACGGGATCACCGGAGTCATCGGTCCCAACGGCTGCGGCAAGACCAATGTGTCGGACGCGATCCGCTGGGTGCTGGGCGAGCAGAGCGCCAAGCAGCTGCGCGGCGACTCGATGGAAGACGTGATCTTCAACGGCTGTCCCACTCGCAAGCCGGTCGGTCTCGCCGAAGTCCATCTCTCGTTCAAGAACGAGAACGGCATCCTGCCGACCGAGTACTCCGAGGTCACGATCTCACGCCGCGTGTTCCGCTCCGGCGCTTCCGAGTACTTCATCAACAAGACGCCGTGCCGCCTCAAGGACATTCGCGATCTGTTCTACGACACCGGCATGGGCAGCCACGCGTATTCCGTGATCGAGCGCTCGATGGTGGACCACGTGCTGTCGGACAACTCGGGGCATCGCCGGTTCCTGTTCGAGGAGGCGTCGGGCATCACCAAGTACAAGTCGCGCAAGAAGGAAGCCCTCAACAAGCTCGACGCGACCGAGACCGATCTCACGCGCCTCAACGACATCGTGTTCGAGATCGAGCGCGAGCTGCGCTCGCTCGCACGCCAGGTCGGCAAGGCGCGCCGTTATCAGCGGCTGCGCGAGCAGATCCGCGACCTCGACCTCGCACTCACGTCGCAGCGGGTCGAGTCGCTGCGCGCGAAGGAGAAGACGGCGGCCGAGCAGTGGCAGGAAGAGGCCGTGCGCCGCGAAGGCGCCTCGACCACGCTCGCCCAGCTCGAAGCGAAGCTCAACGATCAGAAGCTCGCATTGCTCGAACTCGAGCGCGAACTGTCGACGGCACTCGCCGGACTGCGTGATCGCGAAGAAGCGCGCAGCCGCGCGGAACAGCAGACCGTGCTGCTGCGCGAGCGCGGCGATGGGCTGCGCCTGCGCGCGGGCGAATCGGCGGCGGAAGCGGCGAGTCTGCGCGAGCGCCTCGAAGACGTGCGCCGTGACGAGCAGCTGGCGATCGAGCGCAAGGCGGAGCTTCGGCTCCAGCTCGAACAGGCGCAGATCGCGGCCGAGGATCTGGAGCGCGGCTTCAGCGAGCTCGAGGCCGAGCTGCGCCAGCATCGCAGTGTCGCCGCCGAGCACAAGCAGTTGTCGCTCGATTTGTTCTCGGCTGAAGCCGAGAAGCGCAGCGCGCGCGAGCGGGCGAGCGAGCGCCGCACGGCACTTGCCGAGCGGCTCGAGGCGACCCGCGGCAAACTCGGCGAGATGGAGCATCGCATCGCCGAACTCGCGCGCACGACGGCCGAGGGCGAGGAGCGCCGTCAGGGCGTCGAGCTCGAGCTGGGTGATGCGCGGCGGCTACTCGAAGGTGTCGACGTCACGCTGTCGGGAATCGCCGAGGCGATTCGCGACGCCGATGCCACCACCGCGCGGCTGCGGCAGGATTCGGCGGCGGCGGATTCGCGCCTCGAAACGCTGCTCGAGCTGAAGCGCAACTTCGAAGGTGTTTCGGAAGGCGTGAAGGGTCTGCTGTCTGCCGGGGCAGTTGACGGCGTGCTCGGCGTGGTCGCGGACGTGCTCCAGATTCCGGGACGCTTCCTCGATGCGCTCGAAGCGTCGCTGGGCGAAGCTTCGGCGTTCGTGCTGGTCGAGAACGCGGCGGGCCGCGACGCGGCACTCGCGCGGCTGCGCGAGCTGCCGAGCGGGCGCGCGACGCTCGTCGATCTGTCGGCGATTACGGCCGGCAACCCGCCGAATGTGCCGCAGGAAACGGGTGTACTCGGGCGCGCGTCGGAACTCGTGCGCTGCGACGATCGCTTCCGTCCGCTGGTCGAACGCCTGCTGGGTACGGTGGTGATGGTCGAGGACCGCGCGACCGCGCAGCACCTTTCGGCGCACTCCGAAGGCGGATTACGCTTCGTGAGCCTCGATGGCGAAGTGTGGGAGCGTGGCCGGGTGCGCGCCGGCTCGGCCGCGTCGCTGTCGGGCTTGCTGCACCGTGAGATGGAGATCCGCGACTTGACGGGCATGATCGCCGAGCTGGGGCTCGCGATCGAAGCCGCCGAGCGCGAAGGCGGATCGCTCGACGAGCGCCGCACGCTCACGATCGCCGAACGCGTCGCCGCCGCGGCCGAAGTCGACCGGCGCCGTGATGCGCTCGAGGCGCTGACGCGCGATCTCGAAGCGGCCTCGCGTGAGTCGCGCTGGGCGCACGACGAGGCGACGGCGCGCCGCACCGAGATCGCCACGCTCGAGTCCGAAGGCGAAACGCTCGACCGCACGCTCCAGCAGGCCGAAGCCGATCTCGCCGCGTTCCAGGGCGAGCTCGACCGCGCACGTCTGCAGCTGGCGGACCTCGACGGTGCGGTGCGCTCGGTCGAGTCGCGGCGCGACGAGGCCGCGGGCCGCGCGCAGGAAGCGCGCGAATCACTGCTGCGCGCCTCGCGCGAGGAAGCCGAGTGGCAGTCGCGCTGGGCGCGCGCCGAGCAGACGCGGCACGAACTCGAAGCGGCGCTCGAATCGCGGCTCGCCGGAGAGCGCGATGCGCTCGCGCGCGTCGATGAGATCGAAGCCGAGATCGCGGGCCTCGCGGCCGGACTCGCCGGTCTGTTGTCGTCCGAATCCGATCAGCGCGAACGCGTCGGAGAGCTGCAGACGCGCTTCCAGGCGCTCAAGTCCGAAGTCCAGACCGGCGACGACGAAGCGCGCACGCGTCGCTTCGAAGTCACCGAGCTCAGCGACCTGCTGCACTCGGTCGAGCTGGATCGCGTGCAGGCGCGCGCCGAGTTGGACCGCACGTTCGAGCGTCTGCGCACCGAATACGAGATGGAGCCCGAGAACTGGACGCCGACCGCGTCGCCCGAAGGCTTCGATCCCGAGGCGTCGGCCAAACAGCTTGCCGAGGACCGCGACCGCTTCCGCACGATGGGCATGGTCAATCTGCTGGCGCTCGAGGAGTACACGAAGAAGAAGGAGCGCTACGACTTCCTCACACAGCAGCGCGAAGATCTGTTGAAGGCCAAGGCTCAGCTGCTCGAGGCGATCGAGAAGATCAACGTCACCGCGGGCACGCTGTTCGTCGAGACGTTCGAGAAGGTGCAGGAGCACTTCCGCGACATCTTCAAGACGCTGTTCGAAGGCGGCGATGCCGAGCTGCGGACGGTGGGCGAGGATCCGCTCGAATGCGAAATCGAGATCGTCGCCAAGCCGCGCGGCAAGCATCTGCAGAGCATCAGCCTGATGTCGGGCGGCGAGCGTGCGCTCACCGCGATCGCGCTGCTGTTCGCGCTCTACCTGGTGAAGCCGTCGCCGTTCTGTCTGCTCGACGAGGTTGATGCGCCGCTCGACGACGCGAACGTCGAGCGCTTCCTGCGCATGCTGCGGCGCTTCAGCGACCGCACGCAGTTCGTCGTGATCACGCACAACAAGAAGACGATGGAAGCGGCCGGCGTGCTCTACGGCGTCACGATGCAGGAACTCGGCGTTTCGAAGCTCGTGTCGGTGAGTTTTGACGGCATCGACAAGACGCTGCGCGGCGCGCGGGCTCGGGAACGGGAACTGACGGAGGTCGGCTCGTCGTAAGGGCCGCGGACGAGATCCGGCACCGCCGGCTCGAGCATCGCGCGGCGCCGGTGACGTTCCTCTCATGAACCTCTGGAACCGTTTTCGCGACGGCCTCACGCGCACGCGCGACCGGATCGAGCAGCAAGTCGGTTCGCTGCTCGGCAAGCGCGAGGTCGATCCGGAAACGCGCGAGCGGCTCGAAGAAGCACTGCTCGGCGCCGACGTCGGCCCCGCGACCGTCGACCGTCTGCTGACGCGCGCCGAGGCGCTGCTGCGCTCGGACCCCGCGATCGATCTCAAGGTCGCACTCGAGCGCACTGCCGCCGCGATCGTCGGCGCGCAGACCGCGCGTTTCGAGCCCGGCACCGAGCAGCCGTGGGTCGCGCTGCTGGTCGGTGTGAACGGGGTCGGCAAGACCACGCTCGCCGGCAAGCTCGCCTACCGCTTCGCCCGCACCGGGCACAAGACTTTGCTGGTCGCCGCCGACACGTTTCGCGCGGCGGCAAGCGAGCAGTTGGGCGTGTGGGCCGAACGCGCCGGCGTGCATCTGGTGCGCGCGCGCGACGGCGCCGATCCGGCCGCGGTGGTGCACGACGCGCTCGAATCCGCGCGTGCGCGCGGAATCGGTGCGGTGATGATCGACACCGCGGGGCGCCTCCACACGAAGCAGAACCTCATGGCGGAGCTGGAGAAGATGCAGCGCGTGTGCGCGCGCCTGATCCCGGGCGCCCCGCACCACGTGCTGCTGGTGCTCGATGCCACGCTGGGCCAGAACGCGATCGCCCAGGCGCGCGAATTCCAGCGCGCGGTTCCGATCACGAGCCTCGCGCTGACGAAGCTCGACGGCACCGCACGCGGGGGAGCGGTGCTCGCAATCGCCGATCAGCTTCAGCTGCCGATCAGCGTGGTCGGGCTGGGTGAGGGGATCGAAGACTGGGAGCCGTTCGATCCCGAAGCCTACGCGCGCGGGTTGTTTCAATCCTGAGACGCGCTTGCGCGTTCCCAGGAAGTGCTTCCGTCGTCATGCGTGAGTGCGCGGACGCTCAGCGCTTCTTGGCCGCAGCGCGGCTCGCCGCGGGCCGCGACGACGCGGCCGCCTGTTCGCGGAACGACCTTTGGAATTGCTTCGGGACCAGCAGCGACTGCGATCCGGTGCCGTAGTCGACGAGCCGCGCGTTCGTCTCCGAGTCCGCGACCAGCATCAGGTCGCCCTCCGTTGAACGCCCGATCGGCCAGCTCTTGCGGTGGATCGTGTTGACGATCCGCTCGCGCGCGAAGCCCGTGATCGGAATGCCCTTTGCGAAGTACACGGTGCGCGTCTCGCGGGTTTCGGTGCGCGCGGTGCTGTCGCCCTTGTCGCCGGTGACCGCGATGCCCTCTTCCAGCTTCACCATGGTGCACGTGTACAGACCGCGCGCGGTGTGGACGGTGTCGACACCCAGCGTGTCCGAGTTCACATTGGTGCGTTCTCCGGGAGGCCTGCGATTCTTCAGCGTGAGCGCCGGTCGCATCGTCAGGTCCTGGCGCGGCGTGCCGTCTTCCTTGATGTCGGCGATCGTCTTGCGCATGAACAACTGCGAGCGCGAGGTGGCGAGCGTATCGCCGAAGATCGAGTACGACATCAGCGTGGCGACGGCGTTGCTCGCTTCATTCTCGTCGGCGGTTTCGCTCATCCGGGTCTCCACCCAGAAGCAGTCCTCGCCCCAGAACCGCTCTTCGCCCGCGATCAGCACCGTCACGTAGTAGGCGTCGGCGTCGCCGTCGCTGTTCTTGCTCGTGACGTGGTAGCGAACCCAGTCGCCGGGCTTGAAAGTGGGTTTCGCGACCGAGTAGTTGATCATCCCGATGGCGTTGATGGTCGGCCGCCCACCACCGCCGGCTCCCTGGCCCCGCGTGACCGCCAGGGTGGTGGCGCAAGCGACGAGAATGAGACACACGATGGCACGACGCATGCAAAGTTCTCCGTCCAGAGCCGAAGCTCGGTTGCGTTGGATTCACGGTGGCCACTTCAGAGGGGCCGTCAGTATCCCGCAGATCCGGGTACCAAGGAAAGTCGTAGCCCGCCCCCGCCGGACCCGTCATGCACGATGCCGCTGATACCATCCCGCCGCTGATCGCCGTCCCTCGCGCCCCGCAAACTCCAGACCCGACCCCCCGACCGCGCGAGAAGCTGCGAGCGCGCGGGGCTGCTGCGCTGAGCGATGCCGAATTGATCACGCTGTTGCTGGGTTCGGGAATCCGCGGCCGCAGCGCGGTACGGATCGCGCGCGTTCTCGCGCGCCGCACGCCGGCTGACCTCGCGGCGTGGACTCTGCGGCGGTTCGTCGAAGTGCCCGGGATCGGGCTCGCGCGGGCGGCAGCGCTGGTGGCAGCGTTCGAGCTCGGACGCCGCGCCTCGGAACGGCCCGCCGCGAGCCGGCCGATTCGCGGCCCCGACGACGTGCTCGCGCAGGTGCGCGACCTGCCGCGGGCGCGGCGCGAACACTTCGTCGTTCTGCTGCTCAATGCCCGTCACGAACTGCAGTGCCGTGAGACCGTCTCGATCGGCAGCCTCAATGCCTCGATCGTCCATCCGCGCGAAGTGTTCCTGCCTGCGATCCTGCATTCCGCCGCGAGCGTGGTGCTGGTCCACAACCATCCGAGCGGCGATCCGGAGCCGAGTGAGGAAGACTTGAACATCACCCGGCGACTGGTGCAGGTCGGCGATCTGGTCGGGATCGGCGTGCTCGACCATGTGATCGTCGCCACGCGCGGGATCGTGAGCCTCAAGGCGCGCCAGCTGATGTAGCGCGTTCGGCGGCTTTGGGGGCGGGTCTCGACATGTGTTCGTGCGGGGAGATTGACCCAAACCTGACGCCGGGTGATTGCCGATGAACACATGGGGGCGCGGCCGGCTCGCATTCGTGTTGACTCACGTCGAAATCCGTTCACGAACGCGAGGCAAACCGCGCTACAATGAATCCGCCATTTCCAGCCCTTCGCATGGGGGCCCCGTCCCCGCGAATGGCGTCGTCGCGTGCCTGGAGGTCGTTCCGATGATCCCCCGTCGTGGTCCCGCGCTGGCTTTGGTTCTCGCCGGTGCGCTGCTGTTTCCGATCTCCGCCTCGTCCGCCCCGCGAACCGTCGAACTCCTGCCGGCCGGCACCCCGGTGCATCGTGCCGCGGAAGTCGCCGGCACCTGCGCGCTCGGAACGCTCGGCGAGCCGGCGCAAGTCGGCGATCTGTTTCCGCCGGACGACATCTATCTCACGCTGATTCGCCCGACCACGTGTGGACCTTGTTCCGTGACGGCGCTATCCAACGTTCATCTGTGGCTCGAGTTCCGCAAGGAGTGCTCGGTGCCGGTCTCGATCAGCGTGGTGCGTGCGTTCGGGACGACATGCCTTCAGCCCGATCAGGGCCAGATCGTGTTCCCCGCGTTCTCGACCGTGCTCACGGCCACCGAAATCGGCGTGACCGAATTCGTGGTGCCGGTTCCCATCGAATGGCGGCTCACCGCCGATGCCTTCCTTGCGGTGCACTTCAATTCCGAGACCGACTCGTGTTCGGCCGACGGTGAGCAGCCTCGCATCGCGCTGCGTGCCGGGTGCCCGCGCTGCGTGGCGTACGAGAACTTCTCGGGCAGCACCGATGACGTGTGCGAATTCGGCGTCGGCCTCCCCCTCATGAGCGTGGACGTCAGCGAATGCGTGCCCACGCCGGTGGCGCGGCGCTCGTGGGGTTCGCTCAAGCTCTTCTATCGGTGACGCGCACGACACTGCTCAGCAAGCTCGGTGCGGCCCTGCTGATCGGGGGGCTCGTGAGTTCGGTCTCCGCCGCAGGCGCGCCGCGTCCTCGTGCGCATCATCCTTCCTACCTCGAACCGTGGACCGATCCCTCGACCGAGGTCGAGATTGTGCGCATCACCGGTGACGCCGGGAAGAGCTTCACGCTCGGGCGCGCCGGCGGCACGTGGGGCACCGACGCGCGGCATCACTATTCGCGCGACCAGCCGTGGAACGCGGATGGGACGCTGCTCGCGGTCGAGAACCGCGGCGGCGGCTCGCCGGCAAGCCTGCTGCTCGACGGCAACACCTACAAGCCGCTGGCCACGCGCTGCGACAAGTTCACGCTCGACGACTTCCGCTGGCATCCGACGCTCGCGCACGCGCGGATTCAGATCGGCGTGCGCGAAGCGGCAGACTCGCTGGTGTGGCTCGATCCGATCTCGTGCCGCATCGAGCGCGGCTGGAAGCTGCCGCTGAGCCCCAAAGGCATTGGGTTCAATGAAGGCAATCCGTCCAACGACGGCCGATTCCTGGCGCTCGCGAATCCGGATTCGATCGTGATCGTGGACATGGATCCGCAGGCGCCGCATGCCTCCTACGCGAGCGGGAACCGCCGCATCGGCCCGGTCTATGTGCTGCCGGCATGCAGCCTCGACGTGGAACTTCCGCGCCAGTGCCGCGTCGGCAACATTTCGATCTCCGCTTCGGGCCGCTACGTCGATGTGAAATACGGCGGCGTCTCGGGCGACAGCACGGCCGAAGCCCACCGCATCTACGAAGTCGATCCGGTGTCGCTCGCACTGCGGCCGCGCGCGATGGCGGCGACGTCGATGCGCTGCGGCTCGTTCCAGGCGCGTCCCAATGGATGGATCTTCCCGCTCAAGCATGCGGATCTGGCCCTAGATCCGTCGGATCGCAACGAAGACGTGATCGTCGGCATACGCTCGTGTCCGGGCTCGCGGATCGGCCGCGTCGTCAAGGTGCGGCTGCGCGATGGCGCCGTGACCGAACTCACCGACCCGCGCAACGAAGCGAGCCCGTGGCACGTTTCGACGCGCAATCTCGACCGTCCCGGCTGGGCGTACGTCACCTACATGACGGTTCCCGGCAAGCGACAGAGCGGCGAGATCGTGGCGGTCAAGCTCGACGGATCGAAGACGATCGAACGCATCGCGCGCCATCGCACGATCAAGGCCGGCCGGTATCGCGGTGAAGCGCATGCGGTTCCTTCGCGCGACGGAAGGCGTGTATTGTTCGCGAGCAACTGGGCGGAGGACTGCCCCGAGTGCATGCCGCGCATCGAAGCCTTCATCGCCGACACCCGCGCGAAAACGCCCGGCCGCCGCGGCCGCCGCTAGCCGATTTCCTTCAGCGCATTTCCCGAGGTGCCCATGCCCGCAACCGTCACCGTTCTCGTCCAGCGTCTGCCGCATGGCGATCAGATCGAGCTTCCGCAGTACATGACACCGGGTGCTGCCGCCGCCGATGTCCGGGCCGCGATCGTGCAGCCGATCGTGCTCGAGCCGGGCGGCATCGCGATGATTCCGACCGGGTTCGCGATCGAGCTGCCGCCGGATTACGAGATGCAGATCCGCCCGCGCTCGGGCCTCGCCGTGAAGCACGGCATCACCGTCGTCAATGCGCCGGCGACGATCGACGCCGACTATCGCGGCGAAGTGAAGGTCGCGCTCATCAATCTCGGGCGCGAGGCGTTCACGATCGAGCCCGCGATGCGCATTGCTCAGGTGCTGCTCGGAACCGTGACCCGCATCGAGTGGGCCGAAGCGGCCGAACTCACGCCGACCTCGCGCGGCGCCGGAGGCTTCGGCCACAGCGGAACCTGATCCGCGGGCTCATGCACCGCGTCACCGCCACCCCAGGGTGCTTGTGTACTATGCGCGCGGAATTGCCGCGAAAGCGTTGAACGCGCCGCCCGTCAATCGATGTACCAAAGGAGCGGATGAAACGACCGTGAACGATCCCAAGTCGCGCATTCTGGTGGTGGACGACAACAAGGATTCGGCACTCAGTCTGGCGATGGTGCTCGAGTTCATGGGCTATCAGACCCGCACCGCCTTCGACGGAATCGAGGCGGTCGAAGCGGCCGAAGAGATGAAGCCCGACGTCGTCCTGCTCGACATCGGGCTGCCGCGCATGAACGGCTACGACGCGGCACGGAAGATCCGTGAGCTGCCCGGAGGCGATGCCATCTACCTCATCGCCGTCACCGGGTGGGGCCAGGACGAAGACCGCCGCCGTTCGGCCGACTCAGGGTTCAACCTCCACATGGTAAAACCGGTCGATCCGGTCGCGATCGAGAAATTGCTCGCCGGCCTCAAGCCTCCGTCCGCGTGACGTCGTTCTTGCGCCGAGATGGCGTTCGCCGCCTTGGTTCGGGACGCCTGCATGCCACCCGATTGAGGATCCTGCCTCGATGATCTCGGCCACCCAAGCGCTCGATCAGCTGCGCCAGGGGAATCTTCGTTTCGCATCGGACGATCGCAGCAGCGACGCCGTCACGAGCCACTCCCGCCGCCGCGAACTGGCTTCCGGCCAGGAGCCGTTCGCGATCATCCTCGGTTGTTCCGACTCGCGCGTGCCGGCCGAGATCGTGTTCGACCAGGGCCTCGGGGATCTGTTCGTGATCCGCGTCGCCGGCAACATCGTCGCTCCATCGCAGGTCGGCAGCGTCGAATTCGCAGCCGAGCGTTTCCACACTCGGCTCGTCGTGGTCCTCGGCCACTCCGCATGCGGCGCGATCGTGGCCACCCTCGAGGAACTCGGGCGCCCGACGGCCGATCAGTCGCGCAATCTGCGCTCGATCGTCGATCGCATTCGGCCCTCGGTGGAGCCGCTGATGGCACCGGAACTCGGTCTCGACTATGACACGTTGGTGCGGGAAGCCGTTCGCGCCAACATCCGTGAGTCCGCGAACCACCTGCGGCATGGCTCGGAAGTTCTCGAACAGCTGGTGCGCGAGGACGGCCTGCTCGTGGTGGGAGCGGAGTATTCACTGGATACCGGGTTGGTCGAGTTCTTTGACGGAGTTCCTGCGGAGAGTGCGCGATGACGCCGGTCTCGAAGAAAGCGAAGAAGCAGGTCAAGTCCAGGAAGGCTGCGCCGAAGGCAGCGAAGCTAAAGACCGCACCCTCGCCCGCGGCGCAGGTGCGAGCGTACTTCGCGACGCTGCCGCCCGGCACGCGCCAGTGGCTCTCGAAACTGCGGGCGGCGATCCGCTCCGCGGCACCGGGCGCGGTCGACGTCATCAGCTACGCCATACCCGCCTACTGCCTCGAGGGAAAGGTGCTCATCTGGTACGCCGGATGGAGACACCACGGCAGCCTCTACCCGATGACTGCCGCGATGCGCCGTTCGTTTGCCGCCGACATCGAAGCATATACGTTGTCGAAGGGCACGATTCGATTCCCGCTCGATGAGCCGCCGCCGGTCGCGCTCGTGAAGCGTCTGGTGAAGGCACGGATCGCCGAGATCCGGAAGTAAGATCGTCTACGCTTGGGTCCACACTTTGACGCCGCGTCGCTCGCGCTCCTTCAGCGCGTATTTGCGGAGTGGGGTCTGACAAAGCGACTGGTCCTCAGGCAAGTGCACCTGTCGCGCTTGCTGCGTGCATACCAGAAGGCAACAGGTCGGAGCCTCATTCGCGCCGCCTGACGGATCATTCCCGGAGACGTTCGATGACTTCACCGGCTGATGGCGCAGCACTCCTCGCTGGGTTTGTTCTGGCCCACGCCGTCTGGAACGTGTCCGATCTGCCCAACGGCGAGCTCCTCGTTCCGTTTGCAGTGAGTGAAGTCGAGAACGAGCGGAGCCTCGAAAGGTTCGAAGCCGATACTCAGGAAGAGGCCATCGCCGCCGGCAAGGCAGCCATGCAGGGAGCGATGTCCACGGCAGATTCATGGGCCTTTGCCCGTGATGGCACGATGGACCGCGACGGCAAAGAGGTCGACGTATTGTCCGTAGACTTCTGGTCGAAGGGGATGCCGGAACCCATGACCGTCATCCAGGAGTATCAGCCGCCCACGAAGTCGAGCCCCTTCCGGCTCATCGGTAAGCCGATACTCGTAGAGAATGGGGTCGCGCAATCGTCCGCTGCCGCAAAGTCCGTTCTTGGTCAAGTGCTTGCGGGGGTTCGATCGCATTCGAAGGTCGCGGTTCTTTGGAACTCATGGCAATGACGCGTTTGGCCATACGCATCCACCACTCGCCATGAGGACTGTTCATGAGTGGCGACTGGTTCGGAAATTCGGTGCATGACATGGAGCGAGCGTTGCCCCGTTGCGCCGCTCATGCCGAAACGTTGCACGGAGCGCAAGATCGTCTCTACGCCTGGGTCCACACTTTGACGCCGCGTCGCTCGCGCTCCTTCAGTGCGTACTCGCGGAGTTTGTCGGCGAGGGCGGGGAGGCTCTTCACGCCGTAGAGCCGGATCTCCGGTGTGCTGCGGTCGGTGGAGCGCAGAATCAGGATCGCGTGGCCCAGCATGCGCATGCCGAGCGGCTGCTCCAGAACGATGTCGTCGATGCGGTAGAGCTCGGTGTCCTGCCGCGATTTCGAGAACACGCCGCGTTCGATCCGCACACGTTGCGTGGTAATTTCGAAATGCGTCGAGAGACTCGCGAGCCAATACCACAGTCCGGCGATCCCGAGCGTGACGATCGTGAACGCCCAGCGACCAACCGAGTGAAGTGCCGCCGGATGTCCGGAGAACAACGTCTTCTCGACCCCGAGTTCGCGCTTCGCGACAAAGGCTTCGAGGTCCTCGCCGCAGAAGCGGCACTTGAGCGCTCCTGCTTTGATCGTCTCGCCGCACGCGGGACAGCTCTTGGTGTCGCCGGCCGGTGTGGGTTCTCCAGCGATCGGCTCCATGAAGGTCTCCTCGTCGAGGGATGGTTCGCAGTCCCGGTATCGATAAGTTCATGCATCAACCGTCTGCGCTGGATCCCGGCTGCCCCGCATCATAGCCCGCCGGCCGATGCATGACGATGGAACGATCGGGGCATGTCGCAGAGTGCTCCGTGGGCCTCGCTCGACGTTCGTCACGATCACCGTACGTTTGTGGCGTTCCCGGCTGCGTTTCCACGGCGCTGATTCACCCGAGTCGGCATCACCAAAACATGTTTCCGCCGGCCAAACATCGATGCTGAACGTGTTCGGGCTAGGGTCCTCGCGCGTGCTGCGATAGTCTGACTGCCGGGCTGATGGCGATGGCTCACGAATCTTTCGGAGGGGCGGTGGCCGTCATGTCCAGATACCGAGCTCGAGTTCTGCTGGCCGCCATCCTCTCGCTCGTTGCGGGCCAGCTCCGCGACGCCCACGCCTCGGTCGAATTCGGGAACTCGACGGCCTACCCGACCGGGTTCGGGGCCAGCGCCGCGGTGATTGCCGACGTGAACCTCGACGGCAAGCCCGACCTGTTGACCGCGAATACCAATCAGAATTCGGTATCCGTGCTGCTCGGCACGGGAAACGGGAGCTTCGCTGCCAGGACCGATTATACGGTGGGCGTGTCGCCACTGTCGGTGGCCGTCGGCGATTTGAACCGCGACGGGATCCTCGATCTGGTAACGGCGAACTCCTCCGCGAACACCATCTCGGTATTGTTCGGCACGGGTGGGGGCGCATTCAGCGCGAAGGTCGACTGGCTTACCGGGGCGGTCCCAAGCTGGGTGGCGCTCGGAGACCTCGACCGTGACGGAGATCTCGATGTCGTCGTCTCGAACCGCAGCGGCCCGTCCGTGTCGGTCCTGTTGAACATCGGTTCTGGCAGCTTCGGAGGCAGGACGGACTTCACGACGGGCGGCACGCCGCGCGCAGTGGCGCTCGGGGATCTGAACCGCGACGGAATTCTCGACATTGCGGCGGCCAGCTCCGGCGCCAACGCGGTGTCGGTGTTGATGGGCACGGGCACCGGGAGCTTCGGAGCGAAGACCGATATCGCGACCGGCATGACGCCATTTTCGGTCGCGATTGCCGATGTGAATATGGACGGCAGGCCGGATCTCGTGTCGAGCAACTACTTGTCCGCGAGCATTTCCGTAAATCTCGGTACGGGCGCTGGTGGGTTCGGAGCGAAGACTGATTTCGCCACCGGGTCGAATCCGCGCTCCGTGGCCGTCGCCGACGTGAACGACGATGGAATCCCCGACATCGCGACTGCCAACTATGTTTCGGGCAACGTGTCGGTGCTGCCGGGCGACGGCGCCGGGAACTTCGCGGCGCATGTCGACTTCGCGGCTGGAACGAATCCCAGCGCGGTCGTCCTCGAAGACCTGAACGCCGACGGACGGGCGGATCTCGCGAACGTAAATTTCGGGTCCAACGATTTGATGGTGCGACTCAACGAGCATGTCGGCAGCGTGACGGGAGTTTTCAACACGCTCGACACGTACGTCTCCGGGAGCGATCCGCGCTCGGTCGCGATCAGTGACTTGAACCGTGACGGGCGGCTGGACCTAGTAGCGGTGAACTATTCGTCCGCGTCGGTTTCGCGTTTCATGGGGATGGGCGCTGGCTTCTTCCGGCCCAAGTCCGATTTTACCACGGTGTCCTCTCCTCAGTCGGTGGCGATCGGCGATCTCAATCGCGACGGAATTGCTGACCTGGTCGTGGCTGCCACTCAACTTCATGTGAGTCTCGGAACCGGTAGCGGCACGTTCGGTGCCTCCGTGGCGTACGCCAGCGGCTCAAGTCCTAACCGGATGGCGCTCGGCGACCTGAATCGCGATGGCCGAACCGATGTTGTCGCCATCACGGCTACTTCGGGCGTGTGGGTACATCTCGGTACGGGTACCGGCGCCCTTGGAACTCCCGCAAATTTCGTGACCCAGAATGGCTCGACGGATGTCGCGATCAGCGATTTGAATCGGGACGGCAAGCTAGATCTCGCAGTATGCAACGGCTTGGGAACGACGGTCTCCATTCTGCTTGGCAATGGCGATGGAACATTCGGCGCTAAAACGGATTTCGCCGCTGGCGCGCAACCCGGCGCAGTAGCCATCGGCGACCTGAACCGCGACGGCAGGCTGGACTTGGCAATTGTGAGTCAAACAGTGTCGTCCGGATCCATCTTGCTGGGTGATGGGTCCGGCGGCTTCGCGCCGAGAACCACATTTGGGACCGACGGTTGGTGCACCGCGATCAAAATCGGAGATGCGGATGGCAACGGCACCGCGGATCTGGTGTTCCTCCAGTCCGTTCCCAACACCGTCGGGTTCTTGCCCGGCACGGGCGCCGGCACCTTCGGAAGCCGGCTTGATTTCCCGGCAGGGCCGGGGAATCCATCGGCGCTCGCGATCGGCGATCTCAATGGCGATGGCAAACTGGACATTGCTGTCGCCAATGGCACTTCCTCGACGTCGATAACCGTCCTGCTCAACGGCACCCCGCAGGCGGTGCGATTCGTAGACGCCACGCCCGCGCTGCTGGCTGACGCGGGCAACAACGGACGTGGCGTCGCCTGGGGGGACTTCGATGGCGACCTCGACCTCGACCTGGTCGTTGCGAACGGCAATACCGGGAATCGCCTGTTTAGCAACGGCGGCGGCACGTGGAGCAGCGTCAGTGTCCCCGCCATTGCCGACACCGCTGATAACAACTCGGTGGCCTGGGGTGACTACGACAACGACGGCGATCTTGACCTGTTTGTTGCGCGCAGCGGAGGCCATCTCAATTCGTTGCTGCGCAACGACGGCGGTACGTTCGTGAATGTGACCCCCGCTGTGCTGGCCGCGAGCCTGCAGGCCAATGCTTGTCAGGCGGGGGTTTGGGGCGACTACGACAATGATGGGGACCTCGATCTCTACCTCGTGAATGCGAACCGGCCGAACCGGCTGGTGCGCAACGACGGAACGACGTGGACCGACGCGACAACGGGGGGACTCGGAGATACGGGAAATGGATGGGCCGCGGCGTGGGGTGATTACGACAGCGACGGCGACGTCGATCTATATCTGGTGAACATCAATTCTGCGAACAAGTTGTTCCGTAACGACAGCGGAATCTGGACGACGATTTCGACGATGCCGATCGGCGATGTCGGCTTCGGGCGAGGCGTGGCGTGGGGGGACTACGACAACGACGGGGATCTCGACCTGTATCTGGTCAAGGACGGTCAACCCAACAAATTGTTGCGCAATCTGGGAAACGACTCGTTCGCGGACGCCACCGTCGCGCCCTTGGACAACACCGACGAAGGCAACGCCGTCGCGTGGGCGGACTACGACAACGACGGCGATCTCGATTTGTATGTGACGAACGACAACCAGCCCAACAAACTGTTCCGGAACGAGGGCGCCAATGTCTGGACGGATATGTCCCAGGGCGCGCTTGGCGATGACGGCGACGGCGTCGGCACCGCATGGGGCGATTACGACAACGACGGCGACCTCGATCTGTTCTTCACGAATACCGCCCAGGACAATCACCTGCTTCGTAACGACAACATCAGCGGCAATCATTGGCTCCACCTGAACCTGGTCGGTGTCGTATCGAACCGTTCGGCAATTGGCGCACGCGTCACGGTGACCGCCGGGGGGAGGACTCGTATCCAGGAAATCTCGGGCGGCTCAGGTCTTGGATCCCAAAATTCCCTGACCGTCGAATTCGGACTCGGCACTGCGAGCAGCATCACCAGTCTCACGATCAAGTGGCCATCCGGGATCGTGCAGTCCGTGACGCCCGCGCCCGCGGTCGATCAGGTTCTGACGGTGATGGAATCCGGCTTTGCGATCGATCGCCAACTTTCGGCCACCCGCTCGTTGGGGGCCGCGTGGGGGGACTACGACGGGGATGGCGATCTCGATCTGGTGGCGGGACTCAGCCTCTACCGAAACGATCGACCGTCGTGGCAACTCGCGCCATTCGTATTCTTCATCGGGGCATACCGCGGGGAATTCTGGGCGGACTACGATCAGGATGACGATCTCGATGTGCTCGTCACGAGTTCCAACGGAACCTCGCTGTTCCGTAATGACGGCGGCAGCTGGACGGATGTGTCCGCCGGGGCCCTCGCCGTGACCAGGAACTCCATGGGAGCGGTATGGGGCGATTTCGATCGAGATGGAGATCTCGATCTCTACGTTGTGAACATCGGCCAGGCCAATCGGCTGATCCGCAACGACGCGGGATCGTGGGTGGACGCCACGACCGGTCCTCTTGGCGACACCGGAACCGGGCAGGGTGTGGCGGCCGGTGACTACGACAACGACGGCGATCTCGATCTCTATGTCACCAACATCCTCCAATCCAACCGGCTGTTCCGCAATGACGGCGGAGCGTGGACGGACGTCACGAGTGCCACCATCGCCGTTGCGTCCGATTCAAGCCGCGGCGCCGCGTGGGGCGACTACGACAATGACGGCGACCTCGATCTCTACGTGACGAACACCCGGCTTCCCGGGAACCGGCTGTTTCGGAACGATGCGGGCACCTGGACGGATGTGTCGACGCCGGTGCTCGCCGACGGCAGATCGAGCGTAGGTGCCGCGTGGGCCGACTACGACAACGACGGAGATCTGGACCTGTTCGTGACACACATCCACGTCGGTAACACGTCCTATACGCCCAACTCGCTACTGCGGAACGACGGAGCTATTTGGACGCGGATCATTCTGTCGCCCTTCGCCAGCTACAATGAGTCCGACGTCGGCGCTGCGGTGGCGTGGGGTGACTACGATCTGGATGGTGACCTCGATTTATATGCGACGAACGGTCCGACCAGCCCATCGACCAACAGCCTCATCCAGAACGTGAATTCGACCGGCAACCATTGGCTGCATCTGGACCTGATCGGAATTGAATCGAACCGGTCCGCGATCGGGGCGCGTGTGAAGTTGGTCGCCGGCGGCATCACCCAGATCCAGGAGGTTTCCGGCGGATCGGGATACCTGTCGCAGAACTCGCTCACCGTCGAATTCGGCCTGGGTGCCACGACGGTCGTGGATTCGCTGATCATCCGGTGGCCGTCCGGGCTCGTGCAGGTCGCCTATGCCGCGCCTGGGGCGGCTCACACGGCGATCGCAACTTCGGGACTCGCGGTCGATCGGCGCGTGACAGTCCAGGAATCGGCGCTGACCGGGATCCCAGGAACGATCGAGACCCCATTGCTGGCGCTGGCGGTGGCTCCCAACCCGTTCCGTGATCGCACCGCGATCGAGTTCTCGTTAACCGAAGCGGGACGGGTGCGGATCACCGCGCACGATCTTCAGGGCCGCATGCTGGCAGCCCTGGTGGATGGCGAGTTCGCTGCGGGGCGGCACTCGACGTCGTGGAGCTCGGGGCCGATCGCGCTGCGCGAGGCGCGGCCTGGGATTTATTTCGTGCGAATGGAAACCTTCGGTCCGTCCCACGCGGTCCGGATCGCCAAGGTCGCTCGTATGCGATAGCGCGGCTCCGTCCACGCCTCGGCCCCGTCGCAGGATCTCATGCATGGTGGTCGTGCTATCGCGCGACGAATCGCCGCCTCTCGTACGCCCGATACTGCAGCGCCTCCGCGAGCCGCAGGCCGCTGATCCGCTCCTCGCCGGCGAGATCGGCGATGGTCCGCGCCACGCGCAGCGCGCGGTGTACGCCGCGCGCGGACATGCCTCCGCGATCGACGGCGTCGGCGATCAGATTGCGACCGACCGCGTCCAAACCGCATACGCTGCGCAGTGACGCGTTCGGCAGCATCGCGTTGAGCGCGCCACGTTCGCGCTGGCGCGCTCGCGCGGCGAGCACGCGGTCGCGCACCACCGCACTCGGCTCTCCCGGTGTGGCGGCCATCACCTCGGCCGACGTGAGAGCGGGCACTTCGATCTGCAGATCGAGGCGGTCGAGCACCGGGCCCGAAACGCGCGCCGCGTGCTGCTGCAGATCGGCGGGTGTGCACTTGCAGCCGCGCAGCGGATGGCCGAGCCATCCGCACTTGCATGGATTCATGGCTCCGATCAGCAACGTACGCGCGGGGAAGCACGCGGTGCCGGTCGCGCGAGAGAGCCACACGCGTCCGCTCTCGAGCGGCTCGCGCAGCGAGTCGAGCAGACCGCGCGGAAACTCGGACAGTTCGTCGAGGAACAGAACGCCCAGATGCGCGAGTGAGATCTCACCGGGATGCGGGGGCGCGCCGCCGCCGATCAAGCCCGCGCGCGTCACCGACACGTGCGGCGCGCGGAACGGACGCTCGCGCATGAGTCCGCTGCCCGGCCGCCTGAGCCCGGCGGCTGAGTGGACGCGCGTGACGACCAGCGCTTCGTCGGCGTCGAGCGCCGGCAGGATGCCGGGCAGGCGGCTCGCGAGCATCGACTTGCCGGACCCCGGCGGACCGACCAGCAGCAGATGATGCGCGCCGGCCGCGGCGATCTCGAGCGCGCGGCGCGCCATCGCCTGACCGCGCACGTCGGCGAGATCGTCCAGCACGCGCGCTTCGGTGTCGGGCGGTCCGGGATGCGCGCGGGGGAGGTCCTCGCCGCGCAGCCACGCCACCGCTTCGACGACATTGGCGACCGGAAGCACAGTCAGTCCTTCGACCAGCGCCGCTTCGGGCGCGCCGTCCTTGGGACACAAGGCGACCGTCGCTCCGGCGCGCCACACCGCTTCAGCCAACCCGAGCATGCCGCGCGGCGCGCGCAGCCCGCCGTCGAGCGCGATCTCTCCGATGACTGCGGTCGCGGCGAGGCGCTCGTGCGGTGCCTGCAGTGTGGCGACGAGCACCCCCAGCGCCATCGCGAGGTCGGCGGATGCGCCCTGCTTGTGCCGCTCGGCGGGCGCGAGATTCACGGTGACACGGCGGTCGGGCAGCACGAAGCCCGAGTTGCGCAGCGCCGGCCACACGCGCTCCCGCGCTTCCCGCGCGGTCGCATCGGCGTGACCGACCATCACAAGCCCCGGCAGGCCCTGGCCGACATCGATCTCGCACTCGACAGGAAACGCTTCGACGCCCCACAACGCGGCCGTGTGGATTCGGGCGAGCATGTTCGACTCCGCGGGGGCGGGTCGCAGCGACGGCGGGCTCGAACGTCCGCATGCCCGGGATGCACACAAGGCGTGGCACGTCGCGTGCCTGAAGACGATCGTCACCCGCGGGCGCGGATCGCGACAACTCAGCGCCGGCACCACGAACGCCGGCGAACGAATCCATCGCGCCGGCGCCCCACGCATCACCCACGGAGGTCCATCATGCTGCAGACCGCTTCACGCCCCCGGACCCCGCGTTTCGTTCGTCACGCCGCCGTTGCAACTGTACTGATGCTCGCCGCCATCGCGTGCGCGCAATGTCGCCCGGTCACCGATGCCGTCACCGGTGTGGACATCGCCGTCCATTCGGGTTCCATGCGCCCGCCGATATGTCTGCACGGATGCACGGCGCGATTCCGCCGCGCCCATCGTGAGGAGGCGGTCCGTCATCACCGCGCCATGAAGCTGTGCCGGCGTGACCGTGCCTGCAAGGCCGCCGAGCGTCTCACGCACCGTGAGCGCATCGCGGCACTCGCGGCGGGCCTGCGCGAGTGCCGCCGTGGGTGCTACGGCGAGGGATCGGGATCGGGCGGGCGTTGAGTCGCGATCACGAGCCTCCGACCGTTCCGCGCGTGAGCTGGAGGATCTGTTCCCCGGCGAGTTCCTGCCCGATCACCGACAGCTTGAGCGTGCCGCGGCGGTCGAGCAGCAGGAACGCCGGGCGCATCTCGGGGTGGGTTCCGTCGCGCAGGCCGTAGAGCGATCCGATCTGACCCATCTCATCGGCGAGCATGAGGAACGACAGCTCTTCGCGCGCGCTCAGACTGCGCACGTGCGAGACGCGCTCACGGCACACGGCGACGAGCCGCACGCCGAGCCGGCGCAGGTCGTGGTCGATGGGCTGGAGCGAGGGAATCGGGTTCGAGCGGTCGGAGAACACGAGCGCCACCCAGTCGCCGCGCAGCGACGACAGCTTCACCGATTTGCCGCGGGAGCCTTCGAGAGTGAAGTCCGGCGCCGCATCGCCGGGGTAGATGCGGGACATCGCGGTCGGGCTCGAGCGCGGAGCGCCCGAGGATGACTTCTCTTCGTCGCTCGGCCGCGGTGTGTAGTCTTTGCCGTCCTGCTGAGCGCTCGCGATGCCGAAGTGCAGAGTCGCGGTGATCAACACCGCCGCAAGTGTTCCGATACGTGCATTCATGTCGCACCTCCCGGTCGAAGGGGGATTCGGTTTCGTTCCGAGTGTGGCGGGTGCGTCGTGCTGCATGGCGTCCGGAGGTCGGCCGGGATCCGGTCGGCGGGCGGGCGCCGTGCAAGCACGGCGCGACCGGCGCCTCGATGTCACGGCGAGCGGCCGTGGCTCATCATGGATTCGACCGTGTCACGCAGCGCTCGCAGGTTCGCGGGCGGCGTGTGCGGGAAGATCGAACAACCGGGAGCGGCGAGCCAGCGGCGGCCGCCGGTCTGTTCGTTCGCGCGCTGCAATTCTTCGAGCACGCCCGAGGGATCGTTCTGCACCAGCGCTCCCTCATGGGAGATGCCGCCCATGACGGCGGCGTGCGAGTGCTTGAGAGCTTCGGCCAGCGAAGGATTGCTCGCATCGGTGGCCGCCCACGACAGCGCCTGCACCGGATAGTCCGCCAGTTCGAGCAGCAGATTGTTGCCTTTGCAGACGTGCAGCACGTTGAACGGGGAGTTCGCGGTTTTCGCGAGGATTCGCAGGTCGTAGGGCCGGGCCCAGGTCGCGTACTCCTCGGCACTCATCCAGTCGCGGGACCCCCAGTCGACCGTGGCGAAGAAGATGCCGTCCGCGCCCGCTTCGAGCACCGCCGGAACGTAACGCTCGTACGTGCGCGTCACCGCTTCGAGTGCGCCGCGCACGAGGTCGGGGGAGTGGTCGATGTGCGCGCGCAATGTTGAGGGAACGTCGACCAACTCTCCGAGCACCGCGAGCGGAGTGAAGACCGTCTCGATCAGCGGCACGTCGGCAGGGAGCGCGCGGCGCATCATTCGGACGGCTTCGATCTGTTCCGCGAACGCGGCGGAGTCGAACGGGCGCTCGGTGATCGCACTCCAGTCCTTCGCCTCGTGCACCGGCCATCGTTCGAGCACCGGCTTCTGATTCGGCACGCCGCTGTAGCGGTAGCTCACGCCCCACGGTTCGACGTGATAGTGCTTGCGCGGATTGAGCTTGATCCAGTCCCACGAATACTCGCGCTGGGACTCGAGCGTGGCTTCGACGAGTGCTTCGGCCGACGACTCGCGATGATAGAAGTGGCCCCAGAAGCCGATCGGCGGCCGATCGACGGGCCGGCCCTCGAGTGCGGCGTACACACGCTCGCGAGACGTCATCATATGAGGCACCTCCGGAACGACTTTCGCGCGCCTGTGATGAGCGCCGAGCCCGCACGCGAATATCGCGACGGGCCGAAAGTCGTGGGGGAAACGACACCCAGACTCTAGACCTCGCCCCGGGGGGCTACAAGGACTGGTTGGTGGCGTGTAGAGAGCACATGATGTGACCGCTCAGCGGCGGGGGTGATAGACCGGCGGCTTCTCCCACCCAGGAGGAGCTGATGCAGGCCTATTCACCCACCGCCAAGGAGCGAGCGATGAAGATGCGAGAGGTATTACTGGAGG
>JANLWX010000224.1:0-1590 GCA_031364845.1 Candidatus Eiseniibacteriota bacterium
GCAGCTTGGTCTTGCCGGTCTGCGTCAGCGCCACGTTGCCCGGCTTGAGATCACGATGCAGGAACCCGCGCTGGTGCGCGTCGTCGAGCGCATCGCCGATCTCGGCGCCGAGCCGGATCAGCTCGGCCATGTCGATCGCGCCCCCGCTCAGGCGCTCCTGCAACGTGCCGCCCGGCACGTACTCCATGACCAGGAAGTCGACGCCGTCCTTCGCGTCGAAGTCGAAAATCGTCGCCACGCCGGGATGCGAGAGCCGCGACAGCACGTGCGCCTCGCGCCGGAACCGCTCGCGGGTGCTCGAATCGTCGAGCGCCCCACGCGACAACACCTTCACCGCGACATCGCGGTCGAGATGCTGGTCGTGCGCCTTCCACACCACGCCCATGCCGCCTTCGCCGATCTGCTCGATCAGCGTGTAGTGGGAGAGCGTGCTGCCCTGAGTCTGCGCCATGCGTTCCTCCGTGGGACGCAGGCAGTCTAGGGCATTGCGCGAGGTCGCGGGAATTCGAGGGAGTTATCGAGACCACGAATTCTACTTGGAAGGCACAACACGCACGTCAACCAAAACCCAATCAGCAACCGTCTTGCCTTTCAACCGAGCCGGACGGAAGTGCGCCGCATTCAACGCAATCTTCGCCGCGGTAATGAGATCTTTGCCCAGTTTCTTGTCTGGGATGCGAGTTCGAGACTCCACTAGCTTTCCATCAGCCGCAACAAAAGCCACCATTCGAACGACAATGGCCGTCGAGCCATTGCAAGAAGTACAGACTGCCTTGAGCTCCTGAGGACCGCTTGCCCGTTGCCCGAAACGCTCGATGTCATTCTGCGTGAGATCCTCTCGCTGCTGGATGGGGATCAAAAATTGTCCACCGTATCGGTAGCGTTGTCCGTCTCGGACCGTCTCCGATCGAACCACCCGCGATCGTTCGACCATGGCCGTGTCGGGTAGGCTTTCAAATGCGAGGAGGACGTCTCCCTCATCCGTTCCTAACCACGACGTGACCTCCAGGCGACCGTGGATCTCGAAGTGACCCGGCCGGTCAACCTTGAGCGTGACGACCCACGCATTGTCTTCGCCCGCCGGGTGGCCCCGAAACAGCGTGTCGCCCGAAACCAGCGACAACCCGTCAGGCAATCTGAGCCGCAGGATACCCGTTGCCGTAGAGTCGTATCGGCCGTTCATGTGTACGGCCAGCCGCGCCGAACTACCGATCGATGGCTCATCCATGAACACAAGCGTTGAGCCAAATGGGCGCCTGACCTTCACCTTCGCTCACAGACGCAGCCGCGGCTACAGGCAGCAACAAGAGCCCGGCAACTACCCAGCGACGGGCTTTGAACACGTCATTCCCCCTCATTGCAGAAACACCACTTTGCTCATACTTGTGCCAGCCTGACCGAGTAGTCCTGCAAAGTATACGCCCGCACGAAGAGTAAGGGGACGACGCCGAAGACCCTGATCAGCGAGCAGGCGGACATTCCGCCCTGTCACAGAGTGGGTCGTGGATGTACCTCGCGGATAGAAAAGCGGGCCCCCGGGGAGCCGCCCGGGGCCCCCCCCCAAAAGCCCCACACCCACCCATAAAGTTG
>JANLWX010000227.1:0-8161 GCA_031364845.1 Candidatus Eiseniibacteriota bacterium
CGACGGTGAGTGGCACCACGTCGCCATAGGCCGCACCGCGGCCACCGGCGCGCTGCACCTCTATAAGGACGGCCAGCCCGTCTTCACCGGGACCCTGGCCGCCGGCGTCACGCCGGGCACGACCGGGCCGTTGCTGGCCGGCGAAGGACTGTCGGGCGCGCTCGACGATCTCCGCGTCTGGGGCCGCGTGCGCACCGCGGACGAAGTCCTGAGCGCGAGGAGCGCGCCGCTCACCGGCGCCGAGGCCGGACTCTCGGCCTACTGGCCGCTCGACGCCTACGAGGGCGCCGGGGCCGAGGAGGTGGTCGGGAACCGCTACGGACGCCTCGCGGTAGGCGCCCACTGGGTCGGATCGGCCGCGCCGCTCGAGGTGTTCGCGGTCTCCGATAACCAGGGCAATTACGTGCTGCCGAAGCTGCGCTACGGCACGTCCACGACGTTCAAGGTGATCCCCACCGTCGCCGGGCACCAGTTCACGCCCGCGTTCAAGACCATCACCCTCTCGACCGGCAACCCGGTTCAGAACGAGGTCGGATTCACCGACATCACCTCGTACACGGTGTCGGGATTCGTGCGCCACCAGGGTCTGTCGTGCGTGGCGGCAAATGTTTCGATCTTCGTCGACGATCAACTGCGTGGCACCACCGACGGCAATGGACGCTACGCGGTTCCGGTGCCCCCGGGCGCACACCGGATCGAGCCGCGCCTGAGTGGCCATACGTTCGTGCCGGCCGCCATCACCCTCGAAAACGTGGTGTCCGATCTCGCGGATCAGAACTTTATCGAGAGCACCGAGCGTCGCTTGAGAGGTCTCGTCTCCGGGGGCTGCGGCATTCCGGTCGGCACCCTCACGATCAAGATCGACAGCGAGGACGGCTGCTTCTCGCGGACCATCAATGCCAGCGCCGGCTTCGACGAGGTGCTGCCTCCGCTCAAGTTCTTCGTCCGCGCGACCAGTGTCGCCGCCGCACCGGGCGGTGTGGACCCGGCCGAGGTTCTCGAGTTCTTCGACAACCTGGGCGCGCGCGAGGTGGACCTCACCGCCGGCGACCAGACGCTCGACTTCAAGTATCGCGCGCCCCTGCGGGTCATGATCGAGGGCCTGCCGCCGGTAACACCCGGCTGCGCCATCACCGTGCCCGTGATCGCCCAGATGGACCGGCACAAGCTCACGATTCGCGTGGTCGAGGACTACGGCACGAGCACCTGCCCGGTGGACACCGGCACGGTCACGGTGTTCGACGAGATCATCGATCAGGAGAAGACTCCGGTCACGCTCGTCGTCAAGAATGGTCTGGCCTATGTTTCGACGCCCAACGGGCTCCGGCAGTACGAAACCGCCGGCAACAAGCCCAACATCTTCGCCGGCCGTGTGGATTCCGAGGGCAACGATCGCTCGTATCAGAAGTCGTTCTCGGTCGTGGCCGAGGTCGAGGGGCAGCAGTCCGTCACCAAGACCGAATGGGTCATCGTGACCGGAAGCCGCCCGCGCGCGGCGACCTTCACCGCGTTGTCGGAGGAGATCCCGCTCTACATTCTGCGTGATCCTCCCGGCGATCTTTCGTTCAGTTCGCTGGCCAAGGACACGAGCATCTGCACCAAGATCTCGAATACGGCCATCGTCAAGAACAGCCTCGGCTTCGAACAGAAGACCAAGGTCGGCGTCGACTTCCTCCTCGGTTTCATCGTCCTGACCAAGGTGCGCGGCCAGCTGTGGATCACGACCGGTCTGGAAATCGCCCTCGAAGCCAATCGCAGCGACGAGTTCGAGATCTGCGCGAAGACGACCGAGGAGTTCAAGACCTCTGCCGACAAACTCTACGTCGGTCGCGATGGCGATCTCTACATAGGTGTCGCGTTGAACCTGTTGTTCGCCAAGACCGACATCATCAGCATCGATGGGTGCAACGTCGTCAAGTCGGAAGCGGTCACGATGGGCGTCGACGATGTGAAGACGATCTACACGTTCACCGACTTCCACATCCGCAATGTGGTCATTCCACAACTCGAAGACCTCGCCCGCCTGTCTCCTTCCGACACGCTGCGCCTCAACTCGGCGCGGAGAAACTGGGAAAGCCACCTTGCCCTGAACGATTCGCTGAAGGCCGCGGCGGCGCCCGGTGAGAACCGTTCCTTCAGCGCCGGGGCGGAGTACTCCTTCAGCTCGACCGTGGAGGAGACGAAGTCCGTGGATCTCACCATGACCTTGACGTCAGATGCCGAATTCTCGCTGGGCTTCGGGTTCGACGTCAGCGCCACGGGGGCGGAGGGCGCCTACCACACGAAGATGGGCCTCAGTTACGCGCGAGGCAGTTCGAAATCGACATCGACGAGCCGGACCACCGGCTACACGCTGTCCGATGACGACATCGGGGACTTCTTCAGCGTGAATGTGAAGAAGGACTTGATGTACGGCACTCCGGTGTTCGACCTTGTCGGCGGCACGAGCTCGTGCCCCTGGGAGCCATGGCCCGATCCGATCACGGGCGCACCGCGCACGCAGCCCCTTGATGCACCCGAGCTCAACGTCCAGCCGCCGGTTCGAAACAATGTGCCCCCGGACTCTCCGGCAGTGTTCACGCTGAATCTGACGAACGACAGCATCGACCTCCGCGAGTACCAGTTGTTTGCGGTTCAGGAGTCGAATCCCGGCGGAGCGGTGCTCAGACTCGATGGGGACCCCTTCTCCACCAACGGCGTTCCATTTTTCATCGACCCTGGGCAAACACGTCAGGCCACGCTGACCGTCGAGCGCGGCCCCACGCAATACTTCTACAAGAATTTGAAGATCGTCATGGTGCCGCCCTGTGAGTACGAATTGTTCCGAAGCGGCGGGCCCTTGAACCTGACGAATTCGGTTCTGATCAGCGTCGGATTCCAGGCGCCGTGCAGCGACATCACCCTGCTGCGTCCCAATCCGGGATGGTCGGTCCAGTCGGGCATCGACTCGCTCGAGTTGATCCTCAAGGACTTTGAACTGGCAATCAACGAAGTGGACAGCCTCATTTCGGTGGGCGCCGAGTATCAGCGCTCCGGCACCGATGTGTGGACGCCGATTGGCAACGAAATCCCCCTGTCCCAGATGTCGCTCGGCGTCGGCGGGAAGCCGGCGAGTATCAACATCAAGTGGCCGGTCGCGCACGTGCCTGAGGGCACCTATACGGTGCGCGCCTTCACCCGCTGCCCGAACGGCAGAAATTATTCGGGCCCCGCCACCGGCGTGATCGATCGCACCGCACCTGTGGCGTTCGGATTGCCGCAGCCGGCGGATGGGACGATGTCGTTCGGTGAGGAGATCTCGATCACGTTCAACGAGGACATCGATTGCGCCACGGCGAACCCGGCCAACGTCCGCCTCGACGTGATCGGCGGATTGCCGGCGCAGGCGGTGGAGTCGAGCGTGACGTGTAACGGTCGCACGTTGATCATCACGCCGACCAACCCGTTGCTGGCCGCACTGGAGACGGGATTGCTGCGCGCCCGCGTCGAAAACGTGAAGGATGTTCACGGCAATCCGATGTCGGCGCCGGTGAGCTGGCAGTTCAACATCTCGCGCCAGGATTTTGCATGGTCGCCTTCGCGGTTGGTGGTCGCTGCCGCCTTCGGGCAGGAGGCGATCGCGCGCTCGAGTCTGACCAATGGAACCGGAGCGAATATCGACTTCACGCTCGAGAACGCTCCGGCGTGGCTGACGCTTCCGGCCGCGGGGGGCACGGTGGGCGCGGGAGAGACGCTCGAGTTGGCCTTCATCGTGTCGGATACGCTGTCGCTGGGTTCGCGCACCGATACCCTCGATGCGGTCCTGAGTTCAGGGCCGCTGAGTGGGCAGTCGATCGCGCTCGAGATTCGCGTCGACGTGTCGTGCGTGCGACCCGCCCTCAGTGTCGATGCCGCCGACTTCGAGCATTCGATGACTTTCGTGAGCCGGGTGCAGATCAACGGTGTCCCATCGGCCGACCGCAGGGATGTGCTTGCCGCTTATGTCGGCAATCAGTTGCGCGGTGTGGCGCGCCCGGATTCGATCAGCCCCACGCAGTGGCTCTACTTCCTGACCGTCTATGGCAATCGTCTCGCGGGTGAGACGGTGCGCTTCCAGGTGTGGGACGACGATGCCTGCCGCCTCTATACGGCGACCGACAAGGCGATGACCTTCGAAGCGGACAAGCAGGTGGGGACGTTGTCCGCTCCCTACGTGCTCGCGTCGCGGATCCCGGCACCGGGTGCGGAACAGTTGATTCCGGCCAATCTGGGCTGGACGTGGATATCGCTCAACCGCAAGTCCCCGCTCGGGCTCGCGACCAATCTCGTGCTTGGCGATCTGAATCCTTCGACCGGCGATCTGATCAAGACGCTCGGCGCGTTCAGCACGTTCGATCCGTCGTTCGGATGGCAGGGAACTCTCGACTCGCTCAACAACGCGAACGGCTACATGATCCATCTGTCCGAAGCGGGCACGATCGTGTTGAATGGTACGCCGGCGTTCCCGAGCCTCACTCCCATCACCGTGGGCACCGGTTGGAACTGGATCGGCTACGTGCCTCAGGCGTCGTTGAGCACCGATGCCGCTCTTACGGGTCTTACCGCACGCGCCAACGGCGACCTGATCAAGAGCCAATACGGATTCGCGCAGTACAACGCGGCGACGCAGAAGTGGATCGGTTCACTCATGACCATGGACCCGGGTCAGGGCTACAAACTCTACACCTCGGGTGCGGCGACTACGTTCATCTACCCCAATCCGGGACCCAACCCGACGCTCGTCCTCTCCACGCAACGCAAGGGCAAGGATGCGGCACTCGCGGTGGCCGCCCTCAAGCGGGATGCGGGCGCGAAGGGTGCGGCGGCCGAGACCGGCCCCGCGTGGGAAGTGAACCCGCGCGCCTATCAGTACAACATGACCATCACCGCCGAACTCCGACTCGCCGCGGGAGCGCCTTCCGCAGAGGGTTTCCAGGTGGCTGCGATGATCAATGGTGAAGTTCGTGGAATCGCACAGGCCGAATATGTCGATGGCCTCGGGAAGTATGTGGTGTTCCTGATGGTCTATGGCAACGCGATCGAAGGCGAGACGATGAGCTTCCAGGTCTACGACCCGACTCAGGGCGCGATCCGCAACGCTGCCGAGACACTGGCGTTCCAGCCGGATCGCATCGAGGGCACGCTCACAACGCCCATGGCCCTGAACCTCGGGAGTGCGCCGCCCGTCGAGGGTGGGCCGTTCAGCCTCAGCAACGCCTATCCGAATCCGTTCAAGATCGGCACCACAACGCGGATCAACTTCTCGCTGCCGGTCGAAACGCGCGTCGAACTTCAGATCTTCGATGTGGCGGGCCGGCTACGCCGCACGCTGGTGTCCGGGATTCAGCCGGCCGGCCTGCATGAAGTGACGGTCGACGCGGGCAACCTCGACGCCGGCTTCTACTACTACCGGCTGAAGGCGGGGTCGCAGGTCAAGTACGCGAAGATGACCATTCTGCGCTAATCACACGGCGGGGGCCGGCCACGACGGCCGGCCTCACGCCTGGCCTTCGGTATGCAACGCTCAACAACACAACACGGATAGGAGTCTTTCCATGAGCAACGGCGTTTTCGCCGTCTCGAGTGCACCGTCTGAGTCGAATCGATTCGCGGCGCGACACCCTGCGGGAACCAGTGGTCGTCGGGTCGTTGCAGGTTTCGCGGCACTCGCCTGCGCGCTCTGCTTGGTGACGGCGGCGTTCGCGGCGCCGGTGCCGAGGAGCGGGGCGGTCGGCGTGGCGCCGGGTGCCGGCGTGCTGGGATTTCCCCCGGCCGTGGGCACTGTGCTCTACGACAACACCGGAAATCCGGCCAACACCTACTACGCTGGACAGAACGGCGCCGAGGCGGTCGACGATCTGCACATGACTTCGGGCGGGGCGCTCGGAACGATCGTGTTCGAATACTACGAGCCCGTCGCAGGCCCCGCGATATCGGCCACGGTGCAAATCTACACGAACCCCGGCGGACTCGACGGTGATCTCGTCCCGCTCGCGGGTCCCTATGTCACTCAGGTGCCGGCCGCGGGGCGCAACTTCGCCAGCGTGAGCTTGCCGGACAAGCCGGTCGCCGGCGCGAATCTTTGGGTAGGCGTTCAGTTCTCGACCGCAACGGCCGGGCTGATCATCAAGGACGTGCCGTTGATCGGCACCAGCCACGATCTCTACTTCGAGAACGGGAGCCTCTTCTCGTTCGGCGGAACACCGAAAGCCAACTTCGCGCTGAGGGTCGTGGATGTTCCGGCCTTCGGGCTCGGCGTCACGATCGTGGGCCAGGGGACCGTGACGAAGAGTCCGGATCAGGCGAGCTACGCCGAGGGCTCCGTCGTTCAGCTCACCGCAACGGCCGCACCGAACTGGCACTTCGTTGGCTGGAGCGGCGATGCGTCGGGCTCCGACAATCCGCTCGACGTCACGATGAACACCGCGAAGTCGGTGACCGCGACGTTCGCGATCGACACGTACGCACTGGACGTCACGATCGTCGGCCAGGGCACGGTGACGAAAAGCCCGGACCAGGCGGCCTACGATCATGGCTCGATCGTGCAACTGGCTGCAACGCCCGAGACCGGCTGGCACTTCGTCGGGTGGAGCGGTGACGCGTCGGGCTCCGACAATCCGCTCGACGTCACGATGGACGCCGCGAAGTCGGTGACGGCGACGTTCGCGCTCGATACCTACACCCTGAGCGTGGCGCTCGTGGGACAGGGAACGGTGGCGAAGAGCCCAGATGAGGAAGCCTACGAGTACGGCTCGATCGTGCATTTGAGCGCGTCTCCGGCGGCCGGTTGGCACTTTGTCGAATGGAGCGGAGACGCCTCGGGCTCCGACAATCCGCTCGACGTCACGATCGACGCCGACAAGTCGATCACGGCGACGTTCGCGATCAACACCTACGCCCTTGGCGTGACGATCGTGGGGCAGGGTACGGTGACGAAAGACCCGGACCAGGCACTCTACGATCACGGAGCGATCGTGCGGCTGACCCCTGTCGCGGCTGCCAATTGGTATTTCGTCGGATGGGCCGGCGACGCTTCGGGATCTGCGAATCCGCTCGACGTCACGATGGATGCGGCCAAGTCGGTGACCGCGACGTTTGCGATCGACAGACACGTGTTGGGCCTGTCGATCGTGGGGCAGGGTGCGGTGATTGTGACGACGAACGGGCCGACCGCCGCGAGTGTGACGGCGACGGGGCAGGGATCGATACCGATCAACCCTAACGGCGAGGACTACGCCCACAACACCATAGTTCACCTCGCGGCCACACCCGCGGTCGGCTGGCACTTCGTCGAGTGGGGCGGTGACGCCTCGGGTTCGGTGAGCCCCTTCGATCTGACGATGGACGCCGACAAGTCGGTGACCGCGACCTTCGCGATCAACACCTACGCCTTGAGCGTGACGACGGCGGGGCAGGGTGCCGTGACCAAGAGCCCCGATCAGGCGCTCTACAATCATGGAACCGTTGTGCGCCTGACGGCCGCAGCCAGCGCGGGCTGGCACTTCGCCCGGTGGAGTGGTGACGCATCGGGCTCCGTCACTCCGCTCGATATCACGATGGATGGAGCCAAGTCGGTGACCGCGACGTTCGAGATCAACGTCAATCTCATCAGCAACGGGTCGTTCGAGACCAACCTCACCGGCTGGAACGGCTACAACAATGCTGTGCTCGCCCGGGTGACGGGTGGACAGGATGGCACCAAGTCGGTGCGTGTCACCGGGCCCACGCCGGGCGTGGACGAGTTCGGCCTCAACGATTCGCCGAGTTGGATCACGAACGCGGGACCGGCCGGCACGACATACGAGATCAGCGCATGGATCCGCTCCTCGACGAGCACGAGCCCGGTCAAGATGCGCATCCGCGAATACATGAACGGGGTGCGCGTGGGACCGCGGGAATATTCCGCCACGCAGGCGCTGACCAACACCTGGCAGAAGATCACCATGCAGTACGTCACGCGCGCGACCGGGACGTCGTTCGATTTTCAGATTCTCAATGTCGGACGCGTCGCGGGTGATGTGTTCTTCATCGACAACGTCGTGATCCAGAACATCGCTCCGGGCCCGGGTGCGGCGTTGAGCATCCTGAACCCGACCGGTTCGACCGTGCTCACCGCAGGTGCGTACTGCCTCGCGCGCTGGAC
>JANLWX010000223.1:0-40832 GCA_031364845.1 Candidatus Eiseniibacteriota bacterium
CAGGGCAACTCCACGTTCCTGAATCACTGCACCGACCGCGCGTTCGCGGTGGCTCCCGGAATTTTCTGCTCCGCGGGAACGACGGGAGTGCCTGAGGTTCAGGGCAGGGTGTTCGTGGCCCAGGGTTTCCCCAACCCGTTCCGCAAGAACGTTGCGATCCGGTTCGCGCTGTCGCGCCCGGGCGCGGTCGAAGTCGACATCTACTCGGCCGACGGCCGCCACGTGAAGCGTCTTGCCAGCGGGCCCTTCGCCGCAGGCGAGCACGTCGTCAATTGGGACACCGGACGCTCGCTGGTGAGCGGTGTGTACTTCTACAAGGTGCGCGCTGCCGGAGAAGAGTCGACCGGGAAGCTGATTCGCACGGAGTAACTGCTCGAACCCCCGGAGATGGCGCGCCGCGCACGGCGCGCCACTCCGGCGCGGTTCAGTCGTCGAACACATCGACCTCGAACACACCTTCCCAGGGATGAGGTAACACACATGAGATTCCGCGACACCGATACCCGGCGCCTGAGCGCGGGCTTGTTCCCAGTCTTCGCACGCCTTGCAGCGACCCTGCTGTTCATCGCGGTCGCCACGGTGAGCATCGCCACCGCCGCCACTGTTCGCGGCAAGGTCATGGCTTCCGACACGGGCGAGTCGATGGCGTTCGCCGACGTTCTGCTCATTCCCGCCGATTCGACCGCGCGCAGAATCGGCGGTGTCACGAACGCGGACGGCACCTTCGCCCTCGAAGCCCCCGCGGGAACCTACACACTCCAGATCCGCGCGCTCTCGTACGCGACCCACCGCATGACACGCTTCGTCGTCGGCAACGCGGCGCCGAATCCGATCACGATCAGCCTCGAGTCCGATGCGATCGTCCAACAGGAGGTCGTGGTCGAGGCGCAGTCGATCCAGAACAACGAGAAGGCGCTGCTCGCCCAGCGTCGCAAGGCCTCGACCGTCGGCGACGCCGTGAGCGCAGAGCAGATGCGCAAGGCGCCCGACCGCGATGCCGCCGACGTGCTGCGCCGCGTAACCGGCCTGTCGGTGTCCGAGGGCAAGTTCGTGTTCGTGCGGGGCCTGGGTGAACGCTACAGTTCGACCGAAGTCGACGGCGTGCGGCTCGTGAGTCCCGAGCAGAACAAGCGCGTGGTTCCGCTCGATCTGCTGCCCGCGAACCTGCTCGACAACGTGGTCATTCAGAAGACGTACAGCGCGGATCGCCCGGCGGAGTTCGGCGGCGGTGACGTGCAGGTTCATACGCGCGACTTTCCGAGCAAGATGACCTTCCAGCTCTCGGCTTCGCAGGGCTATGAATCCGGGGCGACGTTCGAGAATTTGCCGGGCTACCTCGGAAGCAACAAGGACCGCTTCGGCATGGGATCCGACTTCCGCGACCTGTCGAACATGGTGCAGTCGATCGCCGGACATCGAAAGCTCACCCCGCGCGGTGTGGATCCCACGCAGGGGATTCCGCTCGACACGCTGGCGATGCTCGGAAAGTCGTTCCGCAACATCTGGAGCACGAATCTCGGCCGCGTGTTGCCCAACGGCTCGCTGTTCCAGACGTTCGGGAACGAATGGAAGCTGTTCGGCCGCCCGCTCGGCCTGGTGCAGTCGGCGACCTACAGCCACTCGGTGAGCCACCGCGAAGAAAAGAAGCGCTTCTTCCAGAGCTACGTCAACGAATACGACTACCTCTACGATCGCACCACCGAGAGCGTTCAATTGGGCGGGCTCGGCGCGCTGAGCTACCGGCTGTCGCCGGGGAACTCGGTGCACTTGCGCACGATGTACACCCGCGGAGCGGACGACGAGACACGGCTTGCGACCGGGTACAACAATCAGATCCGCGACAACATCCGCAGCACGCGGCTCACGTACGTCGAGCGTTCGATCTTCACCGGGGGCGTCGAAGGCCGTCATGAGCTGCCGGCGGTGCTGCGCTCGAAGGTTGAGTGGAAGCTGAACCGGTCCGCGAGTTCGCGACTTCAGCCGGACCGGCGTGAGAGTTCATATCAGCGGTTCACGTATGTCGACGACAACGAGGTGCTCCAGGAACAGTGGTCGTTGAGCCCATCGGTCGGCGGCGGCGCGACTCGCGAATACGGTGACCAGAAAGATCACGGCTGGGGCTTCAACACCAAGTGGTCGGTTCCGGTTGCCTACGGCCCGCTCGGCAAGGGCCGATTGGATGCGGGTTTCGATCATCAGGCAAAGGACCGCGACTCGTTCTATCGGCGTCTGGGTTTCCGTCCGCCGCAGGGCCAGGGCGAAGCACCGCCGGAGTCGCTGTTCCAGGAATCGAACTGGCAGCCGAACGCGCAGGGCGCGCAGGTGCGCGACCTGACGTTCGACGACGACAACTACGAAGGCAATCAGCGTCAGACCGCCGGCTTCGTGAGCGGAGAAGTGCCGTTCGGCTCACGAGTGCGCAGCGTACTCGGCGTGCGTGTCGAGCACGGCACTCAGCGTGTGCGCAGTTTCGATCTGTTCGACCCGGCGCGCACCACAGCGCTCGGCGAGATCGACGACGTCGACTGGCTGCCGGCGGCGAACGTGACTTGGGCGATTACCGACCGCTCCAATCTGAGGCTGGCGGCGAGCCGCACTCTGTCGCGCCCCGACCTGCGGGAGTTCTCGCCTTCCAAGTCGATCGACGATCCCGGCGGCTTCCGCCTCTCGGGCAATCCTGATCTCAAGCGCGCGCGGCTCGACAACTACGACGTGCGGCTCGAAACGTTCCCGGCGATCGCCGAAGTCGTGGCGATCGGCGCGTTCTATAAGAAGATCTACGATCCGATCGAGACCGCGATCCGTCCGGGCGACCAGCCGTTCTTCGAGCCGGTGAATTCCAAATCCGGCCGCAACCTCGGGCTCGAGGTCGAGTCGCGCACGTCGCTGGGCCGCTTTTGGAAGCCGCTCGCGGCCTTCTTTCTCAATGCCAACTTCACGGTCATCGCCTCGCGTGTGGAGTTGCCACAATTCGCGACCGTGCTCGGTGGCTCCGAGCATCCGCTCGCGGGACAGGCCGCACATCTGGTGAACGCGTCGCTGAGCTGGACCAGCCCGCGTGGTGGAGCCGATGCCGCCGTGCTCTTCAGCCGCACGGGCACCCGGCTCACCACGCTCGGAATCCTTCAGCCGGATATCTACGAGGCGCCGGTCAGCACGCTCGATGCCTCGGTCAATTGGACCGTCCTCCCGTCGCTGCGCATGAAGCTCACGGGCAAGGGACTGCTCCGCGAAGTGCACCGCACGACGCAAGGCGAATTCGAAATCACGAAGTACGAGGAGCCGAGCGCCTATTCGATCGGCTTCACCTACTCACCTCTGTGAGGAAAGACCCCATCATGAATCCGATCCGACACTCCCAGTCGGCAACTTCGATGAGCCCTGTGCCGCGGCACGTGCGCGTAAGCATCTTCATTGCTTCGCTGGTCTTCGCCTTGGTCGCGGGCCCGGCGGCCGCGGCGGGCCCGAATTCTTCCCCGGCAGGTCCCACCAGCACGGTCAATCCGATGCTCAAGGCATCTCCCGGATACCACCCGCCCGCCGATCCCGAATCGATGTCGGTCGTGATCGGGCGCCGAACCAATGCCCCGGCGGTGAAGGCTTTGTTTCACGGCGGCACGCGCAGTCTCGACGATCTCGGCCGCGCGGTGTGCCGGGCGTTGCACCACTCGGATCGCGACACGCTTCTGAGGTTGTGCGTCACCGCAGAGGAATTCGAGCGGATCATGTGGCGTGAGTTTCCTCAGAGCCGCCCGGCGACGGGAATTCAGTCCGAAGATGCCTGGCTGCTGCTCGACAACCGCAATACCGGTGGTGTTTCGCGCGCACTTCAGGATCACGCGGGCCGTCATGTGCGGTTCGTGCGATGGGAGCGCGCGAAGGTCGCCACCGCCTATCGAAATTTCCGTCTCCACGAGGGGTTGACTCTCGTGGCGCTGAACGACGAAGGCATCGAGGAGCGGCTGGACATGGTCCGCGCGGTCGCGGAACGCCGCGGCGTGTTCAAGCTCTACAGCATGAAGGACTGAGATTCCCGAGTTCCGGCGCGCCACTGCCCGGACTCGGAGATTGCAAATGGCAACGATGCTCTCTGTCGGGGTTCGGCGTTGAGACCGCCGAAGGGAGACCCGCGGAGGCATCGGGGGCGTCCTGCAAGGCGTCCCGAGGGAAGCCCCCGGGCTAAGCAGTCGGACTCCCAGCTTTCAGCGACGATCTTGTCGACTGGGAACCGGCTCGACGCCCACATTTTGGGCTGCGGCGCTGGCCGCGGTGCTGGAAGTCACGGGGGCGGAACGAGGGATGTCGGGCGGTGACGCCCCGGCCATTTGTTACACGGCGTTAACAAGGCTTTCAACGCCGCGACATCGACCTGCCGATACATTGATGACCGTCTCAAAACACCGGGACCGGTCTCTCGCCGGTCTTGGACATACATGGGCTCCCTTCCCCAGAGGTCTCGATGAATTCGTCCAAACTGCGTGGCAGTATCGCCGCCGTTTGCGCGGCTGCGTGTTTCGTCCTGCCAGCATGGTCGCAGGATTCGGAAACACCGGCCGCCGAAGCAACCCCCGCCGAACTCTCCGCGCGGCTCGAGAGCATGAACGAGCAGATGCAGACGGTTCAGGCCGACGTCGACAAGATGAAGAAGTTCAAGTTCTCGGGCTACGCCCAAGTGCGCTGGGAGCACGGCGAGGATCAAAGCGACTCGGTCCGTGTGAGCGGTGGAACCGTCTCCCCCGCGAACAAGGAACGCTTCTACATCCGCCGCGCGCGCCTCAAGATGACCTACGACTCGAGTCCGCTGAGCCAGGCGGTGGTCTACTTCGACGGCGGCCAGGATCGCACGATCCGTCTGCTCGAAGCGTACGTGACGCTGCTCGATCCGTGGACTCCCGACCATCGCCACGGTCTGACCGCCGGCCAGTTCAACGTTCCCTTCGGATACGAACTCGAGCGCAGTTCGAGCGTGCGCGAACTTCCGGAACGGTCCCGCGCCGAGAACACGCTGTTCAGCGGCGAGCGCGATCGCGGGCTCAAGCTGGTGAGCCAGTGGACGCCGAAGTTCGAAACGGTCGTGAGCGTGCTCAATGGCGGCGGGGTCAACAGCACCAACTACCCGACCACCGATCCCACGAGCAGCAAGGACTTAACCGCTCGCGCCCGCTACTCGCAAGGCACGATCGACGGCGCGGTGTCGTACTACACCGGTAAGGAAATCACGCCGCTCACCGGGCCCGACGTCTCGACCGACAAGACGCGCTTCGGCGCCGACGCCCAGTTTTTCTACGCGCTGCCGACCGTCGGCGGCGGATCTTTGAAGGGCGAGTTTTACAGCGGCAAGAACGTCAACGCCGACTCGCTCCGCGTACTGGTCCCCACGCCGGCTTCCGGCGCCCCCACGCTCCTGCGATCGGGTGCCAATTCCGACCACCTGGCGACCGACTTCACGGGCTTCTACGTGATGTGGGTGCAGAACCTCGGCGAGAAGCTCCAGTTCGCCAGCCGCTACGACGCTTTCGACCCCAATACCGACCTCGATCACGACCAGTACGAGCGCATCGGCCTCGGGCTCAACTGGTTCTGGGACGGCTTCACCCGCATCACGGCGGCTTACGACGTGCAGACGACCGACCGGCTGGTCTCGGGCAAATACATCGATCCGAAAGACAACCTCTGGACTGTCCAGTTCCAGCACAAGTTCTAAGGAGATTCCCCATGAAATCGATCGTCAATAAGCTTGGAATGCTCGCGGTCCTGGCCGCGATGGCCTCAATCAGCGCCGGCACGGCGCTGGCCGCCCGCGGGATCTCGGTCAAGGGGTCCGACACGATGGTGATCCTCGGCCAGAGATGGGCCGAAAAGTACATGGAGGCCCACCCGGGCGAAATCATCCAGGTCACGGGTGGCGGATCGGGAACCGGAATCGCGGCCCTGATCAACGGCACCACTGACATCTGTCAGTCGTCGCGCCCCATGAAAGAGGATGAAAAACGCAAGCTGCGGGACAGGTTCCAGACGCTCGGCACGGAGATCGCGGTGGCCCAGGACGGGCTCGCCGTGTATGTGCACGAGTCGTGTCCGATCAAGTCGCTCACGATCGAACAGCTTCGCTTGATCTACACCGGAAAGATCACGAACTGGAAGGACATCGGCGGCAAGGACGCGCGCATCGTGCTGTACAGCCGCGAGAACAGCTCGGGGACCTACGTGTATTTCAAAGACCATGTCCTCAAGGGTCAGGATTACAGCGCCGCGTGTCAGAATCTGCCGGGAACGGCGGCGGTCGTGAATGCCGTCTCGAAGGATCCCAACGGTATCGGCTATGGTGGCGCCGCGTATGCCAAGGGCATCAAGGAAGTGGCGGTGGCCAAGGACGCGAAAACGGCTTCGGTGCTTCCGACGCCCGCGACGATCAAGGACGGCAGCTATCCGATCACGCGGAATCTGTACTTCTATACCCGCACCAAGCCGGCCGGCAAGGTGAAGGGTTTCGTCGACTGGGTTCTTTCGAACGAGGGACAAAATGTGGTCACAGCGGTCGGGTACTTCCCGGTCCGCTGACCACCGGGAGGTCTTTATGCTGCGGATGCGTATCGGGATGTACGCCCTCGGAATCCTGACGGTGATCGGTCTCGCGCAGTGCGCCGGCCGATCAGCCCGTCAGGAAGCCATCAGCATCAAGGGTTCGGACACGATGGTGCTGCTGGGACAACGGTGGGCGGAACGTTACATGGCAGTGCATCAGGGTGCCGTGATCCAGGTGACGGGCGGAGGCTCAGGCACCGGAATCGCGGCACTTATCAACGGCACCACCGACATCTGCCAGTCCTCCCGTCCGATGAAGGACAAGGAGCGAGCGCAGATCCAGGAGAAGTTCGGAGCGCCACCTCACGAGATCGTGGTCGCCAAGGATGGGCTGTCGATTTATGTGCACGAATCGAATCCCTTGCGCGAGCTGACGATCGACCAGATCAAAGGCGTGTATTCGGGAGCGACCACCAACTGGAGCCAGCTCGGCGGACCGGACGCCACAATCACCGTCTATGGCCGCGAGAACAGCTCCGGAACCTACGAGTACTTCAAGGAGCACGTGCTGGGTGGCGGAGATTTCGCCGCGGCGGTTCAGACACTTCCGGGCACCGCGGCGGTGGTGAACGCCGTCTCGCAAGATTCGAAGGGGATCGGCTATGGCGGCGCGGCGTACGCAAAGGGTGTTCGCGAGGTCGGTGTGAAGAAGACGGAGGCCGACTCCGCGATCCTGCCGACCGCCGGCACGGTCAAGGACGGGTCCTACCCCATTTCGCGCGATCTGTACTTCTACACTCGCAAAGCGCCCGAAGGCGGCATGAAAGAGTTCGTCGATTTCGCGCTCTCGGATTCCGGCCAGGCCGTGGTCATTGAAGTCGGGTACTTCCCCGCTCGATGACCCTCGGCACAGCTCATGTGCAATCGGTCCGCTCGCGACCAGTGCCGCGATCCGGGCACCGCAGTCGCCAGCGCGCGCGCGAGGCCATCATCGGCGTGGCCCTGCGCGCGTGCGCGTTCGCGGCGATCGCCGGACTCGTGCTCATCATGCTCTTCGTGTTCCGAGGGGCGCTGCCGGTGCTGTTCGACGCCGAGACGATGCGTGAAGCGAACCTCACGAAGTTCACCGAGACCTGGATGTGGCAGCCGGTCGGGGATGTGCCCAAGTATGGCCTGATGCCACTGGTGATCGGCACACTCAAAGTCGTGATCGTCGCGATGATTTTCGCCGTGCCGGTCTCCGTGCTCGCTGCGATCTACGCTTCGGAATTCGCTCCCTCCCGCGTGCGCGAGTCGCTCAAGCCTGTGATCGAGATCCTCGCCGGAATCCCCTCGGTCGTGCTCGGCTTCTTTGCGCTGATCGTCATGGCGTCATGGTTGCAGAGCGTGACCGGATCCTCCTCGCGGTTGAACGCCCTCAACGCCGGCCTGGCGCTCGGACTCGGCATCATTCCGGTGGTATTCACTGTGTGTGAGGACGCGTTGCGCGCCGTGCCGCGCTCCTACCGGGAAGCTTCACTCGCGCTCGGAGCATCGCGCTGGCAAACCGCCTGGAACGTTACGCTGCCCGCGGCCTCGGCCGGTGTGGCGGCTGGCATCCTGCTCGGACTTGCGCGGGCCGTCGGCGAGACGATGATCGTGCTGATGGCATCCGGCAACGCTGCTCTCGTTTCGGCGAGTGCCTTCGACTCGGTTCGCACGCTGTCGGCGAGCATCGCGGCCGAGCTCGCTGAAGTCGTCGTTGGCAGCCCGCACTACTCCGTCCTGTTCTTCCTCGGGTCGATGCTGTTCGTGACGACGTTCGTGATCAACGTCGCCGCCGGAATATTCGTCGACCGGTTGCGCCGCCGCCTGAGGGGCGCGTGACGTCCTCGACGTTCGCCGCCGGAGCCGCGCGCATCATGCGTCCGTTGCTGAAGTCCAACCGCCGCGACGTGGCCGGCACCGCCTTGAGCGGCGTCTCGGCACTTGCGGCCGGCATCATCGTGCTCATGGTCGCGATCATCATGGGCAACATCATCTTCTTCGGCTGGCGCACCGTGACGTGGGAATTTCTCTCCGCCGCGCCCCGCGAGGGCATGACCGCAGGCGGCATCTTCCCCGCGATCTTCGGCACCACCGCGCTCGTCGTGCTGATGGTCGTCGCGTTGATTCCGTTCGGCGTCGGAGCCGCCATCTATCTGCACGAATACGCCCGGCCGACCTCGCGTTTCACGCGGCTCGTGCGCTTCTCGGTGAACAATCTCGCGGGAGTTCCCAGCATCGTGTTCGGACTGTTCGGGCTGGGATTTTTCATTCAGTTCCTCGGCCACAACATGGACCGGGCCATGGGGCTCGATATGGTGTGGGGACAGCCGTCGCTGATGTGGGCCGCGCTCACCCTCGCCATGCTCAATCTCCCGGTGGTGATCGTGACCACGGAAGAAGCGTTGAGCGCGGTGCCGAACGACATGCGCGAAGCCGCACTCGCGCTGGGGGCCACGCGCTGGCAGACGATCCGGAACGTGCTGCTCCCGCAGGCCATGCCCGGAATCCTGACCGGGGCGATCCTCTCGGTGTCGAGGGGTGCGGGCGAGGTGGCGCCCATCATGTTCACCGGCGCCGCGTATTTTCTGCCGTACCTTCCGACCTTGCCGACCGATCAATTCATGGAGCTCGGCTACCACGTATTCGTACTGGCGACACAGTCCACAGACGTGGACGCGACCCGGCCCCTGCTGTACGGTACCGTGCTGACGTTGCTGTTGCTGACCTTCGCGCTCAACCTGTCCGCCATCGCTTTGCGGTCGCGGCTGCGGGCGCAGCTCGCTGGAAGATCCTGAGGTGACCGTCGTGAGTCCTCGCATCGAGCCCGTGCCCGGGCGTGTGCCGGGCCGTGATCCTGGAACCGCGGGTATTGGTCCCGTGCCCTCCGCGACACCGGCAGCGACGCCCGCGGCAGCGCCCCAGGCGGCGACGCCCGCCATCGGGCTCGCGACCCGAGACTACAATCTGTTCTACGGGACTCATCAAGCGCTCAAGTCGGTGACCATCGCGATGCCTGCGAACAGTGTCACGGCCATCATCGGCCCGTCGGGCTGTGGCAAGAGCACGCTGCTGCGATCCTTCAACCGCATGAACGATCTCATTCTCGGAGTTCGGATCGAAGGCACCGTACAGGTTGCGGACATGAACGTGTTTGCTTCGGGCACCGACGTCGTCGAGTTGCGCCGGCGTGTCGGAATGGTGTTCCAGCGTCCGAACCCGTTCCCCAAGTCGATATTTGAGAACGTCGTGTTCGGGCTGCGCATGCTGGGCCTCAAGGACCGCGTCGAGCTTGTGGCGCGCGGCGAAGACGCGTTGCGACGGGCAGCGTTGTGGGAAGAGGTCAAGGACCGTCTCAGCGCTTCGGCGCTTCAGTTGTCCGGCGGGCAGCAGCAGCGTCTTTGCATTGCTCGCTGCCTCGCGGTCGAACCCGACGTGATCTTGATGGACGAGCCCGCCTCGGCCCTCGATCCGACCGCAACCGCGCGAATCGAAGAATTGATCCTGGACCTCAAGGCGCGGTACACGATCGCCGTCGTGACCCACAATATGCAACAGGCGGCCCGCATCTCGGACCAGACCGCATTCATGCTGTCGGGATCGCTGATCGAATTCGACGACACCCGCCGACTGTTCACGAGTCCCCGCGAGCGGCTCACCGAGGACTACATCACCGGACGATTCGGCTGATACCCGGAGCCCCACCCGCCTCCCCGGGAAAGGAGCATCCACATTTGGAACGGCATTTCGAGCAGGACCTCGATGCGCTCAAGGAGCAATTGCTTCTCATGGGCGGTCGGGCTGAGAGCGTCGTGCAGAAATCAATCCGGGCCCTCGAGCGGCGCGATGCGGCGCTGGCACGTGAAGTGTTCGCCGACGATCACATCATCGATCGCCAGGAAATCGAAGTCGAGGAGCGCTGCATCCGCCTGTTGGCGCTTCAGCAGCCGCTGGCGCGTGACCTCCGCTTCATCACCGCCGCGCTCAAGATCTCGAACGATCTCGAGCGGGTAGGCGACCACGCAGTCAACATCGCAGGCTCGGCCCTGCGCTTGTCGGAAGAGCCGGAGCTCAAACCGCTCGTCGACATCCCCCGTATGGAGGTACTCGCGACCGCGATGCTTCGCGAGGCGCTCGACAACTTCGTGCGCCAGGATTCGGAGTCGGCACGCCGACTCGTGCGTCGCGATGACGAGGTCGACAATCTCAACCGCCAGGTGTTCCGCGAGTTGATCTCCTTCATGGTCGAGGATCCGAAGACCATCTCGCGAGCGCTGGAGTTGATTCTGGTGGCGCGCAACCTCGAGCGTGTTGCGGATCTCGCGACGAACATCGCCGAGGAGGTCGTGTTCATCGCCGAAGCGCGGATCATCAAGCATCACGCCGAGGACGTCGACTTCGGGCGAACGTAGACTGCCAAACGCTCAAATTCCCCGGCCCGCCATAACGTGCCGCTGACTCATGCATGCGCGGAACACGCATCGCGGCAGCGCCGCGCGGCGATCACGCGATACACGTTCCGGGCGAGCGCGCGCGCTCCGGGGATCGCGAACAACCCGCCCACTAACCTGCCGTAAGGCAGTACGCGCACCAGCGCCTCGGCGGCCGCCGCTCCCGCGTGGGTCGTGCCGTCCGGCTCGACCAGTTGCATCGCCGCGTCGAGCTCACGGCGCGTGATCCACGGAAAGCGCGACGCGATGTCACCGGCGTGCGACGGAACCAGCTCGATCCGCCGGTCCCGGTCCCAGCGCTCGACCCGGGCCGCCCACGCGCGGCACATCGGACACGTGTCGTCGTAGATCAGCGCATGTCGAGGGCCGGCATCATCGCTCGGCCGTGACGGCGAATGCGGTTCGCTCATTCGTCGTCGGTCGAGCGGCGCGTGCGTTTGCGGGCGGAGTCGAGACGCTTCTCGGTGAGCCGGCGTTCGACCGCGGCCCTGCCCGGCTTGGTCGCGACGCGGGGCTTCGGTTTGCGCGCGCGGCGGCGCAGCTCCTCCCAGATCCGTTCGAGCGCCAGCGCGCGGTTTCGGTACTGCGAGCGATGCTCGGTGGCAACGCGCGTGATTCCGCTCGGCACGTGCCGGGCGCGGATGCTCGACTCGGTCTTGTTCTTCTTCTGCCCGCCGGGTCCGGACGACCGGTACGCGGCGATCACGCAGTCGCGCGCGAGGCGCTCGAGTTGTTCGGGCGTGGGTTTCATACCTTCCTATTCGAGCTGCTTGTGGAATCGCAGCGTGCTGAACGTGAAGTAGAGCAGCGCGAAACCGACCAGCGCCAGCGCCTGCGGCCACAGGGCTTCGAGTCCGACGCCCTTGAGCACGATGCTGCGCACGATCTGCAGATAGTACGTGAGCGGCAGCGCCAGACCCATTTCGCGCGCGAATGGCGGCATGCCTTCGCGCGGGAACATGAAGCCCGACAGCAGTACGTTCGGCAGCAGGAACATGAACGAGACCTGCATCGCCTGCGCCTGCGTCTTCGCGAGCGTGGAGATGAACAGGCCGAGGCCCAGGTTCGCGACGATGAACGGGAACGAGAGCAGGTAGATGAGCAGCAGGCTGCCGCGGATCGGCACGTGGAACAGGTAGTGGCCCACCAGCAGCACCGCGGTGATCTGGGCGAAGCCGACGATCACGTAAGGGGCGATCTTTCCGATCATGATTTCCGACGGTTTGAGTGGCGTGACGATGAGCTGCTCGAGCGTGCCGTGCTCGCGCTCGCGCACCACGGCCATGGCGGTGATGACGATCAGGATGTTGGAGAGGATCATGCCGATGATGCCCGGCACGATGAACAACGGGCTCGACAGCGCGGGGTTGTAGAGCGGCCGCACGCGCACCTCGATCGGCAGCGCCTCCTGCCGGGTCGCCCCGACGCGGCGCGCGATGATCTCGAGGCTGCTGCGCTGGCCGACGAGTTGTGCCGCGCCGATCGCGCTCTGCGATGCGGTTGGCGACGACGCGTCGACCAGCACCTGCACCGTGGCGCCGCTGCCGCGCTTCACGCGGCGCGCGTAGTTCTCGGGGATCACGATCGCCGCACTCGCGCGCCCGTTGTCGACCTGGCGGATCGCGTCACCGTACGAATGCACGTGTGCCCGGATCACGAAGTTGCCGGTCGCCTCGAAGCGCTGGACGAGATCCCGGCTCTCCTGGGTGCGGCTCTGGTCGTAGACCGCGGTCGGCAGGTTGCGCACGTCCATGCGGATCGCGTAACCGAACATCAGCAGCTGCATGACCGGGACGACGAGCATGAGCCCGAGCGTGCCGCGGTCGCGGCGCATCTGGATGAACTCCTTCATGAAGATCGAGCGCAGGCGCCCCGGATTCATCATCCTGCGCCCTGCTCCTGCAGCATCACGAAGATGTCTTCGAGCGTGCGGTTGCCGCCGAACGTGGCCCGCACTTCCGCGGGCGTGCCGAGGGCGGTGAGCTTGCCGAGCGATAGGAATGCGATGCGATCGAAGCGCTCGGCCTCGTCCATGTAGTGCGTCGTGCAGATGATCGTGGTGCCGTCGGCGGCGAGCCCGCGGATGATCTCCCAGAACAGCCGCCGCGCTCCGGGATCGACACCGGCGGTCGGTTCGTCGAGGAACAGCACCGGCGGCTGATGGAGCACGGCACAGCCCAGTGCCAGGCGTTGCTTCTGCCCGCCCGACATCACGCCCGTGATGCGGTCACCGATCTCCGAAAGATGCATGCGCTGCTTGGCCCACGCGATCCGCGGCTCGAGTTCCTGGTCGAGTCCATAGACGCCGCCGTAGAAGCGCAGGTTCTCATCCACGGTCAGATCGCGATAGAGACCGAACGCCTGCGACATGTAGCCGATGTGCGCTTTCACTCGATCCGGGTTCGCGACCACGTCGTATCCCGCGACGCGCGCGGTGCCGCTGCTCGGAGCGATCAGGCCGCACAGCATGCGGATGGTCGTGGTTTTGCCGGAGCCGTTGGGCCCGAGGATGCCGAAGATCTCCCCCGCGCGGATGTCGAACGTGACGCGATCGACCGCCGTGACCGCGCCGAAGCGGCGCGTGATGTCGTTGACCTCGACCGCGGGCGCGCGATCGGGATTCAACGTCCATCCACGAGGCGCACGTCCGCCGGCAGACCGGCCTTGAGCGCGCCGCCGCTCGGCTCGATCACGATCTTGACCGCGAACACGAGGTTCGCGCGCTCTTCCTCGGTGAGTGCGGCGCGCGGCGTGAACTCGGCGCGCGGCGAGATCTCCACGACCCGGCCGCGAAACGCGCGTTTCGTTCCGTCGATCGTGATCGAGACCGAGGCCCCGAGCTGGACGCGCGTCAGCTTGGGCGCAGCGACGTAGCAGCGCATCCACAAGCTGTCCGGGTTGCCGAGCGTGATGACGGCCGCTCCCGGTAACGCGAGTTCCCCGGCTTCGAAGTTCCGAAGAAGAACGACGCCGCGCGATGGGGCCGTGAGCACCAGCTCTCCCGCGCGCGTCCGTGCTCCGGCGAGCTGTGCGCGCGCGGCCACCGCGGCCTGCGCTGCCGCCGCAATCTGGCCGCTGCGATATCCGGATTGCAGCAGTCGCACCTGCTGGGACGCCGCATCGCGCCGTGCCGCCGCCGCCTCGCTCGCGCTGCGCGAGCGGTCGAGTTCCTGTGCGGTCGCCAGATTCTGAGCGGCGAGTGTCTCGACGCGTTTGAATTCGGCAGCGGCGAGCGCCGCCTGTGCTGTGGCCGCCGCGAGGTCCGCGCGGGCGGCGGCGATCTCGGCACTGCGCGGGCCCGATTGTAGATCTCGCAGCTGCTCGCCCGCGCGCGCAGCCTGCGCGGTCTGCGCATCGATGTCGGCCGCCATCTCGCCGCGGTCGAGCACCGCGAGCGTATCCCCCGCGCTCACGGTATCGCCTTCGTCGTAGGCGAGGCGCACGACCCTCCCTCCCACCATCGAGGACACGTCGATTTCGTCCATCTCCACGGTTCCGCTGCCGATCACGCCCGCGCCACCGCGCGAGCATCCGGCCACTACGATCAGTACCGCGAGTCCTGCGAGGCGGCGCATCGGAAAACGCATCGGCAATCGGATCCTTTCGAAGTTCGTTCCAGCGCGCGGAGTCGTGAAAATCTCACCGTGTGAGCACCGGATCGAGCACTTGCGCGATCCGGCCGGCAATGTGCTCGCGCACGACGGAGACGTTGCCTGCCGGTATGACGATGAAGTCGCTTTCCCCCGCTCCGGGCATCACGAGCAATTCGCGACCATTCCACACCACGCGCGCGAGTTCGACCCTCGCTCCGATCCGCACGCCGTATACCGCATCCGGTGAAGGCGGTCCGGCGACGCGCGTGAGGATCGCGATGCGGCCCGCTGTCAGGTCGGGCACGCGGCGCACACATTCCGAATCGAGAACATACGCGAACGGCCGTACCCATGCCTCTGCGTCCACGAGCACACGCGAGTCGAGGCTCAGCGTGCGCAGAACCGGACACGCGGGGCGCAATGCGTCACCCGGGTCCGCGCCCGCTTCGATGACCGGGATGCGAAGGCGCGCGAACGAGTCGCCGGCCCCGCGTGAAGGCGCGGGCGGCTCGTGCGGTGCCCAGGTCCCGTCGGCGTAGGCGGCCAGCTCGGAATCCTCGAGCAGCTCGCGCGTCGCTGAGAGGACCGTCCGCAGATCGGTGCGCTGGAGTGCTCGAGCCCAGGCGGCGAACACGTGTTCGCTTTCGCCAACCGCTCGGGCCAGTCGAATCGCCACGGCTTCAGTGGGTACACGCTGGCCATTCTCTATATGGAAAACATAGGCGGCCGATCTAAGGCCTGCCCGGGAGGCAATGGTTTGAAAGGACAGGCCGAGGGAGAGGCGCCGGCGTCGGAGACGATCACGAACCGGATCGGGCGGGTGGGACGGCGTCGCAGCGGCTTTCATGGCAGCAATCTAGCTCATGATGCCGTGCGCCACCACATCAATTCTCTATCGGGAGAATACGGGAGCCGTTACGGTCGAGTCGGCTTTGGAACAGAGAATTTCAGCGCGGCGTGGAGTCGTAGCGGCGCTTGATCGCGCCCCAGGTCCCGCGAATGGCCGGCGTCGAGACGTCGAGCCCGAGACTTTCGCCGATCCCATCGAGCAGGAGCGAGGGGGCTGTCGAAGGATCTCCGAAGCTGCACTCCGAGGTCGTCACGACGAATCGGGCGACTGCCTCGGCGCGCGAACTGTCGGAGGCCACCGCCAGCACCCGCAAGGCATAGCGGCCGGTCGGCAGCGCCGGCGGCACGAAGAACGCCGCCTCGCGGCGCACGAGCTGGTGCGGCTCGAGTGGGGCCCGGAAGGCGCGGGGCCCGATCTCGGTCGTGTCCTCGTGGGTGATCGACACGTAAACCTTTACCCGCAGCGGATCTTCGCCGTCGTTCCAGAGCGCGAACGTCAGCTGGCCGCGCCCGCAGTGGACGAGCGTGTCGGGGCGCACGCCGGCGCGGACCTGCACCGCGGCGCTGGCGGGAATCGCGGTCGCCACGGCACCCAGGATCATGAGGCCGAGCACGATGAAGCGGTGGGGCAGACGAGGCACGATCGAAACTCCCGGGAAAAAGACGTGAGCGCTTTGGGACCGACGCAAGCCTATCACGCTCCGGCGGCGGAACTGATGCGATTTCCTATAGAACGGACGGAATCCGAGGTCGTGACCGATCGCGCACTCGCGGTCCATTGACGGCAGAGGTTTCGGCTTGGGACTCTGGGTTCATCATGACCCGCATCCAGGACGTCGGTGAGTTCGAAGCCATCCGCCGCCTGCTCGCGGCCCGGCCGAAGGTGCAGGGCGTGGTCGTCGGCAGCGGCGACGATGCGGCCGTGCTCACGCCCGAGCCGGGCATGGAACTCGTCGTCACCACCGACACGTTCGTCGAAGGCCGCCATTGGCGATCGGAATGGATCGGCGCCCACGCGCTGGGCGCTCGCCTTTCGGCGGCGAATCTCAGCGACCTCGCGGCGATGGCGGCGCGGCCTCAATGGGCGGTGGTGTCCTACGGGATGCGGCGTGATCACGATCTTGAAGACCTGCTCGCATTCGATGCCGGGCTTTCCTTGGCGCTGGTGGCCGATGGCGCGGGACTCGTGGGCGGCAACTTCGCGGCGGTCGACGGGCCGGAGTGGTTCGGGCTCACGTTGTTCGGCGCGTGCGCACCCGACCGCGCGTGGCGGCGTTCGGGCGCACGGGCCTCCGACGCGATCGCGGTCACCGGTTCTCCGGGCCGCGCGGCCGCCGGACTTCAACTGGCGCAGCGTTTCGGCTTACCGGACGCCGCTGCGTGGTGGGCGCCGCTGTTCGAAGCGTGGGCCGCGCCGCGTTCACGCGTCGGGTTTGCGCGATCGATCGCCGCCATCGATGCCGTGCGTGCCGCGATCGATGTGTCCGATGGATTCGCCGCCGACCTCGGGCATCTGTGCGATGCGAGCGCTGTGGGCGCCGAGATCGACGCATGGCCACCGGACCCGCTGATCGAGCGCGCGGCGGACGAGCTCGGCGTTTCGATCGAAGCGCTGAGATTCGGTGCGGGCGACGACTACGAACTGGCGCTCGCGGTCGCCCCCCCTGCGCGGGCTCGCTGCGAATCGATCGCACGCGATGCAAACGTGCCGCTGACGTGGGTCGGCCACTTCACCGCGAATCCCTCCGAGCGGACGTGGATCGATTCCGAGGGCGCGCGACGCTCTCTGCCGCGCTCGGGCTGGGATCACTTCACGCAGCGTTGAAACCGCCTACCGATACAGCGTCTTCACCCGTCCCCACGTGCTCGGAATCAGCGGCGTGACGCAGTTGCCGTCGCTGCCGAAATTCGTGGGATCGATCTCCGACCACTGAGCCGCGCCGTGATCGGACCGGTTGCCGCAGAACTCGATCGAGCGGTTCGCGATCCCGACCGTAGGCACGAACTGGCCCGTGGTCCACAGTCCCGCCGCCACCGCGGTGGCTTCGTTCGCCTGCCCGCCCGCGCCGTACTGGACGTAGTCGACGATCTGCGTGCCGTCGGTGAGTGCCGTATGGCCGCTCACGGTGTTGGGCGTGTAGAGCGCCACCGAGCCCGCGGCATCGGGCAGTGCCGAGAGCAGCGGAGCGAACACGTTGCTGGTGCTGTTGGTTCCAGTCGCGTTGGGATGGATCACGACGATCCCGTTCGCACCCACCGTGATCGAGGCGATCGGCAGGCCTTCGACGTCGCCCGGAATCGCGAGACGGTAGCGCCCGAGATTGCCGGAGGCCGTTCCCATGTTGGTGATCTCGATCAGGTCGGGTCCGCCGCCCGCGTTGTAGAGCACTTCGGTGATCCGAAAGTCGGCGACCGCGGCACCCGAGCCCGGCTGCACCGTGATCGAGCCGGTCATGTCCGGGAAATGCGGGATGCAGAAGTAGGGAATCGAGCCGGTGCGATCACTCTTCCAGGTGAACGCAGAATTCGATCCGCCGCCGCCGGCGCTCAGGATGTCGGAGTTGAAGATGCCGTCTCCGACCTTGCCGTCGGTGCCACTCGTCACGCTATGGTTGCCGCCGGTCCACACCCACACGACCTGATCGCCGAGGTTGACGGTCACCGCGCTGGGGGAGAACTGAAAGTTGCCGACATCGACGCGCACCTGGCCCGCGTGGGCCCAAGTCGAAGCGAGAAGTGCCATCAGAGCGAACAGGGATGCGAGTCGACGGTGCACGATGCCCTCCTCACGAATGTTCGACCGGCGCCCGCGCCGGTGCTTTCCGGGCTTGCGCCCGAAGGTGGCGCTATCGGTTCTCGCGACGCGAGCCGGTGCGGCCCGAAGAGATCGTGAACAGATCGCCGGCCGACTCGACCTTGCCGTGGAATCGGGCCTCGAGTTGCAGCAGCCACTTCTTGCGCGTCACGCCGCCACCGTAGCCCGTCATCTCGCCCTTGGCGCCGATCACGCGGTGACAGGGCACGATGATCGCGAGCGGATTCTGATTGTTCGCGAGCCCGACGGCGCGCGCCGAGCGCGGCTGTCCGATCGCCTTCGCGATCTGACCGTAAGTGCGCGTTTCGCCGTAAGGAATTTCGAGCAGCGCGCGCCACACCTGCAACTGGAACGGTGAGCCCGAGACCGAGGTCGGCACGTCGAACGTGTCGAGGGCGCCACAGAAGTAGGCTTCGAGTTGCTCGACGACCGGCTTCAAGTCGAGCAGCGACGGCTCCCATGTGGCTTCGGGATATTCCGCGGAGTGATTCGCGATCATGCGCTTGATGCTCTTGCGGTCCATGAATTCCAGGTGCCGCAGACCCTGAGCCGTTTGCGCGAGAAACAGCAATCCAACCGGCGACGTCATGACGTGGTAGGCGATTCTCATGCGATGAGACTACTCCGGACGATCGTTGATCCGCCAGCCGGGCTACCCGCGCAGGGGTGTGAGGCGCGGAAGGAACCGTCCCGTCCTCTCCCGCCAGCGGCGGAAGGTGTCTCCGAACTGGCTCTCGAGGAACGCGTCTTCGCGCCGCATGCGTTGATCGAGCAGCAGGTAGAGGACCGCGACCAGGATCAACCCGACCGCGCTGCCGAAGGCGATCACGGTTCCGAGCGCGACGAGGAATGTGCCGAGGTAGCCGGGATGGCGCACGATCGCGTAGAGCCCCGAGGTCTCGAGCGCATGCCCGCGCTGGGCGACGAGCAGCGGCGAGAAACGTGAACCGAGCCGCGCGATCGCGGCGATCCGCAGCGCAAAGCCGAGCCCCGACAGGATCACGCCGCCCCAGCGCGTGATCGCGCCGCCCGGAATCGGCCACACGTCGCGGGCTTCGCCCCACGCGGAGAGCGCGGGCACGAACAGCGGAACGACGAGCAGTGCCGGCAGCGTCCACTTGGGCTCCGCGGCGGTGGCGATCGGATCGTGCGTGCGCACCGGGCGCGCGAGGCTCAGCACGAGCCCGCCCGCGAACCAGATCACGAGCAGCGTGAGCGCGCGGGGATGGGACAACAGCGACGGGAGTCCGCCGAGGCCGAAAGCGATCAGCGCCACGTCCACACCGGTCGCCGCGAGCGAGCCCGAGATCGCGATCAGCGGGTTGGGCGGGCTCGCGGGGGATGTGGTCTTCGATGTGCTTGCGTCAGTTCTCGATCGCGAGCTCATGCGCCTGCCAGTCGATCGTGACGCGCCAGTCGCGGAAGAAGTCGCCGGCCAGCAGCGCATCGCGGCGCACGCCGTGCCGCCACAGCTCCGAAGAGTCGAGTGCTCCCGACCAGCCTTGAACCTTGTCCTGCGCAACCGGGCCGACCGTGATCGCGGGCACCAGCACTGCGGTCCACGCCTTGCCCTGCAGCCACTGCCCGGCGTTCTTCGCGACGCGCGACAGCATGCCCGGTTTGACGCCGGCTTCGTCGAACACTTCGCGGGGTGCTCCGATTCCGCACGAGGGCACGCCGCTCTGGACCACCATCGCCATGCGCCGGCCGCCGCCGATCGATCCGTAGACCGTCAGTTCGCTCTCGCCCCACATCTCGAACGGAACGCGCGGCGTTCCCACCGCGATCTCAGGTGTGGTTCCCGCGCGGCGCAGTTCGAGCACGTGGTTCTTCCAGTCGATCGTCGGCGTGAAGCGGCGCAGCAGATTGAGCCCGATCACCCCCGCGACCGGCTCGCCGTACGGATTCACATCGAGGCTCCACTTGCGCAGCGACACCACGCCGGCCGGCAGGTTCTCGATGCGGATCCCGCCGATCTCGAGCCGCTGGACGATCGCGTTCGAAACCGCGATGCGCCCACCCGACCAGAACTCGGTGCGCTGCGCCGACAGCTTGCGCACGTTGGCGCGGCGCATCGCCGACGGATCGATCAGGAGATCCGCCGCGCCGGTGTCGAGCGCCATCAGCACCGCGCGCCCGTTGAGCTTCACGCGCACGAGCGGGGTCGGATGGGAGCGCACCCACAGGATGCGCGCGACTTCGGGGCCGCCGCTCACCTGATAGGGCGGTGCCTCGGCGAACGCGCGCAGCATCTCGGCGCGGCCCGGCTGTCCGAGGTCGTCCGCGATCTTCGCGGCGTCGGAGTACTGGCCGAGACGGATACGCGCGGACAGCAGATCCTCGATCGCGCCCGGTTCGGGGCCGGCCGCGACCAGCAGGCTCTCCGCCTGGGTGAGGCGGTCGCGATAGAGCGCGATCTTGCCGAGTGCCGCGAGCGCTTCTGAGTCCCGCGGGTTCAATGCCAGCGCGCGTCCATAGACGATCCCCGCTTCGTCGAGCCGCGCGAGCTTGAGCACCTGTCCGCCCAGCGAATCGAGCCGTCCCGGCGTATTCGAGTTTCCTGCCGTGTCGCGCGCCGCCATGCGCGCCAACAGTTGTGTTTCGCGCAGCGACGGGTCGGGCTGCAGCCATTCGGCGCGCGCGATCGGTGTGCACGCGAGGGCCGCGGCGATCACCACGGCAACCGCGGTCCAGCGTGTCCTGTTCCGCATGGAAGCCGTCATGCGCCGAGGAACCGATGAGTGGTGCGCAGCAGGATCTCCGCTCCGATCGCCATGCTCGCTTCGTCGACATCAAAGCGCGGATGGTGATGGCCGTACGTCAGTCCGCGCGAGGTGTTGCGCGAGCCGACCGCGATGAAGCAGCCGGGCACGCGATTGAGGAACCACGAGAAATCCTCGCCGCCCATCGTGATCACGTCGTCGACGACGTTCTCGCGCCCCACCACTTCGATGGCCGCTTCGCGCGCCAGCTCCGCCATCGCGGCGTCGTTGACGGTCGCGCGGTTGTGGCGCGTGTAGCGGATGTCGGCAGTGCAGCCGAGGCCCTCGGCGACACTGCGCACGATCTTCTCGAAACGCGCGGGCAACTCGTTCCACACGCCGTCGTCGAACACCCGCACCGTGCCGTTCAGCCACGCCGTTTCGGGGATGATGTTGAACGCGGTGCCCGCTTTCACCTGCGTCACGCTGACGACGACCGCCTTGAACGGATCGGTTCCGCGCGACGCGATGGTCTGTAGTGCCGTGACCACGTGTGCCGCGGCGACGATCGGATCGAGGCCCATCTCCGGCATCGCAGCGTGGGCGCCGCGGCCGCGGAGCGTCACTTCGAACTCATCCACAGCCGCCATGAACGGGCCGGTCGTGACGCCGATCTTGCCGAGATCGAGGTCCTGCCACACGTGCAGGCCGAACGCGGCATCGGGGCGCGGACCTTCGAGCGCGCCGTCGTCTATCATCTCGATCGCGCCGCCGCCCTGCTCCTCGGCCGGCTGGAAGCACAGCTTCACCTGGCCCGGGAGCGAATCGCGGTCCTCGACCAGCCGCTTCGAGATGCCGAGCAGGATCGACGTGTGGCAGTCGTGCCCGCACGCATGCATCTTGCCCGCGGTCTGCGAGCGGTAGGGGACGTCGTTCTCTTCGTGGATCGGAAGCGCGTCCATGTCCGCGCGCAGCAGCACCGTCTTGCCGGGGCGCGCACCTTTGACGGTGGCGAGCACGCCGGTGCGTCCGACGCCCGTGCGCACATCGAGGCCCAGCTGCTTCAATCGCTCGGCGACGATGCCCGCGGTGCGGATCTCCTCGAACGCAGTTTCGGGATGCGCGTGCAGATCGCGCCGGGTCTCGACCATCTCGCGCACTTCGGCTTCGGTGAACGTGGGGCGGGTGCGGATCATGGAGAGCCTCGATTGGACCATTCGGGCCGGAGCGCGCGATGGCGCTCCGGCCCGTCGTCATGGTTCCGCCGGCCGATACCGGCGTTGTCTACTTGGTCGTGTCCGCCGGAGCCGCCTCGGACTTCTGGAGCAGGCGGCGGCGTTCGACTTCCTTCTTCAGCACGTCCTTGTTGAGCACCACGAACTCGACCCGGCGGTTCTTCGCCATGTTGAGATCGCTGTTGTTCGGGACGAGCGGACGCGACTCGCCGTAGCCCTTCGCCGTGAACTGCTCGGGCTTGAGGCTGAACTTCTGGACGAGATAGTTGAGCACCGACTGAACGCGCGCCTCGCTGAGCCTCTGGTTGTACTTCGTGGTTCCGCGGTGATCCGCGTGGCCGCCGATTTCGATCTTCAGCTCCGGCCACTTGGTCAGCACCTGTCCCACGATATCGAGACGCGGCAGCGACTCGGGCAGCAGGTCGGCCTTCGCGGTCACGAAGTTGACGTCCTGGAGCCGGATCATGCCGGTGTCGAGCAACTCGGTCTCACGCTCGCGCACTTCGATCGGGCAGCCTTCGGCGTCGACCTTCAAGCCGGCGAACGTGTCGGGGCACTTGTCGATGCCGTCGAACACGCCGTCACCGTCGCTGTCCTTCGGGCAGCCCTTCTCGTCGACGGTGGCGCCTGCGGGCGTTCCCGCGCACTGATCGATGCCGTCCAACACCTTGTCGTTGTCCGCGTCGCCGGGGCAGCCCTTCGCGTCGACCGTGGCGCCCTTGGGCGTGTCGGCGCACTGATCGATGCCGTCGTAGACGCCGTCGCCGTCCGCATCGCTCGGGCAGCCCTTCGCGTCGATCGTCGCACCCTTCGGCGTGTTGGCGCACTGATCGAGCCCGTCGAGCACGCCGTCGCCGTCGCTGTCGGTCGGGCAGCCGGTGGCATCCACCGTCGCGCCGATCGGAGTGGCCGGGCACTTGTCCTTGCGATCGGGAACGCCGTCGCCGTCGGTGTCGCGCGGCGTGCCGCCCAAGGCGACCGTCAGTCCGGCGCCGAGGAGGAACGTGTGCGTCTCGATCTTGGTCGGCTCTTCACGGTTCAACCACAGAAGATCGCGCGCTTCGAAGCGCGCGCCAAGCATGTCGTTGAACCAGAGATTCAGTCCGGCCGCGGCCTCGAGGTTGCCCTGCTTCAGCTCTTCGATGCCGCCGCTCGCGGGCTTGAGCTGGCTGAAGCCGAAGCCGAGCGAAACGAACGGACCGCCGAAGTTGCCCGTGAAGGGCGAGAACACGAGGTTGCCCGACCAGTGGAAGAAGTCGACATCGATCGCGTCGGCCGACGTGTCCTCGTTGGTCGCAGTGAAGCCGGCGGCGCCTTCGAGCCCGAGCCACGGCGAGAACTGCCATCCGAGACGTCCGCCCAGATTGACGCCGTCCTTGAGCGGGGCGCGCGGATAGCGCAGGTCGCCATCGAAGATGGTGTAGCCAGCGTAGGGTGTGATGTAACCGTACGAACCCGACGGCGCCGCCGCGGCGGGACCCGCGGTACACAACGCCAACAGCACAAGACCTGCGAGCCCGAAGCGCGCACGCATGATGACCTCCTAGTCATGGTTCCAGTTCACGCGGGGGAGCGGCGCGTGGGATCGATTTCAAGATTGAGTCGCGGACGATAAGGCGCGGCAGGCGGCGAGGCAAGGACGGGAGGCGTGGGGCTGGACGAGGGCTCCAGGATGAGGCACCCAGGCGATTTCCAAGGTGGTTCCCGCCGCGGCAACGCTTGCTGCGCGGGTGGACTGCCGACCGCGGAGTATTCGCAAGATGCTCAGGACGCTCGAGGATGTTGGGAACGTCGTTCGCCCGAGCACGAGGCGGGACCTTAAACCTCTACGACCTTGACGGGTTGTTTCCGACTACGGCGCTGTCAGGCGACTCGCGGAGCCCGTTCCAGACGGAGCCGGCGGGTGGACGGTGACCGGTGGGCTCCAACGGGTACCGTCGTAGTGGAGGATCCCTTCTTGCCCGGCGGCGAATACGTCGTGCTTCGAGGTTCCCCAAACACCGTACAGATTTCCGGTCGTGCCGCTCGCCTGCGCGCTCCATCCTGTGCCGTCGTAATGCAGGATGGTGCCGTTCACGCCCACCGCGAACACGTCGTTCGGCGCGCTGCCCCAGATCCTGAACAGGTTGTTCGTGGTGCCGCTCGCCTGAGGACTCCAGCTCACGCCGTCGTAGTGCGTGATGTAGGGGCCGGCCACCGCGAACACGTCATGGCTGGAACTGCCCCACAGGGCGCGCGATGGCGCACCCGTGTACTGACGGGTCCAGCGCGTGCCGTCGTAGTGAAGGATCGAGTCTGTGAGACCAGCGACAAACACGTCCTGCGGGGAGCTTCCCCAGATACCTTGCAGCCATTCGCCCCGGCCAGTGGTGAAGGCGCTCCACGCGCTGCCGTCGTAATGCAGGATCCATCCTTCGCGTCCCACCGCGTACACATCGCGCCTCGAGGTTCCCCAGACAGACTGGAGCGCCGCCGGGGCGGAGGCCACCACCCTCCAGGTGCGACCGTCGAAGTGATAGACCTTCCCGGTGCGACCGCCATCGGGGCTGCTCCACGCGACATACCCGTCGTTGCTTGCCGGCACCCAGATGTCGTTCAGGAATGCAGTCGAGATTCTGCCCTCCGCGGCCCAGCGTCGGCCGTCGTAGTGCCAGACCGTCGAGGTCCCGAGCGCGTAGACGTCGCTGGCTGATGAGCCACCCACTGCAAAGAACCACGGATCCAAATGCCGCGGGTCAAAAGAGCCGCACCCGGCCAGCAGCATCAGGGGGCCCGCGATTGCTGCCGGGCAGACCCAACAGGCGAACGATCTCGCGGCGGTCCGGACCACCCTCAGCATCCTTGTTGCCCCCGAAAGACCGGGGTCAGTGCGGCCAGTTGGTCGCGAGGTTCTTCGCACCCTTTGCACCTCTCCACGACCCGCCTCAATGCGCCACGACCAAGTCGAAGCCCAACTTCACCGAGAACAGGTCGGTTGCAGGGAAGGTGAAGTTTGCGGAGGAGTTCGGAGCCGTTACGCGCTCGGGCAGGTGGTCGTAGCGAACCTCGGCTCGGATGAATCCGTGGCCGTCGCTCACTGGTTTTCGCAGGCCGATGCCGGCGCCGAACACGGGACGTGTCGCGGCGAGTGAGCCGCCGTACGCGGTCAGGGCGGTCTCGTGGACGATGCCTACGCCGCCGTTCACAAACGGGCTCAGCCCGCGCCAGCTCGGCGCGTTCACCTGGATTTGCGGCAGCGCCTCGACCGTCGTCTCCTCTGAGCCGACGATCCCGGTATGATCCACGCTCATGAGACCGATATCGGCGTTCAGGTCCCAGCGACCACCCCGCGAGACATACCCGACGCGGAGCCCCGGCTGTCCCCACGCTTGGGCGCCGGGGAGTCCCAGAACGTCGTCCTTGAAGCGCGGGTAGTCGGGATAGGAGAGGCGCGTGTAGCCGAAGGACGCGCCGAGCACGACCTCCGCCCCGGCGGAACGGCCGCCGGTGAGCGACACGATGACGATCGCACACACGGCGCGGAGGATTCTGCATCGGCCCATCTGTACCTCCTTGATGGCGCGTCGGCGCGAGCGACATTGAACCTCGCAGGCCACCCGCCTCCAGTCTGAGCGATGGTCTCTTACGTTTCCCCGTCCATAGTCCAAACGTTCCCACACCGTACGCCCATGTGGACGAGTGCGAGTAATGGAGTTTACTCCGGAAGCTATCACTAGGGGGGCCTGGGCCCTGTGGCCGACCGCGTATCCAGGCCCCGCCAGCTGAACGACCCGCCCATGTTCAGACTGCAGAACCCAGGATCCCGCACTCTATTGTTTCGCGGCGCGAAGCTGGATGAGGCGCTCACGCGCCACACGAGCGGAGACGGGATCGATTCCCGCGATGACTGTTCGGAGTTGGCGCTCTGCCCCTGTGAAGTCGCCCGCTCCCGAGAGGGCCTCTGCTCGCGCCAAGACGACCTCCATCGGAATCGGGCCGTGGCGCTCAAGGGAGTTCGTCGATCTTTCCAGCATGCGGTCCATCTCCTGCCACTTGCCGAGCCGGCCCGCGACGATGGCGTAGACCTGAATGGCCCAGACATCCTCGGGAACGACGGTCAACGCGGCCAGGCACAGATCCTCAGCCGCAGCCCACCTTCGAAGCGCGCCCAGGTTCTCGGCCAGATCGTTTGCAAACGGGCCGTATCGCTCCGAATAGGAAACGCGAAGCGGCTGGGCCCAAAGCGGAATGTCGGGGACGACGTCGATGAGTTGTTCGCGCCCACGAAGCAGGCGATCGGCGGAAAGCTTGAAGTCGTCCGGCACGGTTCGAGCCCACCAGAACATGTCGAGGCCACCATTCGAAGCGATGGCTTCGCGCGCGCGAGGCGTCAATCGATAGATGGATATCGCGGGACCATCAACTCCATCGCCGGACTCGAAGAACGCTGCACGCTCGGCGAACCGATCCAGCAACGAATAGAATCGTCGTTGTTCGTGGAATCGAGACGTGTCCATCTCGAATCGCCCCCGAACCGACTGGCTCGTGATGACCCAGTCGACGTCCCGTAACAATCTGACGTCGTACACCGCCGCGTTCCAATCCACGGCGTGTGGATAGACGTTCCGTTCGGACGACTCGCCCGGCAGCAGGCTCACCGGCGTGTGCCCGCTCACGATCAGAGGCAGCCTCACCATGTAATACGTGCGTTGACTCATGAATGCCGAGCGCGTGGCCGGGCTGGCGGATCGAAATATCGGGCTGGCCGTGATCTCTGCGTGCCGCGCATGACTGAGCAGTTGGGGTCCACCCGCCTCGGTGATCACGAGAGTGTTCTCTGAAAGGTGTTCGTCGCACCATCGATGCGCCTCGAGCTGCGTCGTCGTGCGGCCCTGGCCGGCGGAGTGCAGGCCGAGCCAGACAGGTTGAAGCACCAGAGCCGCGATCACGCCGAATCGCATGAGTGATTGCCGGTTCCTGCCCAGCAGTCGAACCGTCCGCTCTGCGCCTGCGGCCATCAGGATCGAACTCACCGCGACGATGGAAACCATGTATCGGTCAGCTTCAATGGATGCCCAGGCGATCGCTCCGAACATGACGATCCATGTCAGCCACAACAGCCCGACGCGGTCTCCGCTCGAGGAACGGGGCACGGAGAGCAGCGACATGGCCATGACTGCAATTCCTGCCCACCCGATGTTGTCTCTCAGTTCCAGCGCGTAGAAGGCGAAGCCGTGACCCTCGAGCTTCCCGAGACCGCCTTGGCGCGCGATATCGCCCAAGTAGGCTGCATCGCGCAGAAAGTCTCCCCAACTCACGATGAGATACGGTGTCGTAACCAGGAACGAAAGCGTGGCCACAACGGCTGCGACGATGCCGGCACGCAATGCCGCGAATCCTGGCTGTCGTTGCCAAACCGCAACGAGAAGCGGAAGCGCCAACACTATCGCCGGATATTTGGCCCCCGTGGCCAGCCCGATGAAGGCACTGGCGATCATCAACCGTGTCCATCCACCCCGGTCGCGATAGACGAGAAGCCGGTCCAGCGCAGAGACCGACAAGGCGCACATGATCGCGTCCGGGTTGAGCAGCCGCGACGTAGTGATCATCGTGGGTGAAACGGCGACGATGCCCATGGCAAGCATCGATGGCCATTCGCCGAAGCGCAGAGCGATACGGCCGACGATGAGCAGGGTCGCGACATCGGCTGCGATTCCGAGCATCCGAGCGGCGATCACAGGTCCGGTGGGATCGACGACGATCGAGAGTAGAAAGTCCGCAGGCGATGAAAAGCGTCCTGCGAAGCAATAGACATGTTGAATGGCGAGGTGCAGGTAGATGGATAGCGAGGGGTAATCGAATGAATGAGGATTGAGTGAAACAGGGTTGCCATCACCCCACAGGTCGAGCGCCTTGCGGAAGACGAATGCTTCCTCGGTGAAATCGGGCAGGCCGTGACCGACATGCCAGGCCCTCAGAGCCATCGCGAGAAGCGCGAGGGCAACGGTCGAAACTTCGAGACGACGCGACAGGATCATCGTGGCGAGTCGCCTCCTCCCGTCAGAAGATCGCCTGCAGGTGGAAGAACCCTTTGTCGTGGACCGCCCACACTTCGTAGGGCTCGGGATCGAGCTCGATGCCTTCGACGATCGAGATCGTCACGTTGCCGAAGCGCGCGGCGAGTCCGACATAGGCGCGTGATTCGGTGCGCGTGCCGTAGCTCTGGCGGAACCGGACTCCCGAACGCGCGACCGTGACGCGGTCGTAGAGTCCGCCGACGCGCGCGGTCAGCCGCGGGTGCGCTTCCCACTCGATCTCCGCACCCAGGGTGCGATCGATCGCACCGATCGCGCCGGGGCCGAAGGGCGGACCGTGATGCTGGTCGCGGTCCTGATAGATGCCGCGCAGTTCGGCGACGATGCCGCGCGAAAACGGCCGGCGCAGCGCGCTTTCGATCGCCCACTGGCGGCGGAAGTTGGCGTCGTTGCCGTACGGAGCGCCGTCCGGGGCGAGCGTCGAGAACGCCTGATGGTTGCGGCCGCGCAGCTCCCATTCGATGGCGCTCGCGCGAAACTCCACTGCGGCGCTCGCGAGCGTGCCCCACAGCGTCGAGTGGAGCAGCGGATCGAGATCGGTCGCGCCGGGCATCTGCTGCACCGAAGGCGTTCGATACTTCATGTCGAGTTCCGTGCGCCAATGCGTGTGACGCGTGACGACGCGCAGCGCTGGCTCGAACGGATGCTTCTCGTAGGGTTCGGAGCGATCGCCGACGCGCGTCTGGCGGAACGCCCACAGGTTGTTGAACAGGTCCTCGAGCCCGAACTTCGCCTGCACTTGAATCGCGCTGGTGTCGGCGCCGAGTTCCCACATCAGCGTGAAGTCCTGGCGGCTCTTGTCGTAGAACGGCCGGAACGCCACGCCGACCGATCCGATCCGCGTGGGCATTCGTGCCGAGAGGTCGACATATTCGTAGTGCGCGATGTCGTCTTCGCCCTGCCGCAGCGCGAGCCCGAAGCGCGCGCGTTCGCCGAGCGCGGTCTCGATCTTGAGATCGCTGTGGATCAGCCACTGGCCCGAGGTCAGGCAGCCCTGCTCGGTGCGGAACGCGAGCGGGGCGCGCTCCCACGCATCGCGCCAGCGGCGCGGCGTGCGCGTGAGCACGTGATCGATCAGGCTCTCGTCGTCTTCCTCCTGTCGGTCGACGTCGAAGGTCGAGAACTCCTCGGTGCCGGCGCGCGCCACATGCGGCGCCGACAGCGCGAGCATCAACGCCAGCGAAAGGGCCCGGCGGATCAACGCGCCGCCGGAGAGGCCCCGGCGGTCGCGAACGGGCGCACCCGCTCGACGAACGCGCGGGCGCGACGCGTGATCTCTTCGAACGCGCCTTCGGCCGCGAGCCTGGGATCGGCGAGCGAGGCGCCGAGTCCGATCCCGACACATCCAGCCTCGAGGAACGGAATCACGTTGTCGAGGTTCGTGCCGCCGGCCGCGAGCATCGGCACGTCGGGCAGCGGATCGCGGATCACCTGAATGTACGCGGGCCCGCCGGCGACGCCGACCGGATACACCTTGATCACGTGGGCACCCGCCGCGTGGGCGGCGAGGATCTCGTTGGTGGTGTAGGCGCCTGGAAAGTAGGCGACCCCGGCGTCGAGCGCGATGCGCGCGACGTCGATCGAGAGGTTGGGCGCCACGATGAACCTCGCTCCCGCATCGAGCGCGCGATAGCACTGGTCCGCGGTCAGCACGGTGCCGGCCCCGACGATCACGTCGCGATCCTGCGCGAGCGCCTGCATCACGCTCGGAGCGTCGGGCACGGTGTAGGTGATCTCGAGCAGCGTGACGCCGCCCTCTGCGACGGCACGCGCACTCGCGAGCGCGAGATCCGGGGTCGCAGCGCGGATCACGGCGAGCAGCCGCGTGTCGTGGAGCGCGTCGAGCGCGGTCGGTGTCATGGCGGGTGAAGCGTATCAGTGCCGCGCGGTCGGGCGCGAATGTGCCGCCCGCGACCGGTGTGGCAAGATGCCCGCATGAGTCCAACCCGACGTTCGAATCCCGGCCGCCGCTTCATGATCATCACGCTCGTTCTGGCCTTGGTCGTTGTGGGCGCGGCCTACGCGGCGCTGGTCGTGCTGTTCCCGCCGAAGCGCCTGCGCCCGCTGGTCCAGCGCCAGCTCACGGCGATGGTCGCGCGCGACGTGCGCTTCGGCGCGGTGCGGGTCGGATTGTGGCCGCCGGTGCGGGTCACGGCGGCGAACGTCGAACTCGCCGAGCCCGGCGGGTTCACGCGCGGAGCGATGCTGAGCGCGGGATCGCTGCACCTCGATCTCGACGCGATCGCGCTGATGTCGAACCGCTTCGTCGTGAAGCGGCTCGTCATCGAACGGCCCGCGCTCCACGTGCTGCTGCGCACCGACGGCACTTCGAACCTCGACGGCCTCGGGCGCGACCCCGAGGCGGATCCGGCCGCGGCGCGCAAGCCGATGGATCTGTCGGTGCGCGAGTTCGTGATCCGCGACGGACGCCTGCTGGTGGACGATCTCAAAGCCGCTCGCCGCTTCGCCGCGCGCATCGGCGTGCGCTGGGAACTCGAACTGAAGCGCGGCACGCGTTTCGCGACGCACGGCGAAACCGTGATCGGCGAGGTCGCGTTCGGGCCGCTGTCGGCCGCACGGCTGCGCGATCTCAACCGCACGCTCGAAAACCTGCGCTGGGAGATCGAGCATCGCGGCGCGTTCGACAGCGAGCAGAAGCGCTTGGCACTCGAAACGTTGACGCTGCACTTCGGGCGCACCGAATTGAAGCTGACCGGGCTGATCCAGGATCCGGGACCGCGCCCGATCGTGGATCTGAGGGCGCGCGGCACCGCGATCGATGTCGGCGAGATCCTCGAGTTCTTCTCGGAGTCCGATGCCCGGGCACTCCACGGCATCCGCGGCGACGGCACGCTCGAATTCGACCTCGCGATCCGCGGTGCGCTCGGCGCTTCCGGCTCGCGGCGTCCCGATCTCACCGGCCAGCTCGGTCTCGCGAACGCATCGCTACAGTTTCCCTCGGCGACCGCGAAAGTCGAAGGGCTGTCGCTGATCGCGCGCTTCGCGCCGGACTCGATCGGCATCGGCAACCTCGCGGCGCGCGTCTCGGGCCAGCCGGTGCGCGGCAGCGTCAGCGTCACGCGGTTCGTCGACCCGCGCGTCGTGTTCGCGGTGCGCGGCGACATCGATCTCGCGGCCGTGGCGCCGCTGCTGGTGCCCGCCGGCGGAGCTCTGTCGGGCCGCGCCGCGGTGGACCTGCGCGGCGGTGGGCGGATCAAGGATCCCGAGGCGATGAACATCGACGGACGCGCCGTGCTGACCAAGGTGCGCGTGCGCCAGCCGGGACTGCCGCGCGACTTCGAGAACATCGGCGGCACGCTCGAATTCTCGCGAAGCCGGCTCACGATCGCGGGACTCTCGGCCAAGGCAGGCGGTTCGTCGCTCGCGATCGATGCGCGGATCGACCGGCCGTTGGCACTCATGTCCAAGCCCGGACCCGATCGCGTGGCGCCCGCGACGGTGGACTTCAACCTGCGCTCGCCGCGGCTCGATCTCGCCGACGTGATGCCGCCGCCGGGCGGCGATCTGGTGCTGCCCTACGCGCGCGGAGGAGGGCGGATCGCGATCGGCGAATTCAAGAACGGCAAGGTCGAGATCGAAGCACTCGCGGCCGAGGTGACGCTCGAGCCCACCTCGATCGCCGCGTCGCGGTTCGGCGGACGCATCTATGAAGGAACGATGAACGGTTCCGCGCGCTTCGACGTGCAGAACTCCGCGCATCCGCGGCTCGCCGTGAGCGCGCGGCTCGACAGCGCGCGTGTGGAGCGCCTGCTCGGCACGTGGGTGCCGCCCGGCAACTGGCTGAGCGGCGGGCTCGGCACTTCGCTCGACCTCGACGGCGACCTCGCCGATCTGCGGCGTTCGATCACGCTCGCCGGACTCGCCACCGTGTGGAACGGCACGCTCGGTCATGCGCCAGTGTTCGACCGCATTGCGACGTTCGCGAAAATGCCGGCGTTCAAGAAGGTGAACTTCCGCGATCTCAAGTCGAGCTTCCGCGTGCGCAACGGCCGCGTGTTCACCGGCCCCGCGACGATCAGCGGGGCGCAGGGCGAGTGGCTGCTCGGCGGATCGGTCGGCCTCGACGGAACGCTCGATTACTCGGTGAGCGTCACGGTGCCCCGCGAGCTCGTGCAGCAACTCGGCGCCAACGCCGCCGTTGCGGCAGGCGCGCTGGCCGACGAGCAGGGGCGCGTGCTGATGGACTTCCGCGTCACGGGCGCGGCGCAGTCACCGAAGATCGCGTGGGATCCGACCGCCATGCGCGCGCGGCTCGAAGGACGCGTGAACGAGGCGATCGAGGAGCAGAAGGAGAAGTTCGAGAACGCCGTGCGTGACACGCTGAATCAGCGGATCACCGCCGCCCAGGACAGCGTGCGTGCCGCGGCCGAGCACTATCGCAAGGCGGTCGAGGACAGCATCCGCCGCCGCGGACGTGATCTGCTCAAGGGATTCTTCGGAGCGGATTCGACGAAGGAACCGACGACGCCGTAGTTCGCCGCTCGGGGTCTGCGCTACCGCGTGCTCACCGCCGCCGAGTCGTGCTCGAGACGCAGTGCATCGGGCTCTTCTGTGCCGACAGGCGTCAATATTGAGTCGCTTGTATGTCGGTAGAGAGAAGCGCCACCAAAATGTCTTGTTGAGCGGGTAGGACCCTGGCTTGGGCTATTGGGCTACGACAGTCGATGGTCTATGCGGAGATCCGCGATGGCCCCAATTAGAAAGATGATCGGTGCAACGTGGTGTGCGAGCGCGCTGTTTGTATGCGCCGCGACCGTAATCTGGTGGTTGTGGGGTGGCTGGGAAGTCGTTCAAGAGCAAATAGTACCCACAGTAATAATCTCGCCTATTGCGTGGTGGTGGTTCGCGGCTCGCAAAGGCTCTCCGTCACTGCTGCGAGGCGCTGTCATCGGTGCGCTTACTGGAGTGCTGACACAGGCAATGCCTGCCGTATTGCCGGTCATTGTTGATTCGCTCGTGCGACGCAACTCGCGCACTGGCGAGGAAGGCTTGGTGGCGACGGCAACAATAGCCGTGTATATCCCGATCGCTCTAGGCGCGGCGTTGATAGGGGTTGTGCTCGGAGCCCTTGCCGCTGCAATTCAGCGCCGAATGGAGATGCCGTCGCCGTAGTTCGAGTTCGGCGCGGGCACAACGCAAGCAAGCCGCGCTTACTTCGCGACTACCGCCGCCGGATCGTGCTCGAGATCCTCGACCCACACCCGCAGCAGCGCCGAGGCCGCGAGCGGCGACACGTTGACGCGGCCCGCCTGCGGCAGCGCGTCGGTCTCGGTCACGCCACAGATCTCGGGCAGCCCGCCGAGGCCTTCGTGCTCCATCCACTCGCACAACGACGCCAGACGTTCGCGTGCGCGTTCGAGCGACTCGGCACTGCGTCCATGGGCGCGCATGTGGGCCGACATGAACGTCGCCAGCCACTCGACGCCGACTTCCTCCGCCCCCGGACCCGGCTTCAGCCCGAACGGCGTCACGAGCGTGCGGTCGATGGTCTCGACCAGATCCATTGCGCGTTCGCGCGGCAGCAGCGAGGGCGCCGAACTCACGGTCCACAGTTGCGACGGTGAGAGGCCGACGACGGGTTCGCCGTCGCGGATCGCGTCGTAGAGGCAGCGATGTTCGTCGTCCCAGAAGCGCTCGTTGAATCGCTGCTGGTGCTCGTGCGCCCACGCGAGGTAGAACGCCGCGTGTTCCTTGCGGCCGACCATGCGCGCGAGCTGCGACATCGCGATCGAGGCGTGATACCAGAGCGCGTTGAGGTCGGCGCGCTTGATCTCGGGCGGTGCGGTCGCGACCGCGCGGCGGCGTTTCGACTTTGCGGGCGCGACCGGAGCTTCGGCGGCCGGTGCCATCACCGATGCGGAGGGCGAAACCAGCAATCCGTCGGAATCGATCCGGATTCCCCCCGGCGCTCCCGAGCGGCACGCGCGCATCAACTCTTGCAGCGCCGGATAGAGCGTGGCGCGGCCGAACTCGAAGTCCTCGCTGCGGCGCACGTAGCGCTCGCCCGCGATCACGAGCCACAGGCCGGGCTCGGCGTCGCCATAGACCGGAGTGCCGTCGGGATCGAAGCGCTCGGGCACCCGGCCTTCGTTCATGTACTCGACGTAGCCGCGCAGGATGTCGCGCGCGGTGTCGAAGCTGCGGATCGCGAGCAGCCCGAGGGTCGCGCGCAGCGTTTCGGAGCCGCGCTCGATCGTGGGCGGCAGCACCCCGGCGAGCGTGTGGCGGGTTCCGCGGCGCATGAGCCCGGCCTGCAGCGCGCGCGCGAGCGATACCGTCCACTGCGCCGGCTCGAGCGTGGCGGTGCGCGGCTCGCGATCGCGTGAACGCGCGGCTTCCTGAACGGTCACGAGTGCCCCGACCCGCGCGCTCTCGCCCCACACCGCGAGCCGTTCCATCTCGTCCGCCTCGAGCGCCACGACGCACTCGGTGAGCGTGCGCGGGGGTACCGCACCGAGCCGGGTCTCGCGCGCGAGCGTGCGGAACAACTCGCCGTCGAGTGACACCACGACATGCATCGGGGCACCTGGGCCGCAGGTGCCTTCGAAGCAGCCGGGCAGAAACACGTTCTCGGCGAGATCGTTTTCGGCGGTGTGGCGCAACTGGGTCCACGCGCGTCCGGGCAGGAACACGCTGTTGTGCCATAGCGTGAGCAGCGGCGTCTCGGGTGACATCTGGAGGCGCACGCGTCCCGGTATGCCCTGCACCGAGGGTCCGTCGTCGGACGATGCACCCGGCGGTGCCGGAGACGATTCCGCGGCCGCGGCTTTTGGAGTGCCCGTGCCGCGCGCCCGTTTCGGCGCGCCGTTCTTGCCGGGAAGCACTGCGGGTGACTCGATCTCGGCAGCCTTCGGTATTGCGAAGGCCGGGCGCGGCCGCACCGCGACGAACGGACTCGCGGTGATGCGCGTCGGCGGACCTTCGAGATGGCGATACGAGATGATGACCGCGTCGTGCTCGTAGACGAGCATCAGCGACTTCTCGATCACGGTCGCACCGAGCCGGTAGCGCCACGTCGGCCACGGATCGGCTCGGAAGGATTCGAGCAGCCGGTGTCCGGCCGGGCGCGCGGTGCCGTTGGGCTGCACGGTGCACGCGAGTTCGAAGGTGCCTTCCTCGCTGACCGCGCGCTCGTCCAGCCGCAGGAAGGCGATTTCGGCCGGCCCGCTCGAAGGCGTGGCGAGCAGACAGGCGTGCGACCGTCGCAGGTTCGCGCCCGCCGCGGTTCCGGAGGCGGAGCTGCCGACTCCATTGGAAACGACCCATTCGCAGGCCAGTGCCCGAGGGAGCCTGGTGAGGACATCCTGTCCGAGGCTCATGATCGCGGCAGCCTACTACAGCCGTGCGGGCGGGAGAAGGCCACCGGGCGCGCTCCGGCGGGCCGGCCGGGCCCGGTGGCTCGCCGGAAAACAGGCGGCGGAACCGCCCCGATCAGAGCGTCGGTCGCCGCAACAGCGAGGCGAGCGGCACCACGCTCACGCCTTTGAGCCGCTTGGGATCGAGGGCGGCCGGCAGGAACTTGCGCGTGTGGGGCGTCGCGCGCACCAGCACCACGAGCTGGCCGCGGTCGCGCGCTTCGGCGAGCAACGACTTCCACCGTTTCTCGAGCACGGCGGGCGCCGCCGCCCTGGCCTCGTACTCGATCACGGCGTCAGGTTCGGCATAGGCGACCCCGAGTTCCGAGGACAGTGCCTTGCACACCGCACCCGCCGCCGGGGAAACATGCAGGAACGGAACGCGCTGCCGGTGGAGCTCGCGGAAGATCGCCGCCATCACGGTCATGTCCTGGGTCGCCAGCGATCCCATGTGATTCGCGACCGCCGCCACCGGGCCCGCCTGATCGAGATAACGGCGAACCGTGCGCGCGATGTCCTGAGGCTTCATGGTGACGAGGATGGTGCCGGGTCCCGGATCGACCTGGGGATAGTTGATGGGTTCGAGCGGCAGGTGCAGCACGATTTCGCGGCCCTGGTCGCGCGCGGCCTTGAACAGCCCGACGCCTCCGCGGGTTCCGGCCGGGAGCGCGACCGCGAACGGCGCGGGCAGCTTCACGAACGCCGAGGCGAGCTCGAGGTCGTCCCCGAATCCGTAGACGACGATGGCCATGCGCGCATCGGGCTGGGCGGGATCTCCCTGGATGACCGGCATGCGCGAGAAGATGACTTCGTGGGTTGCGCGGCCGCCCGAACCGACGAGCAGGACCACCTGCTGATCCTCGGACCGGCCGACGCGCTCGCGGCCCTTCATCACTTCGATGCCCGAGTCCTCGAGCGACTGGGTGAGCGCGTGGTTGGCCTGGAGCAGCGAGGCATCGGGAGGAAGTCCGATCCGCCAGCGCACGCGTGGCGCGCGCGCGGGGTCGTCCGACGAATCATCCGCGCTCGATGGCGGAAGCTCGCGGATGCTGTCGGGCACCACACCCGCCACGCCGAGTCCGTGGCGGATGTTGCGGCTCACGATCTGCGTGATGCGGGGCTCGTCGCTGCGGCCGAGCCAGCGCGCGGCGAGGATCTGGCCGCGATCGGTGCGCAGCATCAACCAGCCCTCGCCGATGACGAACAGGACGAGGGCCAGCACCACGAGCACGATGATCGCGCGCGGTGAGATCGAACGTTTGGAGCGGCGCTTGGGCATGGGGGCACGCACGGTAAGGTCCGCGCGCGGGGTCGTCAACGGGCCGCCCGCATCCCTGAGGAAGTGGGTGGGACGGCACATCCGTACCGTGGCGAATTGCACCTCGCACGATCGCTGCCCGGCGCGGGTGCCTACATCGCTCGGGCCCGCGCCCGGCAAGGCTCGAAGGCCCTTCCGCGCGCGCTATTTTTGCACATGTGTGACACTCCTTCGCAGGTCGAGTGACAGGGTTGATCAGGCGATGGCCGATACCTGTCGCGAAGTATTTCGCGTCCCCGACACGCGATGGAAGTCCCAACGGCTCTTCGGAGGTGCAACGTGATTCGCAGAGGTTACTCCGTTGTTCTGTTCGCCGCGCTCGCCGTCACCGGCGTCACGGTTACCGCGTACGCGGGCGGCGAAACGGCCACGACCGCGAGCAACACATCCACCGCCAAGCATGCGGTCGCCGCGAGCAGCAACGGTGCCTGTACCGCCGAGATGGCTGCGAAGTGCACACCCGAGATGGCAGCGGCCTGCAAGGCCGGCGGTACCCACGCTTCGATGGCGAAGAAGACCGCGAACATGGCGATGACGGCAGACAACGCCGCCGATCACTGCGCGAAGAACAGCGCGGCGTCGGCGGCTTCTTCGTGCTGCGCCATGAAGGGCGCCAAGGCTTCGGCGACGACGGCGGCGTTTCAGGCGAAGAAGGCCGCGGCAGTTGCGGCGGGTTCGAGCTGCAGCGCCACCAAGGGCGCGAACGTTGCAGCCGGCTATGACGCCGTGGTCACGGGCGGCGGTGCCACCTGCGGCGGCAAAGGTGTCGGAGCCATGACCGGCAACGCCATGAACGGCTGCGACGCGTGCGCCGACATGGCGATGTGCGAGTCGGAGCTCAAGTCGGCCGGTTCGCAGTACCAGGTCGTGCCGCTCAAGAACGGCGTGATGTACGTGTACACCGCCACCGATGCCCGCGACGTGCGCTCCGTGCAGACCGCGATCTCGCGCCGCACCGACCGCATCAACTCGCTCGCCTCGGTCCAGGGTGCGAAGCTGTGCCCCGACTGCAAGCGGATGCGCGGCGCGATGGCGAGCGGCAAGCTCACGCGCGAAGTCGTGAACATCGAAGGCGGCTCGATCAGCCTCGTCACCTCGAGCGATCCCGCGATGGTGTCCAAGCTCTACGCCATGGCCGGACTGTCGGGCCAGAAGGTGATCAAGAGCTGAGCACGGTCCCCTCGAGCGCGGCGGGCCGGTCCGGAAGCGGGCCGGCCCTTTGCGTTGGCGCCGCCACGCGGCCGCAGGCCCTCGCGTCCGCGCCGCGCCGGCCCGCGTCCGGGTGGCCATTCACGAAGCGAACCGGATAATCTCGCCCATATGTCGGTCTCCCGCTTCAGTCGTCGCGTCCTGCTCATCATCAGTTTCGGCGTTGCTGTTCCGGCGCTGATTCTGGCGGGCCTCGGCGTTTTCCTCACGTTGCGGATCGCGCGCGCGGTCGAGGCCGAGAGCATCAAGTACAACACCTACCTCTCGCAGCAGATCGCCGAAGCGTTCGAGCAGGAGCTCATGGCGCACCTGCGCCGCGGCATCACGCCGGCTGAAAACGCCGCGCGCAACGGCGCGAGCAGAGCCGAGATCCTCGCCGCACTGCGGCCCGAAGGCGGCGAGTTCGAAGGTGCGCAGCTGGTCGGCGTCGACGAGCTCGACGGCTATTCGCTGCTGATCATCGAATCGCAGCCGCTCATCTACGCGCCCGGCGACGGCAAACGGCGCAATCAGTATCTCGCGGGCATTCTGTTGCGCGATCCCGACGGCCAGGTCGCGGGGGCCGGCGGCTGGTGGGTCGATCCGCGCAAGTTCCTTACCGGGCATCTCGAGCCTGTGATCCAGGACCGTCTGCCTTCGAACCCACGCATGTACGGCGGCTTCGAATCGACGCGGCGGCTGTCGGTGCAATTGTTCGCGCCCGACAATTCGGAGATCGGCCGCGTGAGGGCGCCGGGGCCGGTCCACACCGCGCGGATCGAAGCGCTGCAGGGTCCGTTCGAAGGTTATTCGGTGCGCGTGTCGGCGACCGCGAACTCGCCGGTGGTGTGGACCGGACGCTTCGTCGTGATCGAGCTCGCGTTCATCACGCTCATGAGCCTCGTGATCCTGCTCGCCACCGTGTTCGGACTTCGCTACACGATCCGGCAGCTCGACCTCGCGCAGCTCAAGTCCGGATTCGTCTCGAACGTGACGCACGAGCTGAAGACGCCGATTGCGATCATCCGGCTCGCGGTCGAGTCGCTCGAGCTGCGCCGGTTCAACACGCCCGAGGACGGCAACAAGTTTCTCGAGATGATTTCGCGCGAAACGCAGCGGCTCAGCAATCTGGTCGAGAAGATCCTCGACTTCGCGCGCCTCGAAGCCGGCCAGCGCGTGTTCCAGTTCGAACGCCTCGATCTGCTCGCCATCGTGCGCGGTGCGGTCGAGAGTCTGAGGCCCAGACTCGAGCACCAGGGCTTCGCGGTGGTCACGGAGCTGCCCGACGCGCTGCCGCCGATCAACGGTGATCCGACCGCGATCACCCAGTGCGTCATCAATCTGCTCGACAACGCGCTCAAGTACTCGCGTGAGCGCAAGCACCTGGTGATCTCCGCGGGCCCGCGCGGCAATCAAGTGTTCGTCTCGGTCCAGGACCGCGGGATCGGGATCGCCCCGGCCGACCAGAAGAAGATCTTCGAGAAGTTCGTGCGCCTCGAAAACGGGCTGGTGCACGACGTGAAGGGCGCCGGCCTCGGCCTGTCGCTGGTGGCTCAGATCGTCCGCGCCCACGGGGGCCGCATCGAAGTCCAGAGCACTCTGGGCGAAGGCAGTACATTCACGCTGATATTACCGGTCGCAAGCGGTATGGTACCGGAGCACACCGAGGCGGCGATGACCGCCTCCTGACCCGCGCCGGGCTGGCCCTCAGTCTCGGAGCGTGAAGGCGCGCCGAGCCGGACCGGCGGGCGTGCTTGAAAGGAATGTCCATGAAGAGAGTACTGATCGTCGAAGACGAAGAGAGCATGCTGGAAGGCCTTGCCCACAACTTCCGGTTCGAAGGATACGAAGTGCTGACCGCGAAGACGGGAACCGAGGGCCTCAAGCTCGCCCTCAAGCAGAAGCCGGACGTGATCCTGCTCGACATCATGCTGCCCGAGAAGGACGGCTTCACCGTCCTCAAGGAATTGCGCCAGCGCCATCGCGACATCCCAGTGCTGGTGATGACTGCGCGTAACTTCGAAGCCGACGTGCTCAAGGGTTTCGATCTGGGCGCGGACGACTACGTGACCAAGCCGTTCGGCATCAAGGAGCTGATGGCCCGCGTGAAGCGGCTCTTGTCGCGCGGCACGGCCGGCGTGCCGGTGCCCGGTCAGACTACCTACACCTTCGGCGACGTTGAGGTGCGATTCGAGCCGCGCGAGGTGCACAAGAGCGGCAAGCAGATCGCGCTCTCGTACAAGGAATTCGAACTGCTCAAGTATCTGATCGAGCATCGCGGGCGCACCGTATCGCGCGAAGAGCTGCTCGAAGAGATCTGGGGCGTCGACGAGGAGCTGGGTGTGACCACGCGCACGGTGGACACGCACGTCTCGAATCTGCGCTCCAAGCTCGGCGCCGGATTCCCGCAGCCGTTCATCGTCGCGGTGCACAAGGTCGGCTACAAGTTCGTGGAGCCCGAGGGAGCGAAAGCGACCGGATAGGCTTTCCTACGATCAGACGCAGACGAGGGCCGGGGCGGTTTCGCTCCGGCCCTCGATGCGTGGTACGCCCAGCATGGGCGCTGACTTGGAGGTGTAAGTCCTCCGAGGACTTGGTCACAGGGACTCAAGGGAACCGCAAGGGCGCAACCGTGAGGGAGCGTCTGAAGGAAGCGGGGAACGAACCGACGGGCTGACGAAC
>JANLWX010000039.1:0-8609 GCA_031364845.1 Candidatus Eiseniibacteriota bacterium
TCAGCATTCGTAACCTTTCCGTTCAGTGCGGCCCGGACGATGCCCGGCCGCTGCGCTTCCTTGTCGCTCATCGTGATATGTCCCATGGGGGGACATAATCACGTTGCAATTAAGGGAGGACAGAATCATCTGGCATCCACACAACAACCGCCGGCCGGTCGAAAGCCCAATCGATCTGGGCTAAGCTTCCCCTGCACCCCAAGCCAAGGACGCACCGCTTCCCGGAGGAGTCTCAATGTCCCGCCCCCACGTTGCCGCTTTCGCGCGTCTCGTCGTCGCGTCACTCGTTCTGCTTGCGTTCTCCAACGCGCGCGCCGAGATCACACCGGATGCCGCGCGGGCGATCGCGAAACACATCGAGGCGATCGGCGGAGCCGACGCGGTGAACGGGGTTCGCTCGGTTCATCTCAAGGCGAGCGTCGAGGCGTTCGGGCTCAAGGGGTCGACCGAAGTGTGGGCGCGCCAGCCTCACTACCGCGCGACGCGCACCGAGATCGGACCGTTCAAGCTCTCGAACGGATTCGACGGGACGACCGGATGGCGCACCGATCCCACCGGCAAGTTCTCGATGCTCGACGGCAAGGATCTCGAAGACACGCGCGCCGAATCGTATTTCGAGAACGAGCGCTGGCTCGCGGCGGATCAGGGCGGGGGCAAGGTCGCAGTGGTCGCCGAGCCCGATGCGGGCCGCGACTACACCGTGATCGAAGTCTCACCGCCCGAGGGCCGCTCGCGGCGGATGTGGATCAACGCGAAAACCGGCCTCATCGACAAAGCCACATCGAAGCAGGATCAAATGCAGCTCGTGAGCACGTATTCGGACTATCGGATGTCGGCAACACCGCCCGGCGGCAAGCCGCGGATGATCGCGCACTCGCAGCTCACGCAGATCATCGGGATGCCCGCGAACGATCTCAAGGTGACGGTCGCTGAGTACGAACCCAACGCGACGTTCGACGATGCGATCTTCCAGCCGCCGACCTCACAGGTCGAGATCGTCACCTGGCTCAAGACGCCGGGCGTCGCCCGCCTGCCGTTCGACTACCGCAATCGCCACGTGTGGCTGCGCGCGTCGGTCAACGGCCAGCCGCCCGCCGACTTCATCTACGACACCGGTGCCAGTGTGACCGTGATCGACAGCGCCTACGCGGCGAAGATCGGGCTCGTGAGCGAAGGCACGCTTCAGAGCCAGGGTGCGGGCTCCGCGGGCTCGGCATCGCTGTCCAAGCTCAAGACGCTGCGCGTCGAAGGCATCGACGGCGACGGCGTCGAGCTCAAGGATCAGAGCGTCGCCGTGCTGTCGGTGAACCCGTTCCTGGCGCCGTTCTTCTGGCGCGATTGCGCCGGAATCATCGGCTACGACTTCATCGCGCGGTTCGTGACCGAAGTCGACTACGACAGCAGCCGGCTCGTGCTGCACGATCCGAAGACTTTCAAATACGAAGGCAAGGGTGCCGCGATTCCGATGCGCGTTGCCGGAACGGTCCCCGTGATCACGATGAAGATCGACGATCAATACGAAGGCGAGTTCCGGCTCGACGTCGGCAGCAGCTCGGCCGTCGATCTGCACACGCCGTTCGTGAAACAGCACGGACTGCGCGCCAAGGCGAAGCCCGCGATCGAAGTCGTGGGCGGCGGATTCGGCGGGACGTTCACGAGCACGCTCACGCGCATGAAGAAGATGTCGGTCGGGCCCTACTCGTGGACCGAACCCCTCGTCACGTTGTCGAGCACCACCGAAGGCGCGCTCGCGAGCGAGGACTACGCCGGCAACGTCGGCAACCAGATCCTCGAGCGCTTCACCTGCACCTTCGACTACGACAACAAGACGCTCTACCTCGAGCCCGGCGCCAAGTACGCCGAGCGCGACCGGTTCTCACGCTCCGGCGTTCAGTTCGCGAAGTTCGGCGACACCGTGAAGGCGATGCAGGTCTTGAAGGGCTCGGCCGCGGAGAAGGCCGGGATCCAGGTCGAGGACGTGGTGCTCACCGTCAACGGCAAGCCGGTTTCGGACTGGGATGCCGAAGGCTTGCGCAACATGATGGAAGGCAAGAAGGCGGGCGAGAAGGTGACGATCGAATACGAACGCGCGGGCATGCGCCGCAAGGCGACGCTCAAGCTGGCGGAGATTCTGTAAAGATCAGAACGCAACCCCGACCGGCACGGGCCCGGGACCGAACTCGATGCCGCCTATGCGTATGACACGCGCGGTTATTTGGACATTGAGTTGCTTGCGAAGTCACGGAATGGTCAGCGATCTCGATGTTTCTCGAACAGGGCATGGTTCTGTCTGCTGCCAATGGGGCTGGAATGGGTCATGAATAATACCACCCTTCGCGATCTCGTCATTGGAATAGCAACAACCATCGTTATGATGGCCGCTCCTGTCGATGCCGCTCAGGTCTTCCCTTCTGAACGCGAGAACGCAGATTTGATCCAATTCCTACTAGGAATGGATTTCGTAGTTGAGGGTGCGATCACTGGTGATCTGTCGATCGATACGAACACTGTCGTATTTCCCATAAACATAGGTCGTGTCATCGTTGGCACGGTCGCCGACAGCTCGATTCTCTTGAACACGCTAGCAAAGGCCTCATGGCCCCCCAACACCATTAGATCCGGTGCTCATGTCATTGCCTACGGGATGAGAGATGTTCTCACTGGATCGCCGCACTCAGGCGGCATTTTGATCATAGACGGAGACGGAGGCCTGATCGACCATCGTAATAGGGGCGGATCCAAGCGTGCCTTCGGAATCGGCGAAAAACCAATAAGCGCGGCCGGCTCCTTTGACCGTACTGTTGCTAGCCTCATCGATCAACGCGAGAGAAATGCAGTTGAATGGTTGGGTACAGGCTCTGGCATGGCGCTTGTAGTTGTTGCTGGCGTTAGCTACGCGAACCACGCCGCCACGCTCAAGCTACTGGCTTGGGTAGCCGGACTGTCCCAGCAAACACCTGCATTGTTAACATGGCCCGATCGCTGCGTGTCGCCGGAAGTCGGGGACACGCTCGTGGTTCCAGTAGCGTCCGCAGGAAGCGATAGCATCGCAGGCAAGTCCTGTCTCCAACGCCTAAGAGTTTACGGTCGGCGAGTGCCCGCGCTCGGGTTGGATGTAACGGATATTAGACGGGGATTTGAAACGACCTCCGACGGTCGTCTTCGCCTCCGCCACATTCAGCGCAAAACGACCCAATAGGCGGGCGAGATGGTCACTATCTAATACGAACGCGCGTGCATGCGCCGCAAGGCGACGCTCAAGCTGGCGGAGATTCTGTAGGAGTCAGAACGAGACCCCGAGGGTCACGGGCACCATCACCAGTGATTCGCCGAATTGTATGCCGCCGATCCGCACGACGCGCGCGGTCAATTGAAAGGCGAGACGCGACCTGAGGCGGTTCTGGACCCGCGCGCCGAACATGAAGGCGGAAGTCCATTCCCTGGCACCCACGACCTGATTTCCGTACACGGAATAAACCCGGTCGCTCAACGCTACGCGCGTGAAGCCGGCTCCGGTTACCAGAGTTACGCGTGGATTGCGCTCCAGAGCATGGCCGATTTGAATTCCCTGAATGACCGTTATGAGCGTCGACGGCCCCATCGTATGGGTAACGGGATTGCCATATTCGTAGCGCAAACCGAGCGGCTGATAACGCGTGTGGCCCACTTCTAAGGTGAGATCCAATTCCGCGAGGGAGGCCGGCTGCCACTGGTTCACGGGCAATCCGCCAGGCGACCAGGTCACGATGCGATACGCGATGCCCGCAGCCGTCGTCGAGGCCGTCGTGGGAAGCAGCAACCCCGAGTACTGCTGATCCGCTCCGGGCAGGGCAACTCCGGATTCAATGGAGAAGCGCACCCCTGACTCGTCGCCGTGGACCGCGCTCGCGCAGAGCAGCCAGCATCCACACAAGACGATCGACACCCATGGCCGGAAAGTGGAAGTCATCGTTGGCGAGCCCTCGAGTCGCGGATCTCTCGCGAGCGGGGCGCTCGCACTCGATGCCGCCGTCCGTATTACCCGCCACACGGCCGCCGGTTCGAATTCGGTGCTTCGCGAAGATTTCAGCTCTTCGACGTCACCAAATTACGCAACCGCAGCGCGATCGCTTCCGGCACCGGCTCCTTCAGCATTCTCGCGAGGCGCCGGGCCTCGCCGTGTTCGCGCGACCATTCGAACAACTCGTCCGCCTTTTCGGCGCGGCCGGGCTTTTCGCCGATCATCAGCGCGTAGGCGACGGCCCACGCTTCGGGGCTGCCGATCGGAAAGCCGTTCCACGTTCCGGTCACCATCGTCGGAATGTGAATGACGCCGGGTTCGCCGCCGGGCCTGAAGAACGCAAACCTACAGATCACTTCGACCGCACCGTCGAAGCACACGACTTTGTGGTCGGCGTGAATCTTGAAGTTGCCATGTAGCGTCGGCGCGAGATCACGCAACGCCGCGTGTGCGTCGTCCTGCGAGACGTCGACTGTGAGATCCCAGTCGCCGACCGAATCCGCGAGGCCCAGCGCGTGCATCATGCCGCTGCCGCCGAGCGCCCACTCGATTTCAGCGGCATCGAGACGGCGCGCGACTTCGCGCAGTGGTTCGAAGGGCGGGAGATGCGCGCTCACGAAAGGGGTGGGCGTTCGGAGTGGAAGCGCGTGCGCGTCTGCCACAGCTCGCCGAGATCGAGCAGGAGCGCTTCGTCCCACGGGGCGGCGACGAACTGGAAGCCGACCGGCATGCGCTCCTTGCCGAATCCGCACGGCAGCGCGATCGCGGGCAGGCCGCACGCGTTGCCAACTGCTCCCACGGGATCGGAGTAGGGGAGCGCCTGATAGAGATCCTGTTCGATCGGCGGCGCCACCGACATGAAGTTGGGTGTCACGATGTAGTCGTAGCGCTCGAAGAACTCAGCCATCTTGTGCTGGAGCACGGTGCGCATGCGCCACGCCTTCACGAGATCGGCGCCGGTCATCGCGGCGTTGATGTCGGGCTGCCACGGCGCGTAGACGTCCTTCAATCGCTTCACGCGTCCGTCCCGGTAGAACGTCTCGAACGACGACAGCGCTTCGGCGGTGATGATCAGACCGGCGAGTTCGCTCGCGGGGAACTCGGGCAAGGTCGCGGACTCCATCGTGAGCCCGGCGCCACGCAGTTCGCCGAGCGTGCGCTCGAAGACATCGCGCACTTCGGGCTCGCCGGCCTTCGTGAAGTCGAGCGGGATGATCGCTCCGCGCAGCTTCGCCCAGTCGCGGCGCGCGCGCGGCAGGCGCGCGGGCTCGTCGGCCGCCGTCGGATCGTCGGGGTCGGCGCCGGCAATCGTTTCGAGCACCGTGCGACAGTCTGCGGCCGAGCGGCACAGCGGTCCGACCTTGTCGAAGGTCCATGAGCACGCCATGGCACCGGCGCGGCTCACGCGTCCGTACGTCGGCCGGACTCCGGTCACGCCGCAGAAGGCACTAGGACATAGGATCGATCCCCACGTCTCGGTGCCGAGCGCGAACGGCACGAGCCCGCCGCCGACCGCGGCACCGGAGCCCGATGACGAGCCGCCGGTCCAGCGCTCGGTGTTCCACGGATTGCGGCCGGGCCCGCTGCTCGATGCGTTGGCGAATCGATAGCCGAGGCCGCCCGCGAACTCGACCATCGCGAGTTTGCCGAGCAAAACGGCGCCCGCCTCGGAGAGTTTGCGCACGACGGTCGCGTCGCGGTCGAACATCTGGCCGGCGCAGGCGGTGGTGCCCCATTCGGTCGGAATGCCGGCGGTCGCAAACAGATCCTTCGCGCCATAGGGGATACCGTGCAGTGGGCCGCGATAACGGCCGCGCGAGATTTCGGTTTCCGCGGCGCGCGCGGCGGCGCGTGCGCGTTCGGGCGTGACGCGCGCGAACGCGTTGAGCCGCGGGCCGAGCTTGGCGATGCGCGCGAGGTAGCCTTCGGTCAGATCGACCGGCGAGAGGTGGCGCGACTTGATGCGCGCCGAAAGCTCGGTGACCGGAAGGAACAGAACGTCGTCGCCGGGCAGGCTCATGAAAGGTCCGTGGCGTGCATCACGAGTGAATCTCCTTCGAGCGCGCGGTCAACGCTCAGCGCCGCCGCCGCGCCCGCAACGGGCGAAACACGAACGCGGGATCGCTGCCGGACGGAAGGTCGTACTCGCGAATCACCTTCAGCGTGCGCGTCAGATACGCCTTCTGATTCGCGATCTCGGCCTTCACCGCGGGCGGGACCGAAGCGCGCCCGCGTTTCGCAGGCGCCGCCGCCGCACGCGCGAGCGGAACCACAGCCCCCGTCATGATCGCCGCACTCCCCGCGGCGACCAGCTTCAGGAACGAGCGCCGGGTCGCTCGCTTCGCCGTCGCATCACGCGTTCCTCGTCCACCCTTCATCCCGTCACCTCCCGCACCAGCGGCCGTCCCTCGAAGCGTTCGAGCGCCGCGCGCAACGCCGGCGGCACCGCCATGCTCTGCTTCGTCGCGTAGTCGTAGCACACCTGCACCGTGCGCGCGGCGACCGCGAGGCGCTGCGTCGTCTGCTCGCGCACTTCGTATTCGAACGCGAACGACTTGGTGCCGACCCACGCGCAGCGGATGTGCAGTTCGAGCACTTCGTGCTGCATGGCCTCCGAGCGGAAGTCGCATTCCACCCGCGCGAGGATGAACGGCACGTTGCGATACTTCGCCGAACCGTCGAGTGACCGCCAGTAGGCCTGGCGCGCGACTTCGAGGTAGGTGATGTAGACCGCGTTGTTGATGTGACCCATCGCGTCGGTGTCGCGAAAGCGCGGATTCAGTTGCTCGACGACGGTGAACGCGCGCGCCGTAGCGCTGCCATCGGACGGGGAAACGCGGTCGGCGGTCACACGCTCCTTAGAAGGCGTTCGCCTGATAGAGGAACGCGGGCCGCGTGCGGAACCAGTGCTCGACGACTTCTGCGGCGCCCAGCGTCGAGCCGATCATGCCGATCTCCGCCGCGCGCATCGGCGACATCGCGCCCGACATCAACGTGGCGAGTGATTCGGCGCTCACCTTGAGCCGCGGCAGCCGGCGGCGCACGCCGGTGCGCGGCGTGTCGGCGCCGACCTTGAGCTTGCCGTCGCGCGCGCTCAAGCGATAGACGCGCGTGTTGATCGGCAGCACGGAATCGTCCACGTCGAGCGTCACTTCGCCGCGCGCCTGCGGCGCCACCGGGAACGTCTCGAGGGCCAACCGCGGATCGGTGATCCGCAGCATCGCGCCGTTGGCGATGTTGCCGGAGTCGTTGTAGAGCCCGACCTCGGCACCCGGTCGCAGATTCTGCGAGGTCTTGAGCAGCGAGAGCCAGCCGTCGTCGGCGCTGGTCGCGTGATGGATCTCCTGCACCTGATCAGAGAGCGAGTGGAGGTAGCCGATCAACCCGCGATGCGCCTCGGGCGTGGCGGCGACGAACTCGTTGACGTCGAGCGACAGCTTGAACGGGCCGTTCGCGGCGTCGGCCTCGTAATAAAGGTAGCCCTCGATCTGCCCGCGGCGCCGGCCTTCATAGACGATCCAGTCGCCGGGATAGGTCCACAGCCTGCGATTCCACCACTCCTCGGTGCGCGCGAGTGCAAAGTGACCCTGCTGGGCGACGCGCTCGTAGAGCGCCTGGACCGCGGGACGATCGGGCAGCATCAGCCGCCGCGTGCGGCGCGTTTCCTCCGACGCCGGCAGGTTCGCGGGCGAGATCGCGTGGGTCTGCACGCGCTCGGCGGCACCGTAGCCGAGCTTGCGGTAGAACGAATCGCGGAACGCGTACAGCATCGAGAACGCGCGGCCCTGCTGGCGCATTTCGCGCAGCGCCATGCGCATCAGCGTCTCGCCGACGCCGCGGCGGCGATGCTCGGGCGACACCGCGACCGATCCCACACCGGTGACGTCCAGGCTCTGGCCGCGCACGAACGCGGTGTGTGAATAGAGCACCAGCGAGGCCACGACGCGGCCGTCGAGTTCGCCGATGCGCACGTCGCGCAGCCCGAAGCGCGGGTGATCGGTGTAGAACTCGCGGCGCTGCTCGAGGCTCGAGACGCGATAGACGCGCGCGCCGAGCTCGGCGAGCGTCTCGACATCGGTGCGGCGCGCCGGGCGATAGCGCAGCGCCGGCGGACGCGGAGGTCGCGGGCGGCTCATCGAGCGAACGCCGGAAGTGCGCGGCAGGACACGCGCGCGGTTGACGAAACAAAGTTCGGGATCATGCGGCGCACAAACTAACCAACGGGACGCGGCGAAGGAAGCTCGAAACGCGTGCCGTGCCGAATGAGCATCGGCTTGTGCGCACGCGCGGAGGTTGTTAGGGTGCCCGCCTTCCACGACCCGGGCAGACCTCGGAGCCATAACGCCGTTCGACGGCCTCGAGAATCGATCGAAAGGAGTATCTGCGTGATGCGCGTGAAGTCGACGGAGGTTGTGTTCGCCGGTCTGCTTGCCGCAATGCTTGCGATGGCGACTCTGCCGGCCGCCGCCCAGACCGACAGCACGGGTGTGACTTCCCCTGCTGCAACCCCGGGCGACGTGAGTCCCCCCGCGTCGACTGAAGGCGACATCAGCTCCACCACGAGCACGGCCCCCGCAGCCCCCGCGATCGCCGATGCCGGCGATGCGGC
>JANLWX010000046.1:0-20135 GCA_031364845.1 Candidatus Eiseniibacteriota bacterium
ATCGACGATCGCCTCGCGGTCAGGGTCCGCACTCGCCCCCGCAAGACTGGCATCGGCCAGTACACTCACATCCGCCGACCCAAGCCCAAACATCCCTGGAAACAATCAGCCACCCTCACCGCTCCAGCGAAAACGACTGGCACAGGGGGGACATAATCACTTTGCAATTAGGCGGACATAATCACCTTGCAACGACAGGTGGGGGAAAGACGATGTGGGGGAAAGGGGTGCCGATGCCTGATGCGGATGGTGCAGTTCTCGCAGGGATCGACAGGCCGCGGCTCAAGGGCCGTCAGCCACGGAACATCCCGGGCTGCCGGCCCCTTCGAGCACGCGACTGGACGCCAGGTGCTACCTGAGGATGACAAGCCTCCGGGTGCCCTGGACGCCGGAAGCGCCGAACACGACCTTTACGAAGTACATCCCGCGCTGAAGCGGCCTGCCGTCAGCTCCTTCACCGTTCCACGGGATGACGTGCTGTCCCGCCGGCAGCGAACCCGGCTCGATCGAATGCACCAGACGCCCTGACACATCGAACACATGGATGTTCACCCGTTCCTCGCGTGCCAGCGCGAATCGAATCCCGGTGCTTCCGTTTCGCAGCGGGTTATTGGCGAGGCCGAGCATCACCGTCGATCCCGGAATCTCGTTGTCCGTCACACCGACGACCGTCTGCTTGCACTTGCCCTGACCATCGATCGCGAACAGCGCTGCGATCTCGGAGGCGTCCAGAGCGCGATTGAACAGTTCAACCTCGTCGATGTCGCCATTGAAGCCGATCGAACCACCGTTATACGACTGCCCCAGGCGCAGGGGTGCGTTGTTCGTGACACTGCCCGGGCGCAGCGTGGGATTGAACGTCGCGATGGCCACCCCGTCCACATACATCTTGCCGCCGGTCGTTCCGCCCGCGCGATCGACGGTCACCGCCACATGGTGCCAGCCGTTGTTGACGATCACCGGCGAAGGCGTCCCGTAGTTCGTGAAGCCCGAGGCGTCCGCCAGTTGGAAGCCGATGTGCCCGAAGCTGATGTAAATCGAGTACCCGATGCCGCCGGCCCGTTTGTCGAGAATCGTGCGCACCGACGTCGCCGCATCGGCCGTCTGCACCCACGCATCGATCGTGAAACTGCCGGTGCCGAAGTTGAGCGCGGGGCTGTTGATCGCCTCGACGTACTGCGTGCTGGCGCCAATGTGCGCGCCGCCGGCCACGCGTCCGGGCACATGACCGGCTCCACCAACATAGGTCGCGTGCGACCGTGCGAGCAGATCCGCCGCGATCGTCCCCGAGGTCTCATCCAAAGGCCACCACGCCGTCATACCGGCGGGCGGCGGAAGGCAAGCTGTTACCGGCGTCTTACACTTTCCATTCGAGCCGGCGGAGTGGAGCTGTGAGATTTCCGTCGCCGTCAGAGCGCGACCGAACAGCTCCACCTCGTCGATCTCGCCATTGAACGCGATCGAGCCACCGTCGAACGACTGCCCGAGACGCAGTGCCGCGGTATTCGTGATGCTGCCCGGGCGCAGCGTGGGATCGAACGTCGCGATCGAGGTGCCGTCCACGTACATCCGGCCGCCGGTCGTTCCGCCCGCGCGATCCACGGTCACGGCCACATGGTGCCATCCGTTGTTGACGACCACCGGAGAGCTCGTGCCGTAGTTCGTAAACCCCGAAGCGTCCGCCAGTTGGAACCCGATGTGACCGAAGCTGATGTACATCGAGTACCCGATGCCACCGGCGCGTTTGTCGAGGATCGTCCGCACCGAAGTCGCCGCGTCGCTTGTCTGTACCCACGCGTCGATCGTGAAGCTGCCGGTGCCGAAGTTCAGACTCGGCGCGTCCGCGGCCGTGACGTACTGCGAGCCCGTGGCCAGGTGCACAGCGCCCGCCACGTTGCCGGCCACATGAGTCGCGCCTCCGATGAAAGCTCCGTGTGCGTTTCCGATCCGGTCCACGGCAGTGGGGTGTGAGGTCTCGTCGAGCGCGTACCAGGCGACCATGCCGGGCGGCGGCGTGAGGCAACCGGTCGCGAAGCTCGCCGAGATCGTGTGGTTCGCCGTCACGTTCGTAAAGGTGTATCCCGTCACGGCTCCCACCGAAGACCCGTCCACCAGCACGTCCAGCACGTAGTAGCCCGGTGCCGGTGTGATCGTGTACGGCTGGCTCCCCGCGCAATTCACCGCGGTGACGCCGCTCGGGCTGATGGACCCATCCGCTCCCGCTGAGGCAGAGATGGAATAGGTGTCGATCGCGAAGCTTGCTGCGATCGTATGCGCCGCCGTCACGCCACTGAACGTATACGCCGTCACGGGCCCCACGGATATGCCGTCCACCAGCACATCCGCCACGTGGTAGCACGGTGCCGGGGTGATCGTGAATGCCTGGTCGGCGCCGCAATTCACGGCTACCGCGCCGGTCGGGCTGATCGCTCCGTTCGGCCCGGCGCTCGCCGTGATCGTATAGGTATCGAGCGCGAAGCTCGCGGCTATGGTGTGGTTCGCCGTCACGGTATTGAATGTATGGGTGGTCACGGCCCCGACCGACAACCCGTCGACCAGCACGTCCACGACGTGCGCGCACGGCGCCGGAGTGATCGTGAATGTTTTGCTCGCGTTGTTCTGCACGGACACCGACCCGCTGGGGCTGATGGATCCATTGGCACCCGCGCTCGCGGCGATGGTCCAGGTCGGTTTGCACTTGCCGTTCGCGCCCGCGGAGAAGAGCTGCGAAACCTCGGTGGCCGTCAGGGCGCGCGCGAACATTTCGACTTCGTCGATGTCACCGTTGAACGAAATGCCCGGCTGCCCGAGGAGTAGAGGAGCGGTGTTGGTGACACTGCCCGGCCGCAGCGTGGGATTGAACGTGTTGATGACGACACCGTCCACATACATCCGGCCGCCCGTCGTCCCGCCCGCACGATCGACGGTCACCGCCACGTGGTGCCATCCGTTGTTGACGATCACGGGCGAAGGCGTGCCGTAGTTCGTGAAACCCGAAGCATCAGCCAACTGGAAACCGAGGTGCCCGAACGAAATGTAGATCGAGTACCCGATACCGCCGGCCCGTTTGTCCGCGATCGTCCGAACCGATGTCGCCGCGTCGTTCGTCTGCATCCACATGTCGATCGTGAAACTGCCGCTGCCGAAGTTTAAACTCGGGGCGTTCGCCGCGGATACCGAACCATTCGTGAGATGGACACCGTTCGCCACCTTCCCGGCGGCAAATGCCGCACCACCCACCAGCGACCCCGGCGCGACCGCGATGACGTTCACCGCGGCCGAACCCGACGCTTCGTCCAGTGGATACCATGCCACCATGCCCGGCGGCGGCGTGAGACAGCCGGCGGCGAAGCTCGCCGAAATCGTGTGGTTCGCGGCGATGCTCGTGAAGGCATGGCTCGTGACGGCGCCAATGGACACGCCGTCCACCACGACGTCGAGCACGTAGTAAGCTGGATCGGGCGTGATGGTGTACGTCTGGCTCTGTCCGAAATTCAGCGTCGTGACGCCGGACGGGCTCACGGTTCCGTTCGGGCCGGTCGAGGCGATGATCGTGTAGGCATTCAGCAGGACCGACACGGTATTGGAGTTCGAGTTTGGCGCCGCGATGTCGGGCCGACCGTCGGCGTTGAAGTCTCCGACCGCGGCAAAGCGCGTTTCACTCCCGGTCGGGAATGCTGCGGGCGCGGCAAACGCGCCGGCGCCATTGCCGAGCAAGATCGCAATCGACCCACTGGAGTTGTTGTTGGCCGCGGCCAAGTCAACTTTGCCGTCCGCGTCGAAATCACCGGGTGCAGCCATCATCACCGAACCACCGGTCGGGTACTGCACCTGCGCGCCGAAGCTGCCCAACCCGTTGCCGAGCAGGACCGAAACCGTCCCTGAGTTCCGGTTGCCGACGATCAGGTCGAGCTTGCCGTCTGAACTGACATCGCTTAGTCGGACACCATTGGGAGCAAGGCCGGCCGCGAAGTTGGTCGTCGCACCGTAATTACCGCCGCCCGTCCCGAGGAGAATCGAGGCATTGTTCGAACCCTCGTTCGCGACGGATATATCGATGTTTGCATCCGCGTTCAAGTGACCCAGCGTAACGCTCATGGGATGTGTGCCGACCGGGAACGTCGGCCCGACGGCAAAACTGCCCGCTCCGTTGCCGAGCAACAGGGTCACCGTGTTGTTGCTGTACCGGGTGACTACGAGATCGAGCGTCCCGTTGTTGTTCACGTCGGCGACCGCGATCGCCGAGGGGTTGTTGGAAAGCGCAAAGTCGGTCTTGGGGCCAAACCCTCCCGCCCCGTTTCCCAGCAGTACGGACACTGTGCCTGTGCCCCCAAAGTTCGGGCACGCCGCGTCGAGTCTGGAGTCACCATTGAAATCGCCGAGCGCCACGTCGTAGGGGCTGCCGCCCGTAGCAAAGTCGGTTTTGGCACCAAAGGCGCCGGAGCCGGTTCCCAACAATACCGAGATCGACGAACCGCCAAGGTTGGCTGTAACCAGGTCGGATCGGCCATCACCGTTGAGATCTCCGACGGCGACACGAACCGGCAGGCTGCCGGTGGTGTAGGGCGCGTGAGTGAACGTGTAGGCGTGGGCCGCCACCACCCCGGCCGGCAGCGCGGCGGCAATCAACAGGAGTGCGTTCAGCAAGGAGCGGCCTGACATGACTTCGACCTCCAAGGGAGATTCACGGTCCTGGTGGGACCCGACGGGCGACGACACCACATCGTGATCCGTCGAGCGCATAATGCGCGTATCAATCTGCCGGGTTCAGGTTGAAGCGTGCAGGCCTCATTTCGGAGCCCTGTGTCATCGACCACACAGGGTGGCAAGCGTGAAATTGCTGGCAGTGATCGGGCACGTGACCTATGATGCGGACGAGCCTGCATCCCTCAGGCACGGAGTTCATTTGGCCGCCCAAGCACGACTGCTGCTGCTGGATCGCGACGAATCGCGCCAGAGCGTGTTAGCGCACACGCTCGGTTCCATTTGCGAAGTCATCATCGTCCAAGATCTGCGCGAGGCCACATCCGCCAGCATGGGCGGAAACTTCGACATTGGGGCCGCTGCGTACAGTCTGGATGGGAGCGGTAGCGGAATCGAGTTCCTGCAGAACCTCCAGTTGATCGATCCCACGGCGTTCCGCGTTCTCTATTCTTCGTTCTACTGTCGCGGAATGGTCCGCGAAGCAACGCGCATCGCCGGAGCGCATGGGGTGCTCGACGCAAACGAAGTGGGGTTTGTCACCAATCTCAATAGCATGGTGTCCTCCCTGCTCGCCTCACGCGCCGGAACCTCAAATGAGGCTCATGATCCCGAGCCCCCACCGTGGTGCGCCGTATCATCCATTTCGCGCCGGTTTCTTGCGGAACTGCGCCACGCAGCGTGCAGCCGGCGTGCGGTGTTCCTGTGGGGAGAGCCTGGGACGGGTAAGGACCTCGCTTGCCGGACACTGCGAGGGTGGCGAAACGAGTGGACGCAAAGAGTCCCGTGCAGGCCGCGACATATGACCCTTCCCCCCGCGGTCATCAAGGTGCCCGCATTGCGAGATCGCCTTCTCGATGTACCTCATCTTTCGCGATTCCTGCTGTCCCGAATCCAAACCGCGAACCAGTTGCACTCGCGTCCGATTGCGACGGATGCACTCGCGGTGCTGTCGAGCCGATCGTGGGCGGGAAACGTCTCCGAATTGCAGATCGTGCTGCAACGGGCCGACACGGTTGCCACCTCGTGCGGATCTCCGACGATCACGGGCAACCATGTGCCGACAGACCTGACTCCCCGACGCCGAACGTGCGACGCGGCGAAGGACGAAGGTCAGCGCCAGGCCATCCTCTGCGAACTCCAGGCCACCGGCAGCGTCCGCGCCGCCGCGAAACTGGAGGGCATCGATCGCGGCAATTATACGCGCATGATGCGAAGACTCGGCGTGGTGCGCGCCGACGCCGTCAATCAGAACGAGGACTAGCGCGCTTCACGCTAGGGCGCCTTTTCGACCCCGCCCGTTGAATTCAGGCGGGCTCGTCCGGGCTCGGGTTTAAGTCGAGCGCCCGAGCCGGGAGGGTGACACGATTCGCTCCGGCATCACCCCGACGCATCGAGTGGCCCACTCAGCCGATCGCCGCCCGGAGATCCTCCAGCGCTTCCGACGGACTCCTTTGGCGGAACACCGCATTGCCGGCGACGAACACCTCCGCTCCCGCGTCACGCGTGAGGCGCGCGGTGTCGGGCGCGATTCCGCCATCGACCTCGATCAGCCACCGCGATGCGTGGCTTCGCTTCCATGCGGCGGCCTCGTGGATCTTCGGGATCATGTCGTCGCGGAACGGCTGGCCGCCGAACCCGGGCTCGACCGTCATCACGAGCAGCAGGTCGATCGCATCGAGGAATGGTGCCGCGGCCGAGAACGGGGTTGCCGGCTTGAGCGCGAGGCCTGCACGCGCGCCGGTCGCTCGCACACGCCCGAGCGCTTCGTGCACGAGCCCCGCCGAAACCCGCGTCGCATCGAATCCCGCGAGCGGCACGCCGGACTCGCGCAGTGCTTCGAGATGCACGGTGATCTGATCCGCCCCGGCTTTGCGGAAGGCCTCGGCCAACGCGACGGGGTGCTCGGTCATCAGGTGGACATCGAGGAATGCGCTTGTGAGCTTCCGGACTGCCTCGACGACGATCGGGCCGAACGTGAGGTTCGGCACGAAGTGCTGATCCATCACGTCGCAGTGCAGCCAGTCGCGCGCGGAATCGACGATCGCCAGCTCCGCTTCGAGGCGCGAGAAATCCGCGGACAGAATCGAGGGCGCGGCGATGGGCGGCGTGAGCGGATGCGAGGTCATCGGGCGGACAGCATATCGCGAATGACTCGAGAGCGGGCAACCGGCGCTGCAGCACGCGCGCTCAGGACACCGCGCCTCAGCGGATGATCCGTCCGGTCGCCTGCAGGCTGATCGGCGTGTCGAGCGTGATCCGCGAGCCGGAGGCGGGCTCCTGATAGACGATCGCACCAACCGTGGGTGCCGCGGGCGGCGTGATCACGCGGAATCCGAGCGACTCCAGATGCCGCCGCACGCCCGAGATCTCCCGGCCGACGAGATCGGGCATCACGTATTGCTCCTGCCCGGTGCCGGCCGAGACCAGGAGTGCCACCGATGCGTTGCGGGGCAGCACGTTCTCCGCGGGCGGATCGGTGCCCGCGATCAGCCCCTCGCCCACTTCGTCCGAAGGCGCGCGCGTGATGCCGGTGACGCGCAGGCCCGAACGCTGCAGCAGAAAGCGCGCGCTGCGCAGCGATTCACCGAACAGGCTCGGCACCGAGCTGAATTCTTCACCGAGGCTCACCACCACCATCACGCGCTTGCGGCCGCGCACCGGCGTTTCGGGCGCGGGATCCTGCGAAAGAATGAAGCCGCGGGGCACGGCAGGATCGAAGCGTTCACCGGCGCGCGAGAGCACGAGGCCGAGCGGCTTCAAGGCGATCTCGGCCTGGTCGTAGTTGAGGTTCGCGAGGTCCGGCACTTTCACTTCGGCGGTGCTGTGGATGAAGCGCGGCATGATCAGGTTGTTGAACACGAACATGCCGGTGCCGAACGCAGCGAGGGCCGCGACCACGAGCAACACCATCGCACCGATCCGCCGCCGCGGCGGCTGTGGGCCGCTCTGCGCTTCGATCTGCTCGTCGGTGTAGACCGGAATCTCGGACGCGGAATCGACGTAGGGTCCGGGGCGTCCGGTCGGGAGATCTTGTTCGCGGAGTTCGGGAACGGGCGCAGGTTCGGGTTCGACCGCGACAACCGGTGCCGCTGCTTCGACGGGAACCGGCACTGCCGGATCGGCAATCTTGCCCGCTGCGCCGCGCTTGCGCTTCGTGCGTCGCGGGGTGAATGCGGGAGTCGGCGGAACTTCCGGCGGCGCGGAGGCCGCGACCGTCGCCGGAGCAACGCTTTCCGCGGGCACGGTCTCGACCACATCCGCCGCGACGTCGGCCGGCGAATCCGCCGCGCCTCTTCCGCTCACTGCCGACGCGGGCTGCTCGCGCTTCGTGCCGCCCCATGGCCATCCCCACCACGCTCGTTTCGGCGCCGGCGGCGCCGAAATGACGGGCTCGCGGAACAGCGCTTCGTACTCGTCGTGATGTTCTGCGGGTTGCCTGCCGCGATCAGGGTCTTCCGATTCGCTCATGTCTTGCGGAAGCGTGCGGCGAATGCGCCGTCGCAGCCGTGGACGTGTGGCAGCACGCTCATGAATCCGTTCTCGTCGACGACCGCATCGGGCAACAGCCCGCTCGCGGTCTCGAGCACGAACGACGGATTCATGCGCAGGAAACGATCGACGACCATCGTGGTCTCTTCGGGTTCGAATGAGCACACGCTGTACACCAGCACGCCGCCCGGACGAATGCGCGGGCCCGCGGCCATCAGCAGATCGAGCTGGATCGGCGGCATCTCGCGCAGTGTGTCCGGCGTCTTGCGCCAGCGGGCATCGGCGCGGCGTCCGAGCACGCCGAGCCCCGAGCACGGCGCATCGACCAGCACGCGGTCGAACGGCATCGGGAACGCGTACGTGCGGCCGTCGCCCTGCACCACGTGAATCGCATGCGCGCCGAGGCGCGCGATCGTGTTCTCGAGCGCCTGCACGCGCTCGGGTGCGCGCTCCATCGCCCACACTTCGCCTTCATCCCCCATCAGCTCGGCGAGATGCGTCGACTTGCCGCCGGGTGCGGCACACAGGTCGAGCAGCCGCTCGTGCGGCTGCGGAGCGACCAGGCGTCCGACCAGCGCTTCGCTCTCGTCCTGCACGGTGCAGAAGCCCTGCTTGAACGCGGCGAGCTTGCCGGGCGAGTGATGCGCATCGACCCACACCAGATCGGGCGACAACTCGGCAACGCGCGACTCCACGCCTTCGGCGGCGAGGCGCGCGATCAGTTCGTCGCGCGTTCCGCGCAGCAGGTTCACACGGAGACCGACCGGCACGTGTTTGTTGTCGGCGGTCATCAGCGCGCGCGTGGCGTCGGGGCCGAAGCGCGCGAGCCACCGTTCGACGAGCCACAGCGGATGCGAGCCCCACGCGGACAGCGAGACCGCATCGTCGCCTTCGGGAAGCACGATCGAATCCTTCTCGTCCACCAGCCTGCGCAGCACGCTGTTCGCGAGCCCCGCGGTGCCGGGATGTCCGTACTGGTTCGCGAGTTTCACCGACTCGTCGACCGCCGCGTGCGCGGGAATCCGGTCGAGGAACAGGATCTGATAGGCGCCCATGCGCAGCACATTACGCACCCACGGCTGCACCTGCGCGATGCCGATGTGGACGAGCGGATCGAGGATCGAATCGATCCGTCCGCGCCAGCGCAGCGTGCCTTTGACCAGCTCGTGCAGCAGCGACTGATCGCGCGGATCCCACTCGGTGCGCGCATGCGCGCCGTCGAGCAGGCGATCGCTGAACACACCGCGCGTGTCGACTTCGTGCAGGATCCGCAACGCCGCTTCGCGCGGATTGTCGGGCAGCACGAAGTTCTCCTCGGGCTCGATGCGATTCGGATGCGCCCCACCGCGACCACGCGGATCCACATTGCGCTGCGGCGAGCGCGGGTCGCCGTGACGGCGTTCGTTGCGTGAGGTGTGTCCGCTGCTGCGCGAGAACTGGCGCGGATTGGGACCGCGCGATTCGCCTCCGCCGGACGGCGACGGGCCTCGGCCGCCACTATTGGCCGATCCACGCGCGTCGCGACCGCCCGCGGCCGAGCCACGACGGTCGCGTCCATTGGATGCAGGCCCGCGTGCAGAGTCGCCGCGCGGTGCACCACCACGATTGTCGCGGCCGCCTGCAGAGGGTCCGCGCGAATAGCCATTGCCCGCACTCTCGCCTCGCGGATCGCGGCCACCGGCGGCCGGACCGCGCGAACGATCGCCGCGATTGTCACGGCCGCCGGGACCGCGTGAAACGTTCGCTCCGCCGCGATTGTCGCGTCCGCCCGCTGCGGGTCCGCGCGCATAACCACCACGGTTGTCGCGACTCGCTCCGGTGCTGGGCGTATCTCCGCCGTTTGATCCGCCACGATTGTCACGGCCGCCGGCCGCAGGACCGCGCGAATATCCGCCGCTCGCTCCGCCGCCACGATTGTCGCGCCCGCCCGCCGCGGGACCGCGCGAATACCCGCCGCTCGATCCACCACCGCGATTGTCGCGTCCGCCCGCCGCGGGACCGCGCGAGTCGCGCCCCCCGGCGTATCCGGCGCTACGGCCCGTGCCTCCGCCGCTGCGCCCATCGCGTCCACCCGCGGGCCCGCGAACGTATCCCGGCCGGCCGCCGCGCACACCGCGGGCCGGCTGGTCGTAGATCGGTCGCGAACGATTCACCGCGTGCTTCTGATCGTCGAGCGGATCGTTGTCGTACGACGTGCCGGAATCGGGTGCCGGGCCACTCTCGCGGGCGGGTCCGCGTTCCTCGCCGCGGAACGATCCGCCGCGGGTGTCGTGCGGCGCGCCGCGATCGGGGCGCGGGCCGCGCGTGGGAGTGCGATCGATGCGGCTGCGTCGCGCATCGGCGGCCGGACGCGCGGCCGGCTCGTCACCGGCGATGCGTTCGGGACCCTTCTCGGGTCGGTCTTCGTTCACGAAACTTCCTCCTCATTCCAGGCCATGCGCTCTCCGGGAGTCACGCGAGTGCCGCGCGCCCATTCGTTCGCATCCATTTCAGAGCGACCCTCCGGCTTCACCCGCAACAACTCGAGCGATCCCTGCCCGCACGCCACCCGGACTCCCGTCGCGGTCAGACTCACGAGGGTTCCAGGTGCTGCTTCTGCCGGCAGCAGATCGTGCGGCCGGCATTTCTGGATCAACAGTCGTTTCCCGTCCCATCCGGTCATCGCACCCGGCCACGGAGTCACGGCACGCTGATGGTTCGCGATGGTGACTGCGTCGGCGGTCCAGTCGACGATCCCATCATGCTTGGCGAGTTTCTTCGCGTACGTGCCTTCGCGCGGTTGTGCGAAACGCGGCGCGGTTCCCGCCGCAGCGAGCATCAGGCTCTCGGCGAGCAGCGGCGCGCCGGCTTCGGCAAGGCGCGCGGCCAGCGTTTCCGCCGTGTCTTCGGGCTCGACCGGCGCCCATTGCTGCAGGATGCAGTCGCCGGTATCGATGCCGTGGTCCATCCAGATCGTCGTCACTCCGGTCCCGCTGCGTCCGTCCCACAACGCGCGTTGCACCGGTGAGGCTCCGCGATAATCGGGCAACAACGATCCATGAAGATTGATCGCACCCAGGCGCGGAAGCGCGAGCCACTCCGCGTTGAGGATCGCGCCGAACGCGACCACCGCGAACAGATCCGGGCTCAAGTCTTTGATTTCGGCCATCAGCGTTGCCGACTTCATCGTTTCCGGTTTCCACACATTGAGCCCGAGTTCGTCCGCCGCCTGCGCCACTTCCGACGGCGTGACCTTTCGCCCGCGCCCGCGCGGACGATCGGGCTGCGTCATCACCGCGACCACATCGCAGCGTCGCGCCACCGCCCGCAGCGACGGTACCGCGAAGTCCGGCGTACCCATGAACACGACCCGCGGGCGCGACATCGGTGCGCGCGCGTCACGGCGCAGGCGTTCGAAGTCAGGAGCATGAACGGATCACGAGCGTTTCCGGGACTTCCTCAAAGTACATCCTCAGCCGCCCAACGGCGGGTGATAGCCTTCGGGCAGCTCGCCGCGCGCGAGCGATTCGAGCGCGCGTTTCAGGAACTGGCGCTTGAGCGGCGACAACCGGTCCACGAACAGCACCCCGTCGAGATGGTCGACCTCGTGCTGGATCGCGCGCGCGAGATAGCCCTGCGCTTCGATCTCGACCGGACGGCCGTGTTCGTCCTGTGCCGTCACCACCAGCTTCGCCGACCGCGCGACGTCGTCGTAGACGCCGGGGATCGACAGACAGCCTTCTTCGCCGGACTCCGAGCCCGACCGCGCGCCGATCACGGGGTTGATGAGCACATGCCGCGCGCGCCGGTCGTCGTCGGTCGGCACGTCCACCACCAGCACGCGGCGGGCGACACCGACCTGATTCGCCGCGAGCCCCACGCCCTCGTAGGCCTTCATGGTTTCGCGCATGTCGTCGACGAGCACACGCAGCGCGTCGTCGAACTCCGTCACCGGCTGCGCTTTCTGGCGCAGCACCGGATCACCGAAAATCCGCACGGGACGCAGCGCCATCAGTGCCGCTCCCGCCGACGCCCGCTCATTACTTGGTTTCCGCCGGGATCACCTGAGTGATCGCGCTCTTCGAGAACTCGACCTTGGTCTCCTCGGCGATCTTGATGACCGCCTTCACGCCGTCGATCCCGATCACGGTCCCGAAGATGCCGCCCGAGGTCAGCACGCGATCGCCCTTCTTCAAGTTCACGAGCATCTTCTCGAGCGTCTTCTGGCGCTGCTGCTGCGGGCGGATCAGGAGGAAGTAGATGATGAGGAAGATCGGGACGAACTGGAGGAACTGGAGCAGCACTGCGATCGTGGGGTTCGCGGGTCCGCCTGCGGCGCCCGTCTGCGCGAAGACATCCATTCGTTCGAATCTCCTTTGCGATCGGGGTTCCACGCGGCGCGCGGCGCGCGTGCGGGTCGCCCGGTGAAATCGCGGGTTCGCGAGAACCCGTGTCGGGAATCATCCAGTCGTGGTATCGAATCGTTTCTTGGCCGCGCGGGCGTTCAAGCCGGCGCCGGTGTCAGCGTCTCCCCGCTGTGGAACCGCTCCAGAAACTGCGAGCGGAACGCGGCGTAACGTCCTTCGAGAATCGCCTCGCGCGCTCCGCGCACGAGGTTCGCCATGTGATGCACCGCATGTATCGTCGCGAGCCGCATCGCGAGCAACTCCCCCGCGGCGAACAGATGCCGCAGGTAGGCCCGCGAGAACCGGCGGCACGTGTAGCAATCGCATTCGACATCGAGCGGACGCGGATCGCGCGCGTACGCCGCGTTCTTCACCACCAGCCGGCCGGTCGAGATGAACACCGTGCCCCGCCGCGCATTGCGCGTCGGCAGCACGCAGTCGAACATGTCCACGCCCCGCGCGACCGATTCCACGATGTCGATCGGATGCCCCACGCCCATCAGATAACGCGGGCGATCCGCGGGGAACATCCCGCAATCGTGTTCGACCATTTCCAAACCCAGCGAGCGCCCCTCGCCGACCCACAAACCCCCGAGCGCCCAGCCGTCGAACGCCATGCCGCTCAAACCTTCGAAACACCGGCGCCGTTCGGCGGGATCAGTGCCGCCCTGGTTGATGCCGAACACCGCCATCTTTCCGCGGCCTTCCCCGCGCAGCCGCTCGCGCTCCGCGAGCCCGCGCGCGGCCCACGCCACCGTGCGGTCCACCGCGCTACGCACGACCTCCGGGGTCGCGGGCAGCTCGACCAGCTCGTCGAACGACATCGCGATGTCGCTGCCGAGACCATCCTGAATACGGATCGCGTCCTCGGGTCCCAGATGATGCTTGCTGCCGTCCAGGTGCGAGCGGAACTCGACCCCTTGATCGGTCACCTTGCGCAGCGTCGACAGGCTCATGACCTGGAACCCGCCGCTGTCGGTGAGAATCGCGCGCGGCCAGTTCATGAACCGGTGGAGCCCGCCCATCTCCCGGACGATCTCGACGCCGGGACGCAACGACAGATGATAGGTATTGGCGAGCACAATCTCGACGCCCGCATCGATCAGTTCGTCCGGCGTCACCGACTTGACCGAGCCGGCGGTGCCGACCGGCATGAATGCAGGTGTGCGCGCCTCGATGTGCGCGAAGCGAATCCGCCCCGCCCGCGCCCGCGTGGTCTTGTCCACGGCATCGAGCTCGAAGCCGAGCGAAGACGGTTTCACCGATGAATCCATCACAAAATTAGGCAAGCGCCGCGGCGGGCGTCAAGCGTTCATCGACCGGCGCGGAGCGGCGTCAGCGAACCCTCGGCGTACGCGATCTTGACCTTGCCGACGGTCACGCACGACTTGCCATCGGGGCATGCGGTGACGTCGTTCCATCGATCGACATACCAGCGCGTCGGATCCGCGGCGAAACCCCGCGCAACCATGTCGGCCGGAATCTGCGCCGAATCGCCGCGGGTCACATAGAACACCGCGGCACCGGAGGTCGAGTAGTCGGTACCGGGCGTGTTCACGATCAGGCGGACATTGGTCGCGATGCGCTTGTGGTGCGTGGCGCTCTTGCCGGGCCGGTCGTCGTTGGTGACGAGCAGCGGGTTGTCGAGCCCGAACACGATGCTCGTCGCCGCCGGTTTTCCGGGAGCGCCTTCCACGAACAGGTTCTTCGTGATCGCAAGCTCTTCTGGGCGGTCGATCTCCACCCCGATCGTCTGGGAATCCGAGACCGCGAACTCATAGATGAAGTCGTCCGTGAAGACATTGCGGTAGGTCACGGTGTCGCGCTGGTCCCAGCCCCACTCGAGCAACTTGAGGGCGTTCTGCGGCGAATTGGGGGTCGGCGGCACCGGCACTTCGGGTTCGACCGGCTTCTTCGACGACTTGCCGCAGCCGGCCATGAGCGCCAGCACGAGCATTGCCGTGGTGACGCGGGTGCGGCCGCGCAGGAGTTGCAGGAAGGACATTTCAGATTTCCAGGGTCGTTGAGGTGGCCGCAGTGGGTGCCGCAGCACGGGGTGGCGGCAGCATACAACAACCGGGGCCGCCACAGGGAACCGGGTGGGCGGGAACCCGCCGCGCGCGGCCACCTCCAAACTGCACGGATTCCAACGGTTGAGTGCGCCGCGCGATCGGCCGATACCCCGGGCGACATTCCCGTTTGCGGGCGAAGCCATGCATTTCGCCCATCCCGCACCCCGTGGAACGCCTGGCTGGGCGCTCGAGGTCACTGTCGTCGGAATGAATCGGAAGCGGAAGTTCCTTCTCGCGGCCGTGCTGGTCGTTGCCCTGTTCCCCCTCGGAGCATGGGCAGCAACCGCCGCACCCGAATCCCCTCGGGGAGGAGTGCGCGCGGCCGGGAAGGTCACTGGCGCGCGCGCCGCGGCAGGGATCGCAAAATCCGCCGGTCGCAACGGCGTCCTCGCGGATTCCGATCTCGAACTCGTCATGTCCGTGGACGACGCGACGCCCGATGTCGGCGAGGTCGTCACCTACACGGTCACACTCACCAATCAGGGTCCCGACGATGCGACCGGGATCGAGGTCACCGATCTGTTGCCGGCCGGGCTCACGTACGCGGACGCCACGCCGAGTGCGGGTTCCTATGTGAGCGGAACCGGAGTGTGGACCGTAGGCGATGTCGCGAACGGCGCCCAGGCGACACTCACGCTGAGAGCCACCGTGGATGCCGGTACCGGCGGAACTTCGATCGTCAGCGACGCCACGATCACCGCCAGCGACAACGCCGATGCCGATCCGCTCGACAACGCGGCGAGTCAGTCAGTGACCGTTCAGAGCGCGGATCTCGCGCTCTCGATGTCCGTCGACAATGCGACACCCGACATCGGCAACACCGTCACCTACACGCTCACGCTGACGAACCAGGGTCCGAACGATGCGACCGGCGTCACTGTCACCGACCTGCTGCCGGCCGGACTCACCTACGTGTCCTCCACGCCGAGCGTGGGCTCCTATGTGAGTGGGACCGGCGTGTGGACCGTGGGCGGCATCGCGAACGGCGCCCAGGCAACGCTCGCGTTGAGCGCTTCGGTGAATGCCGGGACCGCGGGAACTTCGATCGTCAACAGTGTCGCGATCACGGCCACGAACACGTTCGATGGCGATCCGCTCGACGACACGGCGAGCCAGTCGGTGACCGTCCAGAGCGCGGACCTCGCGCTCGCGATGTCGGTCGACGACACGACTCCGATCGTCGGCAGCACCGTCACCTACACCCTCACGCTCACCAATCAGGGTCCGGACGCCGCGGCAGGTGTCGCCGTCACCGACCTGTTGCCGGCGGGGCTCACGTATGTGTCCTCGACGCCGAGCGTGGGCTCTTATGTGAGCGGGACCGGTGTGTGGTCCGTGGGAGGCATCGCGAACGGTGCCCAGGCCACGCTCGCATTGAGCGCTTCGGTGAATGCCGGAACCGCGGGAACCTCGATCGTCAACAATGCCGCGATCACGGCCACGAACACTTTCGATGCCGATGCGCTCGACAACACGGCGAGCCGGTCGGTGACCGTCCAGAGCGCGGATCTCGCGCTCGCGATGTTGGTCAGCAATGCGACGCCCAACGTCGGCAACGCCGTCACGTACACGATCACGCTCACCAACCAGGGCCCGGATGCCGCGACCGGGGTGGCCGTCACCGACCTGCTTCCGGCAGGACTCACGTACGTGTCCTCCACGCCGAGTGTGGGTTCGTACGCGAACTCGACCGGAGTTTGGACCGTGGGCGGGATCGCAAACGGCGCCCAGGCGACCCTCTCGCTGATTGCCACGGTGGATGCCGGGGCGGGCGGAACCTCCATCGTCAACAACGCGGCGATCACGGCGACCGACATCGCCGACGCCGATGCTCTCGACAACACGGCGAGCAGGTCGATCACGGTTCTGAGCGCCGATCTCTCACTGGCGATGGCAGTGAACAACGCAACGCCCAACGTCGGCAACACGATCACCTACACGATCACGCTCACCAACCAGGGTCCGAACGCCGCGACCGGTGTTGCGGTGACCGACCTGTTGCCGGCAGGACTCACCTACGTGTTTTCGACGCCGAGTGTGGGTTCCTACGTGAGCGCGAGCGGAGTGTGGACCGTGGGCACGATCGCAAACGGCTCCAATGCCACGATGACGCTGAGCGCCTCGGTGAATTCCGGGACCGGCGGGACCTCGATCGTCAACAATGTTGCGATCACGGCCACGAACACATTCGATGCCGATCTCCTCGACAACTCGGCGAGCCGTTCGGTGGCCGTCCAGAGCGCGGACCTCAGGATCACGATGGCGGTCAGCGATTCCGTTCCGGATGAGCACGACTACATCACCATCACGCTCACGCTCAGCAATCTCGGCCCCAATGGCGCGAGCAGTGTGGTCGTCACCGATCTGCTGCCGGTGAAGCTCGAATACCAGAGTTCGACAGCAAGCCAGGGCGCCTACGTACCGGCGACCGGGCAGTGGAATGTCGGCAGCCTCGCGAATGGAGCGACCGCGACCCTCACGCTCGTCGTCAGGATCGGCAGCGGCACCAATGGATTACTGATCGTCAACAACGCGAGTGTCACGTCCGGCACGTTCGATCCCGTGCTCACGAACAACTCGACGAGCCGGTCACTATTTGTCGACAGCTCCGAACTCGCGCTCACGATGACGGTGGACAACGCGACCTCGAACGAAGGCCGCACGGTCACGTTCAATCTGAGCCTCAAGAACAACGGTCCCAAAGACGCGCATGGAACGAAGATCCAGGACATCCTCCCGGCCGGGCTCACGTACGTCAGCTCGACTTCGAGCAAGGGGTCGTACTCGAGCGGGTCGGGCATTTGGAACATCGGGACGGTCAACAACGGCGTGACGGTGACGCTCGCGCTGCGCGCCTCGCTGAATGCCGGTACCGGCGGATCCACGATCGTCAATCGGGCCTCGGTCTTCGCTCTCGACGAGATCGACCCGGTCAGCACGAACGATTCGACGAGCCGCTCGGTGAGGGTCCAGCTCGTCGAACTCGGCGTGGCGATGGCAGTGGACAACACCACGCCCAATGAAGGCGAGGCGGTCACCTACTCGCTCACGGTGACCAACGGCGGACCCGATGCCGCGACGACGGTGGTCGTGGCCGACCTGCTGCCCTCGGGGCTGGCGCTTTCGAGCTCGACCCCGAGCCAGGGCACGTACACCGGTGGTACTGGCGCATGGGCGGTCGGAACACTCGGAGTCGGAGCGACGGCGTCACTCACGCTGGTGGCCACCCCATCGGCCGGCTCCGGCGGCCTCACGCTGGTCAACACCGCGACGGCGAGCGCCGATCAGGCGGATCACGTGACGCCCAACAACTCCGCGAGCAGAACCGTGATCGTCGAGAGCGCAAACCTCGGGCTCGCGCTGGCGGTGGACGACGCCACACCTAAGGTCGGGAACACGATCACCTACACGCTCACGCTCACCCACTACGGCCCCGATCCCGCTGCGGGGATCACCGTCACGGACTTGCTGCCGGCCGGACTCACCTACTCCAGCTCGACCCCGAGCCAGGGAACTTATGTGAGCGGTACCGGTCTGTGGACTGTCGGAAGCATGACGCCCGGCACGAGCGCCACCCTGGTCGTCGTCGCCACCGTCAATAGCGGCACAGCGGGCACCACGATCGTCCACAACGCGAGCATCACCACGAGCGATCATCGGGACGTGGTGACCGCGAACAACTCCGCGAGCCGGTCGATCACCGTGCAGAGCGCCGATCTCGCATTGGCGATGGCGGTCAGCAATTCCACGCCGAACGTAGGCGCGACGATCATCTTCACGCTCACGCTCTCCAACAACGGTCCGGCCACTGCCGCAAGCATCGCGGTCACGGACCTGCTGCCCGCGGGACTCACCTATGCCGGCTCGACGCCGAGCCAGGGAACCTATTCGAGCGGCACCGGCGTGTGGTCGGTCGGCAGTCTCGCGCTGGGCGCGAGCGCGACGCTCACGCTGAGCGCGACCGTAGATGCGGGAACCCTCGGCACGACGATGACCAACACGACGAGCATCACGGCCTCCGACCAGGTGGACCTCGTGCCCGCCAACAACACGGCGAGCCGAACGGTGACGGTGCCGCTCGCCGATCTCGGCTACACGATGACCGTGAACAACTCGACGCCGAACGAAGGCGCGACGATCACCTACACGATCTTCGTCATGAACTACGGACCGACCACCGCCACCGGCCTCGTCGTGGCCGACACGCTTCCGGCCGGGCTCACGCATGTGAGCGCAACGGCGACCACGGGCACCTATTCGAGCACCACAGGACTCTGGAGCGTGGGATCCCTCAGCACGGGCGCCACCGGCGCCACGCTCACCATCACGGCAGCGGTCGGCGCGGGCACGGGTGGCACGTCGATCACGAATCGCGTGGGCACCGCTTCCGCCAATCAGGCCGACCCGGTTCCCGGCAACAACACCGCGAGCGCGCCGGTCACGGTGAAGCTCGCGGATCTCGCTCTGACGATGTCGGTGGACAACACCTTCCCCAACGAAGGCACGACCGTCACCTACACCCTCACCCTGACCAACAATGGACCCGACGCCGCGAGCGGAGTGCGCGTCACCGACGTGCTTCCGGCGGGGATGACGTTCGTGAGCGCGACGCCGAGTCAGGGCACCTACACGAGTGGAACCGGCGTCTGGAACATCGGCACCACCGCCAACGCGGCGAGTGTCACCCTCGCGTTGCGCGGGCAGGCGAACACGGGTACGGGCGGCACGACCATCGTCAACTCGCCCACCATCACGACGGCCAACGAGGCCGATCACAATGTCGCGAACAACGCCGCGAGCGTGCCGGTGACCGTTCAACTCGCCGACCTCGCGCTCGCGACGGTGGTGGATGACGGAGGTCCGAACGAGGGCGCCACCGTCACCTACACGCTCACGCTCACGAACAACGGACCCGACCCGGCAACGGGCGTCTTCGTGTCCGACGTGCTGCCGACGGGCCTCTTCTACGCGAACTCGACGCCGAGTCAGGGCAGCTACGCGAGCGGCGCATGGAACGTGGGCAGTCTCGCCAACGGCGCGAGCGCCACGCTCTCGCTTGCGGCCACCGTCGGCACCGGTACCGGCGGCACCACGCTCGCCAACAGCGCCTCCGTCAGCGCCGCGGCCCAGGCCGACCACACGACGCCCAACAACTCGGCGACCGCACCGCTGCTGGTGGAAAGTGCCGACCTCGGGCTCGCGATGATCGTGGACGACGCAGGTCCCAATGAGGGTGCCGCGATCAGCTTCACACTCACGTTGTCCAACAATGGTCCCGATGTCGCGGCGGGCATTACGGTCTCCGATGTCCTGCCCGCGGGCCTCAGCTTCACCGGTGCGACGCCGAGCCAGGGCAGCTATGCGAGCGGCGATTGGATCGTCGGAACGCTTGCGATGGGCGCCAACGTTTCGCTCGTGATCGGCGCCACGGTCGATGCCGGCACCGGCGGCACCACGCTGGTTCACAGCGCGAGCGTCTCGGCGA
>JANLWX010000065.1:0-103664 GCA_031364845.1 Candidatus Eiseniibacteriota bacterium
CGAAGCGGCGTGCGTGCGGGTTCCGCAGCCGCGAGCGCTTCCGCACCGCGATCTACTTCCACTGCGGCGGACTCGACCTCTACCCCGCGAGCCTCGGCGCGGCATCATGATTCCAGCCACACCATTCTCGGAAGAGCCCAAACGTTCAAGTGATCGGGTTTAAGATCCGGCACTCAAACGACGACGGCATCACTGGCCTTGGGTGGAGCAAGGTTCTAATTTCAAGCAACGACGTCCAAGCATCATGGCGTCAGGGGATCATGTTCAGCACTAGCAAGCAGGTTACCGTGTCGAGCAATGCCGTTTCAAATAACGGTTCACATGGTATCTATTTGGTCAATAGCGACAGTGGGTGCGTTGTCTCATACAATACGGCATCCACGAACGATGCGCCGGCAAGTGATCGCGGCGGTATCAACGGTATACGCATCGGCGATCGCACAACCGAGCCTATCGATACGGTGTACACGCACAATCATGCCGTCGAATTCAACGAGGCCTTTGATAACGAAGATACAGGCATCGAATTTCGTGCTAACGCCGTGCGGTCACGGTACAATCGATCATGGTCTAACGGCGACCATGGCTATGATCATTTGTATTGCGTAGACGTCTGGCATGTTGGTGACTTGTCTGTGGGTAACGATCGATCCGGCATGTCCTTTGAAGCGAATGGATGGAGGGCGTCCCTTAGAAACTGTGTCATCGCAAATAACGGGCGAGACGCCAACCGGCGCGACTATGAGATCGAGCTGGATTCAAACATTCCGGCTCAGCCGCACCCTCTGCTCGGCTTTTCGTCGAAGTACAACGTTGTGTTCCGAGACAACACGCAAACCACTGACTCGGTGTTGATTGCGGTCGGAAATGTGCATGAGACTGGAGCCGGTGGCTCCCAAACTGGGAATGACGGATGTTCATCTTACGGAACGTGCTACGGTCGAAATCAACTCGCACGGTTTCAGTCGGAGCACCTGTCAGGTGCAGGTTACCATGCAGATTCTCTCGAAGCCCACTCACGCGGTCTAGAGCCGACGTTTGTCAATAGTGCGATTGGGGATTTCACGCCTGTGGCGGGATCAGCAGTGATCGATGCGGCGGATACGACTGTAACCGGGCATCTTCCGCGGGACATTCGAGGATACGTGCGGCACGATTATGCAGGGACAGCAAATAGTGGATATCCGGGCGGTTTCGCTTATGCGGATATAGGTCCCTACGAATTCGACTCGGCTCCCGGTGCGCCAACGATCGATCTGATCTCGTGGGGTAGATACGACTTCTCGGTCAATTGGGTCAACAGCGGAGATGATGGCGCTGTGGGTACGGCGGGGACGGTTGAAGTGCTTGCCAACAATGTCGTCGTGGCATCTGCACCCGTATATACTACCGGGGCTGAGCAATGCATACCGGTCGATGCGGCCTCATGTACTGGGTATAGCGTCAAGCTTCGAATTACTGAGGTGGACAACGGCAAGACGGTTGAGAGTAACACGGTGACAGGTTCAACGCTGTGTTCGGGCACAACTACGTCCGACTGTACGTACGCGTCATTGCTACCACCAGAGGAATCCTCAGCGAAACACATGAAGGTTGGCACGGACTACGCTTTGGCGTTGGACCAGCCGTCTCCGAATCCTATGGTGTCCGGGGGCCTGATTGGCTACTCGATTCCGCGGGCCCTGAGCGGTAAGCTGATCGATCTGGCGATCTTCGACATCAGCGGACGACGCACGAGTCAGCTTGTGGCGGGTGCGGCAAAAGCCGGAAGGTTTAACGTCCCCATTAGTGGCGATGGCGCAGCGCAGAGGAAGTTGCACCCTGGAGTGTATTACGCACGTCTCCGGATTGGTGGAGAGGTGTTTACGCGGACGATTGTTCTCACCCACTAGAAGTGATTGGCGGACTGGGCGAGGCGCGATATTGAACCCCGCGCCTCTTGAGGCGACCTGATCGACGCAAGGGACTGCGTTCTGCTGGCGTCCAAAGAGCAGGTCGACAAGAACGCAATTGCTGAAGCGTTAATGGCCATGCCGGAAAGTGCCCCGGCATGGCCATTGCGTAGCTCGGCGGGTGCTCTGACTGGGGCAGAACTTCTCGGTCCCTGACGTGTTGGTCGTGACGCTGAGCGCCGGCCGGCTCCAGAGCCGTACGAGGGTTCGATCACACCCGAACCGCGTTACCCCCGAACTGCAACTCTGTAACGCGCCGGGCGCGTTGACGTCCATCGACTTGGGCCTCTAGATCGAATTCTAGGATCGTGCCCGACTGATCAGCGACAATTAAAACACGCCCTCGTGTTGCCTCAGTCGGGAATGAGGCCAGTGAAGACGGTTGCTCGCGCGGCAATTTGAAATTGCCGGGGACGATCCGATACCGCGGCCAGGGTGGCGCTGGCGAACGACCGCGCGAGCCTAGGCAGCACCCTGCGACGATGCGAAGACGAGCTCACGCGCGGCGGCAAGCACCGGTGTTCGGAGTGCGGACGCGAGCACGCAGAGGGTTTGTTCGAAGAGGCAGCTGCGATTCGATTCCGGGATTGCTCGATCGGCGACTTCGAGACGTACCTGGAAGTGGAACCGGTGCGGGTGGCGTGCTGTGGCGGAACGCGCACCGAGCGGCTGCCGTTCGTGATGCCGGGGTTTCGGATGACGCGGCGGATGTTCGAGCGCATCGCAGCCCTGTGCACTCGATTGCCGATCGCGGTGGTGGCGCAGATGGCAAAGCTGTCGTGGGCAACGGTGGCGAAGGTCGATGGACACGCGATCGCGCTGGGGCTCGACGATCGAGCGATGGATCTGACGAAGCTGCGTTGGATCGGAGTCGACGAGGTGTCATGGACCGGAGGCCGCAAGTACTTCACGATCGTGACGGATCTCGAGAGCGGACGGGTGGTGTGGATCGGCGACGGCAAGGGCAAGCGGGGATTGCTGCCATTCTTGCGCGCCCTGGGTGCGCGGGGGCGGCGCAAGCTGCGCGGGATGGTCAGCGATCTGGGCTATCAGTCGATCATCGCCAAACGCGCGGCACGCGGTTCATGTCCTCGATCGCTTCCACATCGTGCGGTGGGTGAACGCGGCGCTCACGGACCTGCAGCGGCGGCTCTTCTCGGGAGCACCGCGCGATGAACTCGGTCGCACGCTCAAGGCGAAGATGTGGATGTTGCTGTCGGCGCGCGAGAACCTCGCGCACCAGGACAAGCTGCTCTTGACCGAGTTGATGGATCTCAACCAGTCGCCCTATCAGGGCTATCTGCTCAAGGAGCAACTGCGCGGCATCCTGCGGTACCCGTGGCGCTATTTCGGCACGTTGCGGGATCGCCTGCACGACTGGATCGGATCGGTACTCGACAGCGACCTCAAGGAGTTCAAAAAGGTGGCCCATCGCATCGCCAACCATCTCGACGCCGTGATCGCCGGTAGCCAACACGACGTTCCACTCGGCCTGGTGGAAGTGATCAACGGCAAGATCGCGGCACTGCGGCGTCAGGCACGCGGCTACCGCGACCCGGAGTACTTCAAGCTCAAGATCTTTCAGCGCTGCTCGCCGCCAGAGAATCCGTGGGCGAGGATCATACTGGGATTACGGAATTGTGAGAGGAGCCAAAAAAATGGCCAACCTGGTGGTTGGCCTCATCCAATCAGCATTCAGTCGCGCAGGAGAAATAGAAATCTCCCAACAATACAAGCCATACAGCATGCGATGGCACAAAGGGCAGCGCCCCGGCGTCCACTCTGCTCCCGCAGACTAGTCGCAAACGTAACTGTTACAGCGACGACCCACAGAATAAACGAACGCCAGCATAAATCATCCGACAATCCTCTCCACTAACAACGATCCCATGCGTCACCTCCGATGGGGGACATTGGGCTACGAGAGCAACAAGAATAGCATACAGCTGCGTCTATCTAGTGTCAACACTTGAGCTGTTAGTAATAGCACGGGTCATGATTACGACACTGTCGCGTTTGACGCCGGACGGCAAGACAACGTTACACAACGCAAGTCCCTGGTCTCGGTCAAGAGTGCACTCTGCCACTCCAATATCACCGGCATTGCGATCAAGAAGTCGTAGAAACCATCGTGATGTCCTTGGCGTTGAGGAAGCAGCCATTACGCTACGGACGGCTACGAGATTCACTCCATAAATTACAGCTAATTGTTCTTCAAGTTTTGCAGTTGTAATTTGGATCTCGTGCGTTCGGTCGAGTTTGTCGCCCAACATGAGACCAATGGTCACCACGCCAGTTAAGGCACTGCTGCTTACCACAATAAGGAGTGCTGCGACTGGGAGATGTTTGATGCGTCGTCCGACAAAGCGCCGGAGCAATGCATGTCCAAGTCCTTCATGAGCCGACATCGTAGATGCCTCCTGGGTCAAAACGTCAGGATTTGCTTCTAAAGTACTCGACAAGTAGAACCCTGTCGTGATATCGGGGCGGCACGACAAACCCGTACCCTCCCCGTACGCCGCGACTGACCTGCGAAGAATCGGGATACAGCCCTTGCTGAAATGAAACCGCAACAGGCTCTGGATCGATCCGTTCTGTCCGAGGGTCAAATGCAAAGACCCAGATGACGACTGGACGATCCGCATAGAGATTAATGCTCAGTGGTCCGTCAAGTCTCGGGAATTGGCGTAAATCGAGAAAGAACCCGTCATTGACAGATGCCATCGCGCCTGGTGAGCAGAAGGCCTGATGAACTGCCAACGGTCGATTGCGTTCGGCGGGAATGCTCGTTGACGCAAGGAAAAATGACCGTACTCCAATGGTGTGGCGCTTAAACTTGGTGTCATAACGTTTGCCGTCCGACGGCCAGGGCTCGACAAGATATCGTAGATGAGATTCGTCAAGAGGCGGTGCTGGCACGCCGAGAATTGCATCTAGCAGCACTGAGTGTTTGTCGAAGTCCGAGGCGGGTTGTCCATACAGGTACAGTTCGCGAGTACCCGTTGTACCTACAACGGCGAAGTCGACACGGACGCTGTCAAGCGCGATATCACCTAAACGACAATCATTCAGCATCGCCTCATAGACTCGGATGATACCTTCCGCCTTGGCACGCAGGGACCAGGAAAAGCCATCTCCTAGCTTGCCGACGCCAGGGATTATCCTGGGACCAGCGGTCCAACCCCAGATCAGAAGCATGCCCGCCAGGGCACACGCGCAAACGTCGAAGAAAGCGAAGGCGAATACGGCGCGCCACTTCGCCCTCGTTTGAGTAGCACGCAGAGGCACGTATATTTGAGTATAGCCAAATCGCAATGTCGCGAAGAGGGGCACAAAGACCAAGAGAAACACCAACGCAACGTAGCCCTTTGAGACAGACAACCGCTCGGAGATGCTATCCACGGACAAGATCGCAAGGACAATTGCGCCAAGCTCAAGGAGTATGGGTCGAAGGAAAAAATGACCAATACGACGAACGGCCCGGTCAACCATGTCTGGCTGGGGATGATTCGGGGGCGAAGGAGGGGCTGCCAATGGGTCGGCGGGAGGGTTTGTCTCCGTCGGAGTAGCACGATGCTCGGGAGGATCGGCTTGATTATTCATTCGGGCGACCCTGAACTGACAGGAGGATGTGCACGTCAAGTTAGCCAATCCGCGGGGCGAGATCCGGCTGCTTGATTCGTTGTGCGTGCTGCCTTGACCGCGAGCCAGTCCTGCTCGATTGACGCACGGCTAGTCGGCGCGATGGAACGAGATAATTGTTAGACTACCCAATTCAACACGGCCGTCAAGTGTGGGGTTATGGCAATCAGGTTGCTCGGGCGGATGACGTCTTCAGATAGTTGAAGAAACGTGTCCACATGTCGCCGTCATGCCGTGCACCGGCACTCATGAGTTTGTCCTGTCGAAACTGCATCGCGCAGGAGCTACGGGGGAGAGCAGAAAAACTCGGCTTAGATGTGTTGGATTGTCGCCAGCGACCGTCAGGGGCGCATCACGGGAAATCCCCGAGCTACGAGGGTAGAAGTAGCTAAGGCCGAGGGAAGGCCCGTCTCGGTCAGTTTCGAGCCTGTCCTGATTTCTGTGTAAGCCCATTCCGGGTCACGCGGACAGTCGTCCTCCGAACATGATGGCGAACTGGTTCAAAGCGAGATTCCAACACTTCGGTTGCCGCGGCCACTTCTTCTCCATGTTGAGGATTCCGAGGTAGACCGGCTTGAGTGCCGCTTCGTCATTCGGGAGGTGGCCACGAGCCTTCGTTACCTTGCGCAGCGTGAAGTTCAGCGACTCGATCGCGTTCGTCGTGTAGATGATCTTGCGCACCTCATGGCCGAACGCGAAGAACGGTCGGACGCGCTCCCAGTTCGAGCGCTACGACTGGGCGACCATCGGTTAGCGGTCGTCCAACTTCCGTTCGAACTCGCTGAGGGGGGCGAGCGCCGCTTCCTCGGTCTGGGCCGCGTAGACCGATCGCAGGTCGGCGGTCAGGGCCTTGCGATTGATCCAAGCCACGAACCGCGTCGAGCTGCGGATCAGATTGACGATGCGCGTCTGGACGATCGCCCGCGGGAACACCGCCTCAATCGCTTCGGGGAAGCCCTTGAGCCCATCGCAGCAGACGACGAACTGGGGTCGCGCATGAGCCGAGTTGTCTTGCGGCTCTTGAGCCTGGCGATCGAACTGGGCCAGCCATTGACCGTGATTCAGCGCCGACTCGAGGTTCCGCAGCTGTCGCCAAGGATGCGAGTCGCTCGAAGGACACCACGCTTCGTGAGTACACGCAGTCGGGATTCGCCCGCGAGAGTCGTCCAGCCATCGACGCGTTGCTCGCTTCGCCTCGATTCCTTCCTCTTTCTTGACGAGGTCAAGCTCCCACTGTCAGCGCCAAGCTGCGTCTCGTTCGCCGACGCCCTGGAATCCATCGTGGATTTGGGCAGCCCACCCGCGGGTGCCGAGCGGGCACAGCGATTCTGAGCGGGTATCCTGACCGGTCGTATAACCCGGGCAATCCTGTCTTGGCCAGTCGGACCGGGAACGCCTCGCACTTGGGTCATCTTCGAGGAAGTCCAGGAAGCGCTCGAGAGGAATCAAGCCGAGCAGTTCCGCCGTCTGCTGACGCTGGCCCGGCACACGCGGGTGGCGGTAACCCTGATCGAGAGGATGTGTCATGCCGTGAAGCCGTCAGTGAACGATGCTACGGCCTACACGTTATCGCCGTAGGTGATCGCGAAGACTGTGGCCGCGTTTGGCAATTGCTGCGATGGCAAGAATGCCTCCCAAGAGCACGCCAGTGAGAGGCGAGAAGCCTGGGACGGTGTCCGTCGGCGGAGGGCATGCACAGTCCCCTGGAGAATTGTAACAGCAGCCCCCCAGAGCCTGACACGTCGCGCAGTCGGCCGTAGTGGAAGATGCTCCGGTTTGGCAATCCGTTACGCAGGTCGTTGCTTGGCAAAGCGTGGAGAACGATAGAGCGACGATGCAGGCAATGATTGCGCATGATGGATGGCGTAGTGACGTCATGTACGTCCTCCCGGAGGGCTTCACCGTACGGGCCGAAGTGTGTCGTGCGAGTTGCGAGTAGTTCACCGTCGCACCGGACTTCATTCGCGCTATGCCCGTGACGGGCTACCCAGCAGCGAGATCAACGCGGGGTCGCGGTTGTGTTCCACGGACTGATCCCAACTGCGCTGTCGTGGCGGTGCATGGAGCAATCAGCTCGCGATCACCGTTCCTGTGATGGCAACCCAAGACACTAGTTGCCACCAGAAATGCCATTGAGCTGCCAAACGCCCCTGATCGCAGTCTGACGCGCCGCAGGTGAGTTGTTGAGGAAATCCAGGTGGTTGAGCGCGTCAAATCCGAGCTCGTCGCGACAGCCGTTCGAAATGCAGTTGTTGGGGAAGTGATTCATCGTATCGATAATGTTGGCAATGGTCAGATCGACGCCGTCGCCCCCGGTGTCGCCGTCGATCAAATCCCACAACGCCGCCGAATGACAGAACGGAAACTCCCATGGCCGATCGGCCGTGCGGCACTTGACCAGGACGCGGCCTTGGCCGTCGATTACCGTGGCAGCTTCGTAATTCAGCGTGCGATCGCCTTGTGTGATCGTCGGGTCGCAATTCTGACCGCCAAGCCAAACAACCATCCAAAGATCGGCCATCCCTTCAAGAAAAGCTGCTTTCGAGAACTCCCGACTGTCCCGAGCCCAACCGGGCACACCAAACATCATGTAGTCAGAAAGTGGATTGATCGGGGCAGAGTTCAGTTGTAACGCCGCCCACGTGATGGCATGACCCAGTTCGTGAGCCACTGTGCCTGGATTGCTTACCGCTCGCCCGGGAGTTACCCACACTTCGTGCGGCACCGGCGTGATACCAGAAAAGATCCCAAAACCCTCTACGTTGACTTTCACAACTGTCCCGGGCATGCGCTCCCGAAGATTGCGCGATCGCGCGACAATCGTTTCGAAGAACTCACGAGTCGTCAAATATGCTGCTGACTCTTCGCCCGCCCGACTCGCGTCAACGATAATGTCCCCAAGATTGAAGTTATTGGTCGTTACATCGCGACGAAATGTCTCCTGGTCGCCATCGACCATGAACAGGACTCTGGGCGGCGTGCGTCCGCCACCGTTGGACTCTGAGGACGTGTACGTAATCGTCAGCCTCAGGCGAATCGGTAGCGCACCCCGGGTCTCGTCCGTCCATTGGACCCGGAACCTTCCGTTTGCGTCCGTAACAGCGTAGTTGGTGGGGTTGATGAAAGACCCCCCGGTCATTGAACTGGCGGCGGGCGACGTAACCGCGACAACGAGCCGGCGCGCTGCGACCGTCGTCCCCAATGTGGCAGTGTTCGGGGACAGGCTGCGATTGTCGAAAATCAGCACACGCCCCGATACAACACCTCTAACCGTGGCATATGCGCGGGGTGCGCACATCAAGGCCATTACGAGAATCAGACAGAATACCTGCGGCCTGAGCATGTCGCGCTCCTCATGAACCATCTGGTTGTGCAATAGAAGAACTGCGGGGCAGCGGTGTGGGAGGACCAACGTGATCGATAGACTCCCGAACATGGACTAGAACCCAGTGGAGTGCATTCAGATAGCTGAAGGCCTGATCAGGTTGTGTGACGCCACACCAAGTGCCATCGGCCGCCGTCGAAGGCCGTAAGCGGCTGGTTGTCACGGCTCTAGGGGCGATCAATGATCAAGGCAATGCGCGGTTGATATGCGATCTGCCGATGCGGCTCTTAGGTAGGCCCGCGACAGCGGCCGGCCCCGGAGACCCCCGGATGCATGGCCTCAGATCATTGGGCGTGAGATCCGCTTGGAGTATGCACTGACGTGGCTCGGAATAGCGGGGCCTCCGCACGGGCGTTGCGAGCCTGTGCGGAGGCGTCCTGTGACCACAACTAGGGGCAGTACTTCTCAGTCCCCGACGTATTCGTCGTGACACTGGGCGAGTTGCTGACCGGCGAGCGATTGCCTGAAGCATCCGTGAACGTGATGGCAAAGTAGTAGGTCGTGCCCTGGGTCAGGCCCGTTACCGAGTAGCAGTCCGCTGTTCCACCACTGCCTGCCGGCGTCCCGTTGGAAACAACCACGGTTGCGGAGTAGTAGTTCGCTTCGGTGATCGCGGAGGCGGAGCGACGGATTTCGAACGACGTCGCGGTCCCACTCAGACAGTCGTCGCCGGCGTCCGTGAAGCCGAGCGGGACGGTCGTCTTACCGATTACCACTGCCGCAAGGTCCGACACCTTTGACGGCGGGCAGTTCTCGGCGTAGGCGGTCGCGGCGGCAAGGACCAGCATTACCAAGATCAGATAGGCACGCTTCATCGTGAGCCTCCTGTGGAGTGACGAGGCGAGTGCACAAAGTCTGGGCGGATCCCGGATCTTTGAGCACCGCAACTCCACGTCGGAACGTAGGGCAAGGCGCGCCTGCGATCATTCAACTAGATGAACGCGCACGCTCGAGAGCATCCGAAGCGCAATCCGCCGTACCGCCCACCAATCGACGCCGATCTTCCACTAGCTGAATGCGCGTGACGCTGCTCCCGCAGAGAATGGCCTTTCCCCATTGAGGCCCAGAGCGGTCGCGCCGCGCCACCTCCGCAAAGATCATGGGCTCTGAGCGCACGCCTGTTCTAGGGGGAAGGAATGCTCTGAACGCTCTGATGCTGCGCCTCGTTGCCTGCATCGACCTTTCCGCGGTCATCGTCAACTCAGGCAGTGCCGCCCGCGTCGCCACGGTCTTTGCCTGCGACGGGATAAAGAAGCCCACTTGTCGGGGCGTGCTCACCGTTACCGGCTCGGACCTGGCGCGGCCCTCTTCATGACCTCAGTGGTCGACTTTCGACGTCGCCGCATGGTCGTGAGCTAGGAGTACGTGGTCTAGGTTTGTTGGCGTCGTGGGGGGATGGCCAACCTTGAAGTGAGTGACCGCATGCGCCTGGTCCAGTTTATGCGCGAGACCTATGGGGCTATTAGACGAGTTCATCGTGCGCGCGGGGCAACCGCTATTTCGGCCACCCTGGCACTCGAGAGTAACGCGACGCGCTGCTGGTCACGCAATCCACCACGAGGGTAGTCATGACTACGAGCAAGATAGTGTACTTCGTGACGTGCAGCCTCATGATGATCGGGCCGATCCCTGCCGCAGTTGCTGGACCGATGCATGCGAGAGCGGCCATTTGCGCGCTCAACGGCTGCACGGCCTCTGCCGACTGCGAACCTCACAGCGGTGCCGCGCACGCTACAAAAACAGCGAGTACGGCCGCAGGAACCATTTCTGTTACCGCCCACGAACAGCTCGGCAATAACTACGTGCGAATATCCAATCCCGCCGTCTACCTTGGTTGGTCCGCCAGCGGACATGCGCACCATCACGCTGTGGGATGCATACCCATAGCCCCGAATGGCATCAACGGCGCGGAGAACAGTGAGGAGAGCGCCGTCGTTAGCGACAATCTCTTCGCGAACCAGACGTATGGCCCCGGACCAAATTCAAACACCATCGCAGTCGGGTTCGATTCAAGCTCGTTTCTGCAGCTGAACTTGTCAAATCCGGCGGTGATGACGACAGGCTGGATCATGGAGATTAATGGAACGGAGAGCAGCGTTGTTCTCCACGGCCTGTCAGGAGCATCGAACGATTCTGTGTGGGCCGAAACCACGGGACTGTTTGCCGGGCGCCAGTACACGATCTCGTCGTCACCAGGGCACGTGCACACCCTTAGGTTTGTGTCACCGCTCCAATGGACAGTAGCGGGGGTTTGGGATACGGCCGACATCGGGCTGGAGGCTAGCGTGTGTGCAGGTGCCTCAATGTGCACGGCAGAGGCTGTCCCCGTGCCTGCCGCTCCTCTCGCCGGAATCCTTGGGATGGGCTCGTTCCTCGTCTTGATTGGGGTAACCCGCCTCCGGCGCGGATTTGCGGGGCGGGGCGATTAAAAACAAGAGTCGGTACATGCGCCTTCCTTGAATGCGCATGTCGCGGCTGCCGGGGCTTACTGGTCTTCCAGAACCCAGCCTTCCGGCCCTCCTCATGTTTGCGCCTCCATCATCGTCCGCCGTCGCCGTCAGTGGTCATGTGAACGACTACTTCGGAGATTGCCGCCGCGGGGAGCGCCGGGAGTTATGGGATGTGGCGAACCATATCTCTCCATCAAGGACGTTGTGACGTTTGCCCCGGTTGCTCGCCAATTATCCATCGCCGTAGGCCGGGGATCGGCTGCTTCCGCATCCGATCCCCGGTCGTCCGACTAGCGCTGAGCGCGCGGTGCGAGGGTCAGTCGAATCTGAGAACCACGAAGAACGGGAGAGGCCGACGCTGCAGGAAGTGGGGACGTGAACCTTGACGCATAAGCCGTCTCCCAAAATGACCAACGAATCGGGCTGGTGGTCACCATGCGCCACGACAAGAAATCGGTTGGCGAAAGGCTCGGCGTCGGAGCCGGAGCCCTCAGGGGTTGTCCGCCCCCACCGGGGCCGGGATCGGTTATCTGCGCCCAACAGGTCTGACCGCTGACCATGAGAACACACAGCAGGGCAAGGCGACACGGTACATTGCGCATAAGACCTCCATCGCAAACGGGATGTTTGCGTGGAGGCCTCTACAGCCAGCGACATGCCGCATCCGCCGGTATTGGCGCAGGGCTCGAAGCTATTGCGACATAGAGAATTGCGCCGATGGACGCGGATAGCGACCGCCCGAGATCTCGCAACTTTTCTGCGAGGGTCCATGGGCGTCAGCCCTAAATGCGTGCAGTACCGCTTCTGCTGTCAGCGAACTCGAAGTGACGAACCGATCGATTCCTGCGAGGAACAAACTCCGATGGCGCCGATCTTGCCGGAGTTCTAGGCTGTGCCGTTGGATCCCTTGGTGTCCACCAGCTGCATGCGATGCTTCTTCAAGCGATATCGCAGCGCTTGCTCGGTCAAACCCAAGTCGCGAGCGGCCTGACTCTGATTTCCACCGCTGGCGCGAAGCGCATCCATCAGCACGCGTCTCTCATAGTCCTTAATGACTCTGGCTAGCCGACGATTGCGCGCTGGCGCGCGTGTCGGGGTGCTGCTCACGTCACGAGGGGCTGGCTCCGGAGACAAGTAGCTCCCCGGCGTTAGCGCAAGCAGCCGCTCCAAATAATTCTGAAGTTCCCGCACATTGCCGGGCCAGTCACTCTGGAGGAGGACGGCAAAAAAATCTGGTGAGAGCTTTGGAACGTCACGTTCTTGTTGCTTCGCAAATTGCGCCAAGAAGGCGCGGCTCAACTCTGGGATGTCCGCCTTCCGTTCCCGCAATGGAGGAATCGCGATCTCGATGACGCTCAGACGAAAGAACAGATCCTCGCGAAACTTCCCGAGTTCAACCAGGCTGCGCAGGCTGCGATTCGTCGCGGCAACAATGCGCGCGTCGAAGGCGACCTCCTTCTGGCCCCCAACAGGCGTGACGGTGCGTTGTTGAATTGCCGCGAGCAGTGCGACCTGTTGACTCATGGGCATGTCACCAACTTCATCGAGGAACAGGGTGCCGCCGTCAGCTTGAACGAACTTGCCTGTCCGACCCCGGACCCCCGTCGCGACATTTGGCAGAATGCCAAAGAGTTCACTTTCCAAGAGGGTATCGGTGATTGCTCCGCAATTGACGGTGACGAAGGGACCGTGGGCGCGTTTGCCGCTACGGTGGAGTGCTTCGGCAATCAACTGCTTGCCGGTGCCGTTTTCCCCGGTGAGCAATACCGTGGTCTTGGTTCTGGCTGCGTGTTCAACCATGGTCAACACGCGACGCATGGGAGCGCTGGCGCCAATGACCCCGAACGCATGGCCACTCTTACCGACGACCGTACGCAACCCTACGTTCTCATCTCCGAGGCGAGTATTGGCTTGTTGGGCCTCGTCATGGCTGCGGCTTTTGTCGATTGCAACCGCGATGAGATGAACAAAGCCCTCGACCATGCTGCGTTGCGTTTCGGCAAAGGCATGAGTGCGCCGCGAGTCGTCCAAATAGACCATCCCGAGCAATCGACCATCGGTGAACAGCGGCACGCAAAGGATGGATTGAATGTGCATTGCCTCAACACTGGCCGATGTCGTACGCGAGTCGCTGCCCGCGTCAAAGACCAGGAGGCTGTCGCCGCCCTCGGCGACCTGATGCACGACGCGTTTGCTGTATCCGAGCGCTGCCACGCGGGTCGAGGTCTCGATCTGCCCATATTCGGCCGCCGTAGTCATCTCGCCAGACAGAGGATCGACGAGCAGCAGGACTCCACGTTCCGCATCTAGTTGTTCGACGACGGCGCGCATGGCTCGCCGTAACAACTCGTCCAAGTCGGTGAGCGAGCTGAGGAGCCAGGAGGCACGTTCAATGAGCCCGAGCTCGCGCTCTGGTGCATCGTACGACTGGTTCGCGGAGGTCCATTTCACGGTCAACGTCAGTGCCGTAACGCGACTGTGGTGATCGCCGCACCGTTCAAAAAGCGCAACCGCCTCCAGCAGGAGGCTCGTCAGTGGCGCGCGGACCGCTGCGGCAGCTGGGATCAACTGGGCAGCCTGCAAGATGGCCAGGGCGCGCTCATATGGTGCCGGCAATTCGGCGAATCGCCGCAGGGATTGTCCGAGGACGCGTAGACCCTCTGCGGAATTGCCGGCGACGAGTAGTCGTTCAGCCTCAAACACATCGCAATGTGCAGTCAGCAACGCGCTCGGGAATTTCGCCATCAACGTGCGGGCGCGTTCCACGTATTGATCAGTCGCCCTAGACTTTTCAAACCGGAGCGTGGCTCGAGCCGCGTTGATTGCGAGGAAGGCGACACCCAGACTCTCTGGCTGAGCGGTTTGGCGGAGACCCGTCTCCCAGATATTGAGCGCTTCCTTCCAGCGGCCCTGCTGCGCGAGGATCCGACCGTACTCGATACGACACCATTGCGGCTCGGACCCTTGAGTATCTCTCAGGGCGGCGTGAGCGCGCCGGACCGCCAGCAGCGCCAGGCCGGATCGGCCGGCCATGCGTTCTGCTTGGGCCAACGAGCGCCAGGCATAGGAAGAGAGGTCGGGCTGATGGCGTGCCGTGAGCCGAACGGCGCCGCGGGCTTGGCGACGTGCTAGCCGAGGATTGCCCAAGAGTCCGTCGACCTGCGCCATGTGGGACATCGCCACGGTGACTTCGATGAGACGACCGTCCTCGATGGCGAGTCTCAGTGCTTCAGCAAACGCTGCGCGCGCCGCCGGCCATTGGCCCAGGTCAACCTTCACAGCCCCAAGCTTCATCAACTGTTCGCTCAGGGCCAGCCGATGATTACATTTTCGCGCGGCGGCTACGGCCAAGCCTGACTGCCGGTCCGCCCGAAGGATCTTGCCCCGTGCCCTGTATGCCAAGGCCTTCGTGCCCATGGCGCGAAGCACCCCGAGGGTGTTGTTGGCGCGGCGGTAGGCGCGGGCAGACTCGCTGATCCACTCCAAGGCGCCAGTCGCGTTGCCCCGGGCAAGCGCGAGGCGAACCAAGGTGTCCGAAGCCAATCCCATCCCGAGCCAATCCTTGGCCGTCTGAGAGTCGGCAAACGCGTCTCGTGCGTCACGCTCCGCCGATGGCTCTCCAAGCATCGCTCGCGCAATAGCCTGGTTGCCCCGCAGGCGATACCCCCAGGACCCCGAGGCTTCCTGAAGTCCTTGATCGATGCGCTGCAGACACCCGCGTAAGTCTCCCGTGCGGAGATATGCCGTCGAGAGCCGAAAGAACAACTCGCCGCGCTGTAGAGGATCAAGTGCTCTCGTCAACGATCGTTCATAAAACGGAATGGCTGAAGCGTACTGGCAATCCTCGCGATACATCTCGCCAGCCCGATAGAACCATAGGGCTGCCTCAGAGAACCCATTCAGTTCGGCAAACTCACCTGCGGCCACCGCAAGGTGAGCGTCAGGCTGGTCGCCATGAGCTTGTTCCGCGGCCTGCAATGCCTGGTCCACATGCCCCAGAGCCCGCAGATGAACAAATCGCTCCCGGGCTGTTGTCGCCACCGCCGCGAGGGCCACGCGATGGAATCGACTCTGTATTTCGACGTCCGGCAAAGCCGCGGCCGGCGCTTGCAACCTTGATGAAGCCAGGAAGAATTTTTCGCCTTCCTCTGCGATCAGCGATTGGCGCTGGAGCTGAATGAGGTCATCGACTCTGGTCTTCGGCAGCAACGCACACAATTCCATCTTACTGAGCGGCCCAATGATGGCTAGGGCCGCCAGCGCTTCACGTTGCGCCAGAGGCAATCCGGACAACCGGTCCATCCGTGCCGCCATTGGGCCATTCAGGGCATTGTCGACCAAGATGTCGCCGCGGATGGCGACGCCATGGTCATCTTCAACGACCGCCCCTTTGGAGACCAACCGGTGGAGCAGGTCGAGGGTGAACCCACAGTGGCCCTTGGCCTGTTGCCACAGGTACTTCACCAGCTGGGGTGGCGCTTCTGTTCCAAGTTGCATCGCGACCATTCGCTGCAGGTCATCTTCGCGGAGCGGACCGACGTCGATGGTTAAGGCAACACCACCAGCCTTGAGGACCTGCATTGCGTTATCCGTCTCCACCCCGTGCCCCAGAACCCACCACACCAGCTGTGAGCCTTCGGCTAGGATCACACGACGGAGCCAGGCAGCTGACCAACGATCAAGCCGATCGGCGTCATCGATGACGATCAGGAGGTCGCCTACTCCTGAGGCGAATGCGCTCCGCGTCTGCTGAACCCAGTCGTCCAAGTCGTCGTTCGTCAATGGCTCCTTGCGATCGAACAGGCGGCTCAGGATTTGAGCGTTTGGCGTGGGCAACTGCGCGGCCAGCATTCTGAGTAGGGTGCGCGTCCCGCTTCCCCAAGCGGTTCCATGCGTCATGGCCAGATGGACCACGCGGCGTTCGCCAAGCGCGGCTCGGGCGGCAACTTCGTTCAAGAATGCTGAGCGCCCGGTTCCTGGTCTGCCTGCGACCAGCGCCACGCTGGGCACGGGTTTTGGCTGGATCAACCATTGGTCAAGCGAGCCTAGTTCGCGGTCACGTCCAATGACCCGAGACGCGCCTAGCCTGACCTCGAGTGAGCGAGCGGCATGCGGGGCTCGGCGCTCGATCTCGCGGCGGACGTCGCGAGCAGTGGCGGGGCGCTCGCTGGGCTTTTCGGCCAGCAGCCAGAGAAGTAGTTCGATGAGCTTCCACGGAACGTTGGCGATCTCTAGCGCTTGGACATCCGGTTTTGAACCGCGGTCGACAAATGATCGCGATTCAACATCCTGCTCAAGAGGGGTCTTCCCGGTGATCAGCGCGTACAACGTAGCGCCCAAACCAAAGAGATCACTCGCGGTGTTGGCCGGCCCGCCGCCGACGATTTCAGGGGCTGCGAAGCCAAAGGTTCCTCGCCGGAAACTCTCAGGACCAACGCGGAGAGCTGAAAGTCCGAAATCCACCAGGCGCACGTCGCGGTGGTGACCTCGAGCGCTGGACACCAAGATGTTGGAGGGTTTCAGGTCACCGTGGATTACCCCCGCGTCGTGGAGCGCTTCAAGACCCTCGACCACCCGGCAGCCAACGGAAAGCGCGGAACTCCAATCGCCTCGGTCGACCGCTCGGTCGGATGGCACGCCCGGCACATATTCCAGCGCCAGATAGGGCGTTCCATCGGCCGAGACAGCGCAGTCTAAGACCTGGACGATGACCGGATGGCGAAGTTGAGCCAGGGCCTTGAATTCTCTGCGCAAGACGGTGAGAGGGTCGGCGATCTCGGGATTCAGGCGCTTGATGGCGCAGACCGACCCGGTAGCGAGGTCGCGCGCGAGAAAAACCTCGCCCATTCCACCATGGCCGAGTTTGCGCAACAGAAGGTAGCGCGCTGCAAAGGTTTCCATTGCCGGCCCACGTTGATGTCCAATTCCACGCTTGGCTCACTAGGGGAACTGAACGGTACTGCCGAATCTAGCGCTAAGGCAATGGGAACTCTTCAAATAGGTCCGTCGAAAGGACTTGCCGCTGGCTCGCGAATTTCTCGCCCGGGTCAGTACAACATCGAGCCGGATAAGCGGAAGTACTGAAAGGACGTTACGAGTTTTCGAAAAAGTACATCGCAGGAAATCTGCGAATGCCGTGGGCATGCCCCGCTTCATCAGCCCGCGCTTTCCAAGAATTCGCGGCCTCAAGCGATCGGCACAGCAACTGCTTTCAGCTTGGTTGGGGGCCGCCCCGACCAAGTGTGCCTTATGAATCTGAGCCAATCCTCGCCGTGGAAGGAAATCGTCAGTGCCCGAGACCACGCGTGCCCAACTAGCGACGCGATTTGGACACTTCTCCTTACCTGTCACGGACCGGGTCTCTTCATTGGGGACGAGTCGCACCTACCCTGCTCGATACACGTTCTTCAGTCAGGGTGAAGGAGTCGAGGATGTTCTGTACCTCGAGCACGGCCTCGTCAAGCTTGTTCGGGGAAACCAGGACGGTCGGGAAGAGAGAATCATTGGGCTGCGCGCCGATGGGTGGGTCATCGGCGCCGCAGCCGCCATCCTCGACGAACCCTATGTCGCGACGGCCGTCACGGTTGTGCCGAGCCGAATCGCTCGAGTGGCGGCCACGGAATTCAGGAGGCGGCTCCAGACAGATCACGAGCTTTCTGCGGCTGTGCACCGTATGCACGCTCGCGAAGTCTACAACGAACTCACGCAGGTAACGGAAAGCTCAATTTCCGCACGATCCCGTTTGGAACATCTCCTTCGCAACCTTGCCTCTCTGGAGCCGCCAAAGGGCTCGGGAGAGATCCACGTGCAGATGCCGCTTCGACAATGGGAGGTCGCCCAGATTGTCGGCGTCGCTCCACCCTATCTGTGTCAGCTGATGGCTGAGATGGAGGAGGATGGAATTCTAAGACGGGAGCGAGGCGCGGTGGTGCTCACCCTCCAGGGTCGGGACCACACAATTGCTCTGAGCAATGCTCCGATCGCCAATGGTGGGCTGTCAGCATCAGCGATGGCATCGGGCGCGCCCAACCATCCGCTCGCGGCTGGCCGTTCTGCCGAGGCGCCTCCGAGATAGTCTCCGGCCAATATTTGCGAAAGATGTTGCCATCGGAGTGACCTACTGCTAGTTGCCGGCGACCTCGGCGAGCAAGTGGCGAGACGTCGCGCTCGAATTGGGGGCGCATGCGAATGCCCCTCCCGTCCGCCAGGCCGTGAGCCATAGCGTGTAGTCATTTTCCGGCCCCGGGCAACAGAACCCCAGGTCCAGCTTCATGGATTGCCTCTCTGGGGAGACAGGCGGGTACTTGGAGCCAGGGAGGTGTTGAATCCTCGGACTGCAACCCGTGCCGCACGGCTGGGCAGCTGACGTCGGCGTTCATTCAACTAGATGAATGCGCTGCCAAGGAGGAGTGTGCAGGATCAAACCTCAAGCCGGTCGTGCCCGGAGGCGTCCGCCCCTGCGATGTGCCGCGAAGTCCCTAACTCGAGGAAGGCAGGATTGAATGCCGATCGATCTGAGTAAGCCCATTGCCTGGAAACTCGCTAATCACGATGAACAAAGAATGCTGCGAAGCCTCCAAGGCAACATACTCAAGGGTCATGGGCGATCCGCGACGTTGAACGTGTTTTTCGCCATCGACCCGGTCAAGAAGCACTCGGTGCGTGCTGCCCTTCGGACCATTGCCACCTTTCATGCTACTTCCGCATATCAACAGTTGCTCGAGACCGAACGATTCAAACAAACAGGCGAATCGGGAAGCCCGTTCGTTTCCGTCCTACTCTCCGCCTCGGGCTACGTCGCTCTGGACGTCCCAACAGAACAAATACCGGACGGTCAAAGCTTTAGGGAGGGCATGAAGGCGGCAGCCCTCGGAGACCCGCCTGTTGCTAGCTGGGACCAGCCTTTTCAAGGTCAGATCGACGGGCTGGTCCTGCTCGCGAGCGAGAACGATACGGCGCTTCGACTCAAGCGAGATGCGGTGGTGACGCTGTTGACTGAAGCTGGCGCGACCGTCGTCAAGGAGCAGCCTGGGCGAGCCCTTTTCAACAAGGCCAACGATGGCATTGAGCACTTCGGTTACGTGGATGGTCGTAGTCAACCCCTTATGCTCGAAGAGGATGTTGAGCGCGAGGCCAGAGATGCTGGCATCGCACAGTGGGATCCGCAGTCGACACTCGACGCTGCTCTCGTGCCTGAACCGGGCGCAAGCGACGACATTAGCTTCGGCAGCTATTTTATCTTTCGCAAGCTCGACCAGAATGTGCGCGAGTTCAAGCGCAGGGAGCTAGAGTTGGCGGTTGTGCTCGGGCTGACGGGCGAGGCACGTGAGCTGGCGGGCGCTTTGGTTGTTGGCCGTTTTGAAGACGGTACGCCGGTGACCATGTCGAGCGAAGCTCGCGGCGTCAATCCTCCGAACGACTTCAACTACGACGCCGACGCGGGTACACGTTGCCCGTTCCACGCACACATCCGGAAGACAAATCCGCGAGGGAGCGGTGGCTTCGAGCCGCTCCCTAACGAACGCAAGCACCTGATGCCGCGTAGAGGAATTCCCTACGAGGATGTTGTTCGTGTGGTCCATCCGGTGGACGTTCCAGAGAGCGAGTCACTGGCCCAATTCGACGCTGAGGTCGCGCCCAAGCTGCCAACCGGGGATGTTGGTCTGCTGTTCATGGCCTACAACCGAGATCTATCGGTGCAATTCGAATTTACTCAGAAGACCTGGGCAAATAATGCAGGCTTTCCGCAGGCGCCAAATGCGCCGGGTCTCGATCCGGTAATCGGGCAGGGGCCCGTTAGCTTGCAGCCGTGGCCAATGCAGTGGGACGACATCGGCCTTGGGGCAACGCCATTCTCGTTTCAAGGATTAGTTACCATGCGCGGAGGCGAATATTTCTTTGCACCCAGTCTAAATTTTCTCCGAGCCCTATAGGACAGGGGGCACTCTGCGACGGAAGCCGTAACAGTGAGGAAATCCCGTCTGCGTTGTCTGGCGCAACTGCCCGACCATGTGGTCGTGCGTTCAGGGCAGCGACATAGGATCACACGTAGTCTTCCAAATTGTAACTGAGCACGTCCGTGAACTCCTTGTGTGCATGACCCAACTTCAGGAGAGAACCACGCCCTTCATTGCCAATTGCCCTCAAATCCAAGGGCCCAAGGAGGGTAGCCTCAAGCTCAGTTCAATCTTTCGCAGGGAGTAAATCTCGTAATTCCTTCACCGGGGCCCCAAGGAAGGACGGCCCCGTTGTCAAAACCTGGTTGGTCGTCCGATCGACGTCGCTTGGAGTTGTTAGGGTTCTGGGGAATTCCATGCAAGGAGCATGGTTCCCAGCAGCGTACCACCCACGCGAAGCCGCATGCATTACTTCCGGGTACGACCGAGAGGTCTTTACAGTAGCCGACGATCACAAATGCGAAGACCGGAGCTTTTGCAACAACACAGCTGCTCAGCACACGACGGACCTTGGTTGGGGGGATGAACGTCTCCGACAAAAATATCGCCGCAATGGCTCAATAAACCCATGTGGAAGGATTAGCGGCTGGAAATGAAACCCACGCCCCCGACCGGTCACTTCAGCAATCTCGTCGGTACCGCTTCCGCTGTATCGGTGGGACGTCGGCTGGGGCCATTGCGGCCGTAATCAAGGCTGCCGCTGAGTATGATCGCGAGGGAGGCGGCTTCGAAAGGCCTCGATCGGCTCCAATGGACGTTCCAAGATGATAATGCGCAGAAATGCGTTCGACTAGCCCCATTCGACGCGAATCCATGTGCTCCGCGCCCACAGTTGCGAAATCCCATGCGTCGGACACTTGAGTCGCGGTACGCGCGCGTGGACCGAATGGTGCGGAACTTACGGTGCCCAGGTGTCGCCAGCCGCGATCGCAATGATCGCCGCAAACCAAAACCTGCGTCTCCATTTGCCGATACCCACTGGACCTACAGCCCAGAACCGTCGCGTACAGGCGCTCGAACGGTCCGCTCGAATGCCATCAGGCTGCCACGTCGCCGCCCTCACCACTTTCACCCAGCACCCAAGCCGGAAGAGCCCAAGAGACTTCTAAAGATTTACTTGCTCTGAACAAGATTCAGTCTATAGTGCAAAAATCCTTCATAGCGGGCCGTTCCTTGGTGAACTGCCACTTGTCATCTGTTGGTTTGGCTTGTGGCGACCTTCCTTTCTCACAAGGTCGGCGTGGGGAGTAGGTGCTCAGCGGGTCTTGAGGGACCCTGCCGCTTATGACCACGGACTCGCGGCATACAACTCCGTCTGCCGACGACCGTCTGGCCAACGTACTCGAGATCCATAACCCCACCCGGAACCATACCTCCAAGAAGTTCAACTTTCCCACATTGGCGACTGAACTCCGACCGCCTAGGGAAATTTGAAGGAGCTTATGAGGTATGCGCCAGGGCCTCGGGCAGGCTCTGAGCGCGCTGAATCCTTACAGGATGGTCAGGGACCCCAAACACCATGGGATGCCTGGCAAGGAGGCCGGATCATGCAGTGCCGCAATCTTTTGCACTCGGCGTTGATCGGATGCGCTGCGATCACTCTGATAGCCCCGTTGGTCCGGGCGACATGCTCGGATGCTCCGTCAAATGAGAACGTCTTGTGGTACGCCTCCACCAATCTTACGGGGTGTCCGGCTGGTGAGACTACCGGTGTTGCCAGCCACGCATCAAGAGTCCGCATCGCCATTGATTATTCAGATATGGACTGTAACTACAACGCTGGTGTACCACCCGAATCCATCTATGTTACATGGCAAAATCGATCGGGCAACGTAACGGTCAATGACAAAACCACTAATACGTATGCCGATGATTCTACCGACGCGTCCGGTCATACAAATGTCACATTACCCAGCCTATCAGGTAACGGCACGATACGGGTATGGGTAACCGTTTCAGGGGCTGACCAAGGCTTTCAGGACGTAGTAATTCGAACTCTCGACACAGACGCGAATGGCCGCATCACGGCATCTGACACCACAAGCGCGACAGACGTTAATTGGAGCGGTAGCGTTACCTCAACCGACAAGAACATGATTCTGGCACACGTCGATCACTGGCGGCGCAACGCACTTCACGGAACGCTTGTGCGTCGAACATCGTTGTGCGACACATGCCCGGATCACCATCCAAACACCAAAGGCGAAGGAGCGCTTTCCTGGTCGCCCAGCCAACGCTACATTGCATATACAGCGTTTGTAGGATATGCGTCCGATACAGCATGCAAAGTATTCGTCGTCCCATCGGCACCAACTGATGGCAATCTCATGCGGCAAATAACGAACGCCCCGACAACAGGTCATGATTATGATCCGAGCTGGTCGCCGCTCAATGGCGTGATCGTATTCGATAGAGCAGATACCATGCTGATCTCAAAAGGATTATTCGGCAACTTTGGCTCGGTGGACACGACGGACCACATTATTAGCCACAGCAACAAAACAGGTTGCAATGATGGTGGCGACAACTGGCCAGCGGTATCCCCCGATGGGCAATGGGTCGTATTCAGTCGCTGCAAAGGCTACGCACCGCCAACCCTCCCGGGCGGCTGGGCCCTGTGGAAAGTTCCTATCGCTGGTGGCCTCCCTACGGTATTGACAGATACGACGACGAGTTCGACGGACAAGTACGCCCAGTGGTCCGCGAATGGCCAGACGATTGTGTTCCAACGAAATGATCCAGGGCTTGGAAACCAATGGCGATTGTTCAAGGTTGCGGCCACCGGGGGATCAACCACACAGATCTTTGTGGGTCCAACCTCATACGCTGATTCCGTGCTGCGAGATGCTGTGCAGCCAAGCTATTCGCCAGACGATTCGATCCTCACCTTCGAATACGGCAATCGTCACCCCTCACTCGGGAGTCAGTTTACTCACACTCTGAATCCTCTCCTGTCGTCACCAGACTCAACGAAGATCATTCCGAACTACGCGAGTTTTTTGCTCCGTGGGGAGGAAGCGGTCATGACGCCTCGACTGAGCGCTGATGGCACGCGCCTCGCGTTGAATACATCGCAGATTTGGGCCGGTCGTCGCAACATGAACCTGCCGCCGGCCTTCACGAGTATTACCGGCACACCCACTGGCACACTCACGGTTAGTGACACAGCGAGTGTTGTGTCAAGCGATTGGGACACATACGACACCAAAACAGAATACGTTGTAAATGCATCGGACCCAGAAAGCAATACCATAACCTACAATGCCTTCTTCCGGCCTGCCTGGATGAACTGGGATGCCGGTACGAGGACGCTATCTGGCACACCGGGAAGTGGCAATATCGGGAAAGTGTACTATGTCAAGTTGCTGGCAACGACCGCTAGCGGTGGTAGCGATTCATTTATCTTCAAGATTACGGTAGCGACAACGGGCCCGATGATGATCGATCGCGGCGCACTAGCCCCGACGTTGCAGGTAATCAGCGATAACCCGACACAAGGGCCTCTGCTCGTGCGTTTTGCCGCTCCGCCAAATATGGTTACGCGCTTGATAGTATTTGACGTCGCCGGCAGGAGGGTCGCCTCGTTGGAGGGCAAAGGCATATCAACACTGCGGTGGGATGGACGTGCGCGGGGAAGCAAGAGGATTGGCCCCGGCATATACATGTACAGAGCTGAAGTGGCGAATGTCCGCAAGAGTGGCAAAGTGGTCATAGTGCGTTAGAGGAAGATGCCGTAAGAATCGTCTCGGCGTCTGACGCCCGCGTATGCGGTCGTCGGGCGCTGAGAGCGAACACGAGAGGGGCTACCAAGTGAGAGTGGTTGGCATCGCGGTAGGCCTGATGTGTGCCATGTACGTGCCCAGCGCAGTATGCGAAGAACTCAGTCAATGTGCGTCGGTTACAATTGCGGGGCACGATACGTCCTTCAGCAATGGCGCCGGCGGTCCCAGCGAGGGCAAAGGGCTGGGGCAGATTTTCTATGCAGTCGATACTGTGATTACCAAGATTACCGTATGGCGTCCGCCAGGCAACCTTAGCGCTATCGGTGCGCATCTGTTTGTTGTCGGCGTCGATACAATGCGCACACCAATGTATCCGGTGACGCAGGGCGTGCTTCAAGATGGCCCAACAATTCGCGTGTATGGAGACAGCACTGGCCGCATTGCGATGCCATTCGTGCTGGAGCCACCGCTTATACTGCCGCAGCGTGGATACTATGCGTTCTTTATACAGCCGGAAAACTGCTTTCAGGGGTTTGCCTATGCCATATATCAAGACATGGAGAATCATTATCCGTTCGGATCGCTGTGGGTGACAGAACGCGCTTTTACAAGTTGTGGGCTATTTCGCGCGAACTACAATGCGCCGGATACAGATTTGATTTTTGAGATAGAGTACTGCCGCGACACATCGACCGCGGTAGGACAGTCAACGTGGGGCAGGGTAAAGGTGCTGTATCGGTAATGTGACCGCAGTGGGTCCATGGGCCATATACCGATATGGACAGAGGTGATGGCTAGGGCGGGCGTGATTAATGCTGAAGCATGGGATGGATGCCGATGACCGGTTTGCGAATGAGCTCGTACCTGTGGCACATGTGGCCGAGAGCGGTTGGGCTGATAGTAGTTAGCCTTTGTGCTAGTGTGGTGCATGTGGCCTTGGGTGAACCGTTGCATGGAGCGGCACGCGATGTTAGAGAGGCCTTCGCAGTCTCGAGCAGTGCCGTTAGCTGGCCGGGGATGACGCGGGCATTTCTGCTTACGCCAACCTCACTATTCAACGGTGAGTGGTCCCTAACAGTGAGTGTGACGCCAAGTCCTGATCGGGAATCTGTGAAAGTCACTCCGATCCGTCACGAGTCATCCGGCGCACCCGTGGCGACGTGGGGTTACAACCAGGACGACGTTGCGTGGTTGTTTTCGGCAGCGGCACTCCCGGTTGGAGGCACCAACGACTCGCTTCTGCTCGCATCGTTTGAGGTAACAGCGCGAAACGTGGGACGCCAGATCGCAGAGGCGTCGATCGGTTTTGATCTGAGAGCCGGTGATTCAGCGAGGATCTTCACGTCCTTCGACGCTGGTAGGGGTACGACCGCGGACACACTCTCCTACGGTTGGGCGGAAACCGCATCGCAAACGGCGAGCGTGCCACGGACGTTAGTGCTGAAGCCCGGAGCATCCAAGAGCATCCGCGTAATTATGCCTTCGTACCCGCTGTCGCAAGCGGAGCTGAACCGCTGGTCCCGGCATAGCCACAAATCATTCATAGCCAGCAATCGCAGGTATTGGCGGGCCGAGCTCGCGAGAGGACTGAGCTTGGAACTCGGCGATGCTACAGTGGAGGCAGCTTTTCGCAGTGCGGTAGTTGTACTGCTATCGTGTCGAGAACGCCGCGGCGACGTATGGGTACCGATTGGGGGTCCCTTTCACTATCGCGATGTGTGGCTGCGGGATGGCGCTCGGGCTATCTATGCACTTGCGATCGCTGGGTATACGGGCGAATCACGCGAGCTAGCGAAGGGACTTCTGCGCTATCAGTGGCCCGAGGGATTCCTGATAAGCCAGCGCGGCCAACTTGACGGGACTGGTCAAGCATTATGGGCTCTGGAGCAAGCGCTCTTGCGAGGCATCGATAGGCAAGTGGAGCCTGCCGTGGCCGAGGCCGTGCTACGTGCGTGGCGATGGTGTGAACGCTCACGAGCATCCAGCAGCGCCCTGGGCATGAGATCCGGGCTGCTTCCTTTCGGTGATCCTAAGGATAACGAAGCAGTGCAGGCACAGCTGGTGGGGAATGATTTGTGGGCATATGCTGGGTACGTGGCCGGTGCACGCCTGCTGGTGCGTGCGGGGCGCAATGCTGAGGCCGAGTCTCTTAGCGCGACAGCACGTGATTATCGGTCCGTTATTGTTCAGACCCTGATCGAGGGCGAGAGTGACGATGTACCTGCAACGTGGCAAGGATGCGGTCTTGACTGGGGGAACCTCACAGGCACGTTTCCGAGTGGCGTGTTGCAGCCTTGGGACGACAGAATGCATCGCTTGGCCAGAAGGATGCGAAGCGCCTCGGATTATCCTGGTTTAAGTGCCTACGGCCCATCCGATTCGGTGCACTACTATCTCGGTGCCGATTTGGGCATGTGGGCACTACTTGCGCATGAGAGAAACATCGGCGACGAGGTGTTGGATGCCATGCTGTATTGGAGAACTGCGTCGGGTGGAGCGCCCGAACTCTTTTCCAACGCGACGCGCGACTTTGGTGAAAATGTGCCACCGCATGCTACGGGCGCCGCAGCGCTGATTACTTTGATCCGCAATGCGGTCGTGTGTGACGTTGACGATACGCTGCGACTCACCCTAGGAGCGCGACGGTTGTGGTGGCGCGGCTCAGCGGTCAAACACGTACCTACCCGATGGGGGAACGTGGATGTACAGTTCCAATCCAAATCGCATTATGCGTCGTGGACATGGACGGCGGTCGACGCATGGACTGAACTGACAATTCCTCCGAATACTAGCATTGCATGGATACCAAGCACTTGTCGCAGCCATGGGCAATATTCAGTCCTAGTACCACCTGGTATCGGATACGTCAAAATTGGCGTGGAGTACAATGCGGAATGACCTTTGCGCAGCCGTTATGTTTGGGCTGATGTTGTTGTGGAGTGTCACGGTCGTGAACTATGCGCAAGCAGCACCGTCAGGTGGCTACAGTGCTGATGCGCAAAGCGAATACGTCATCGCAATGATGCTAGTACGCGACGGTCGATTCGCGGAGAGTCTGGTACATTTCGAACGGGGCATGATCGTCGGTGTTATGGATCCTGGATACTGGGTGGCTTACGGCATTGCGTTGCGGGGCACAAGTACGAGCGGTGAGGTGATTGAGAAGCGAAGAGTTGCACGGGTGCGTTCCAGTTACGAGCGAATGCTTATGCTGCGACAGGCACGCGAATGCTTTGTCCAGGCCTTGAAGCTCAGCAAGAAGGACGACGAGCGAGCACGCATTGCGGACCAGATGGGACGTTTGTTGTGGTTTGTTGGTTCGCCGGTGGATGGACGGAGTCATTTGGGCGACGCTGCAGCATTCTCGCCGTTGTTCGACAGCGTGGTTAGCGCCTATGACTCGACGTTTAGGCGTCTGTGCCAAGAATGAAGGGCATCGTATAGACCGGTGGCCGCTCGGCCCATAGTCGTGCTATGACTTACTGTGCGCCATGCCAAAAGAAGGCTGACTGAACCGCAATGGGTTGCTGTCTGAGCTGCATCTGCAGGCGGAGCCCGGATCGGAGAACGGGGCCGAGGCCTTTGCTGCGCGCGCAGTAGCGCCGACTTGATCCTTACGCGTGGAGACGCAAGGCATTTACGCAAGCACTGTTCGAGGACCATTCGCCAGCGTTAGTATCGCGCCGCCGTGACGAGGAAGCACATTAGTTGGAATCAAACCTTGTTCGTCTCGTAGCTGGGGGGTGATGTGGCGCAGAATTCCCTTCGCAACTGGCCAACAAAACGACCCTAAGGCGCAAGTCCAGCGGTGAGGGCGCGGCTAACCGCATGCTTTAGCGAGAGGGTGCAGTGGCTCGGGTAGGCTCACCGAATCCGCTGAAATGCGGCTGAATGCCGAGGTCGCGGCCACGCCCAGATCCTAGACCGATGGCCCTTCTCGCGCTAGAGTGAATTCACGGAGCCGCGCCAGCGGCCCAAGACCGGCCTGACTGCACCTTTTCGCTAAAGGGTGCAGTCAGGTCGCGACTGTTTCACTCACCCTCCCGCCTATGCCCGATCCTCTCGGGCCCAATCAGCGCATACCCCGCTATCTCTCTCAAGCCGAAGTCGGTCGCTTCTTCGAGGCGATCCCCGCCGGCCGGGATCGGCTGCTCTTTGGCCTGATCTACCTGTACGGCTTGCGAGTCGGGGAAGTCGCGCTCTTGCGCGTGGGGGATGTCGACCTCGAGCGAGGCCGAATTCTAATTCAGCGTCTCAAGGGCGGCGCGTGGTCGGAGCGGCCAATCTTCCGATCGGTGGAGGCACCGCTGCGGGCACACCTGACGGCCAGACGCGCTGACTCATCCTTGGCGCTGTTCCCCGGTCGTGCAGGTCCACTCAAGAAGCGGCAAATCCAGGCGCTCTTCGAGCGCTATCGAGGCGGCGCCGGTTTGCCGGACACGTTCACCTGCCACTGCCTGCGACATTCGATCGCCACGCACCTCCTCGATGCCGGCGTTGCCCTTGAGTTCGTCCAGGACCACCTCGGGCACCAAAGCATTCGCTCAACGTCGATCTACGCCCGGATCACGGACCACCGTCGGGCGGAAGTCTTTCGCCAGCTCGAAGCGTCACCGTGGATTGTTCAGCCCATGATTGGAGAACGTTGATGGCCACGAAATCACTTCTGGTCAGGGCAGTGGCATGGATGTCGATCTTAGTTCTTGCTGCTGGTTGCGGTTCAGACGTATCGCAGCGGTCAACAGAGCTCATTCGGCTGCGCTCCTACGACCAAGCGGTAACACTGTTGCGGGAGGGGATTAGCAAGCGACCTCGAGAGGCGAAGCTCCATCGTCTGCTTGGCGACGCCCTCAGCGGAGCCGCCAGTGAGTGGCGGTTCGGGACTGACCCTGACCAACGTCGGGTTGAAGAAGCAGCCGAACAAGCCCTGTCTTCGTACAAAGCGGCGCTGCAGCTTTCCCCGCGCGATCTTCCCACGCTTTACCATCTCGCTTGTGTAGACCCCGATCTTGCCTCCGTCCAGGACCGACTGTGGACCATCCTCAGCCTGGATCCCAACCACCCGGCCAAGGTCAGCATCGCGGATCGCCTGGCCCGAAGCGACAACCTCGCCCTCGCTGCCCGAGGTGACTCCTTGGCCCGACTGTCCGCTTCGGCGGTGAAGCTGTCCGGGGAGTGGGTGGCGACCATTGGGAACGAAGGGACCAGCGGGTCACTCGCGGTGATCGGCGCTTCGGCCACGCTACGGGATCCGAGCACGAAGCAGCCGGCAGGCGAGATCCCCGCCGGAAGCGTCTGGCCTTGCGTGCGATCGGGCAGTCCACCGCAGCTGCTGATGGATTATCCACGCCAAGTGACGCACACCGGCTGGATGTTGGCGGGCTTCGCCAGAATGGCGACAGGGCAGACGCGACGCCTTCCTGAAATTATCCTGATGGCCTATGCCGCCCCGACTACACTGCGTCCGTTTGAGACCGCCAACACTCGATGGATTTCCTCACCGACAACCGAGGTGGACCGCACCGGTTATGAGTTGAGCGAGGCCGAGATCAGCACCGTCACTCTCCTGCCGGCGACGCAAAGCCGACTCTACCGCACGGACATTAGGGCCGAGGTCAGAGAGTGGCAACAGGTGAGTTGGGTTGAACACGTCCAGGATCGGTTGGCGGTCGATACGGCATCCGTAATTTTTCTGCCGATCTCTTACGAGCAGCTGCAACACAAACTGACCAGCCTCGATGCACTCCAGCTCTCTGATCCCAAGGTCCGGGACGCGTTGCTACGGGGGCAACTGCGAGCCGGCCTGACCCCCGCCATGGTGCGCGCCGCCATTGGCCACTTTGGAGAACGCCGCATCGGCTGGGATGATGAAAAACTACTATTCGAAGCGCAGACGACAGCCACGAATGGGTCCGCGCCGCTCGTCCTCCATTTCACCGATGGATTGCTGAGCGCCTGGGAGATGGCTCGCTAGAAGCTGGGCCCCCGTCAACGGAGGAAGGCACCATGAGTCTGCGTTTCGGAATTCTCGTCGTCACGACTTGAGTCACCACTGTTCTGCACGGTGCGGCAAGTGAAGGGCTGGCCAGCCCAGACAGTCTGGGTGGTCTGTGAGGCTGGGAAAGCCGACGAGGTTTCGTCTGGCCAGACGAAACTGGCGGTACCCAGCCAAGCATTACGCGATTCACTCGATCGCATCGCGGGGCTGTCGTCGTCGCCGACGATACGTGCGTCGACTTCGTGGAGGTCTTTGCTGATTGCGTCACCCCAGCTCGGCGATCGATGTGGGGGTCCGTGGAGATGCGTACCGATAGTCTGCTGCGACAACATCGCCTTCGCAGGCGGGGTGAGGAGGAGCTGAACACCCGGTCAACTCGTCCGAGGCGAGAAAGAAATTTGCGCATCTTCAGCTAGATGAAGGCGGCGGTCATCGCGACCTATTACCCTGCGTGCTCTTAGTTGCCGTGAGCGCTTTCAAAAGGGGAGGTCATGATGGACCGAGAGAAGACCGCTTCCGATGCTGTTGCCGGCGCAACCTCACGAATCACCGTCGACGAATTTGCCGAATCCACGTTCGCTGCCATCACCAAGGCGATCGACCGTCGTCCGACACGACCCGGTGGCATTCGCGGGCCGATTATCTTCGGGATTATCTACTTCCCTGACGGTCTCCCTGGTGATTTTGGCGGAAATCTCCCCGGAAGCGGTGGGCAGCCGGGTCGTTGAACATGGCCAACCCGGACATACCCCTCTGCCCGAGTGCGGCACCGGAATCGCCAGAGAGCTCTGTCTTTGGGGTAGTAGGCGGCTCTCGGGAACAACCACGCGTCGGCTATCTCACCCGACTCGTACCGCTGACAACGGAACTAGTCCAGAGAGTGGCCCCGCTTCATCCAGGCGAAGTATTCCGAATTGCGGGTCAATGTGCCGGCAGGGGCTGTCGGCACTTTGACGGTCATCGGTGTCAGTTGGCGGTGCGGACTGTGGCGATGCTTCCCACCATCACCGAGCAGTTACCTCCCTGTCCTATTCGAGCACGATGCCGATGGTGGCGACAGGAAGGAAAAGCCGCGTGTCTGCGGTGCCCACAAGTTGTTACGCAGAGTTATGCCTCAGAATCGTTGTTGGCGGAAGCGGCATTGCCGGATATAGAACCCCATTTCAAAACGGAGGACTGAAACATGCCGGACCCAATGATTGACCGCAAGAAAGTCAAGAAGGAAATGGACGCACTAATTGAAATGATTACGCATCCGGCATTCGTCGCCGCCATGAAGGAGATGAAGGAAACTCCGGTGGCTGCGCGCAGAAAACTGGCCAAGGACGTGCTGGCCGTAGATGCACTTAGGAACGCAGGCGTGACAATGCCTAGGGGCATGCGCGTTACGACCCGCTACTTCGAACCCGGAAAGACCGAGGCCATCCAAGTCTCCCCCGATGGAAGGCTGAGCACGATCAAACTGCCGAAGGAACTTGTCATCCGCGGAGGTGGGCTGGTCTCTTGGGGAGGATGCGCTTGTGGTGGCGGACTGAGCTTCTGCGGCGGAGCTGGCGGTTCGTCCTAGGAAGAGCGCGTCCAGACAACAATTGGGGCCGGCCCAGTAGGGCCGGTCGATCCTCGATCGCGTGCAAAAGGGGACAACCTGAAATGGAAAACGTGAAGTACGCAGGGCTCGATTTCGATCGCGCGGAGCTTTCGAAAGTCATGGAAGAGTACTACTCCGACATCCTCGAGTTCATCCTCCATCCTGCGTTCCAGCAAACCTTCGCTGAGATGATGAGCCTCCAGCCCAATCTGCGGCCCACTTTCGTGTCAGAGGTATGGCTCGAGCCCCAGGAGTTGGAGCGAAGAGGGCTTCGCGTACCAGACGGGGTCCTGATCCAAACCTCCGCTTTTGGTGACAGAAGGCCGACATTGTTTGTTGTTAAGAAATTCTTGCCGGAGAAGTACCACCGGGCTTGGGAAAATGTGAACTGGACATTCAACAATGAGTTCAAGGATGAGGACGTGCCGAACGATCCGGAGAGTTCTTGGCGGCTACCGTTGGCAGTTAGCGTTCAAAACGCTTTGATGTCTGGTGGATTCGATCTTCAGCAGGCACCTAAGGAGATGGCGATCTTTCAAGAATTGGATGGCCCCGAAATCGTACGATCGGAAAAGAGACCGGTGAACGAAAGTGTCGCCTAAGCTTCTAATGGCCAATGGACAGATCGGCACAACATCACATCGCAATCGTGTATTGTTGTATGAGCTGGTTGCTAGGGTGGATCGCCAAACGTGAGTATTGGGTCGAACGGAGTGGCGCAACATTGGGTTCTCCTGGCGTCAGGCGATCGATCCACATCGAGGCAAACTCCACCGACTGCGATTGGAGCGCCGCCAAGATGGGGCTCAATGTGCTAGGACCGGACTTCACCTTTGCCGATGGAACGCGCTTGCGGCAGATGGACCTCGATCCACCGGTGAACGCGGACTTCATCGTCGCCTTCACGCCCACGGCCGAAGGGGAGGAGTCCATCGTGATTACATCGTATCGCGTTTGTGGGCCGCCGGGGACTCGCGGGGAACCGGGCCGGACGCGGTAAGGGGTCGGCGCGCCGGCAAGCGGCGTCACGATGAATTCGCGGATGCCAGCGGTTTGGAAGCCGCGGGGTAGGTAAGGAAACCGTGCCCGCGCAGCGCGAGTCGTCCTCGACTACGCGGCAAAATCGCCAGACCGTAATCGCTGGAGCAACCCGATCGCGGAATCCGTGATGTCATGTTCGACGGCCAGACTCCACAAGCGCAGGACATGCATAGCCAAGAGAACGCACCCAGCAAACGTTTCATCGGAGTAGTGGGACTGCTTCACCTTCCAGGGCCAACCATCGCTACTCGCCTGATCAAATCGGGCGGCAAACATCGGGACGGTGTGGGTGTGTAAGCTGAACAACTTGAACATGTGGTGAAGGTCTTTTAAGGCCTCCCGATCAACGGGGTCAGTCAGAACGGCGTGCAACTCCTCGACGATCTTGCCTAGCCCTGATGCGCAGTGCCAGTAGATACATGCGCCCGTTATCCCCAGCTGTTGGCGCAGGTCTTTGGCCCGTTCCAGTTCGCTGGCCGGGACGGAGAAGGCCTCCCCTCGGATACGTTCTTCTGTGACCACGAGGGCAGAGAGAAACAGCTCTTCCTTGTCAATCGTTCGCAAGAAGACTTGTCGATGTCCCACCTTCCTCGTGGTCGGTGTCCGCAGGTACTGCAGATCGATGGCACGCTCGGTCAAGGATCGACCGAGGATGCCAATCTGGTCATCCACGCCGTGGTCCGCGAGCGCCACCATGGCCAGTAACGCATCCAGCCCAATGAGCGAAGCGACCAACTCGCCATTACGATGCTCGGGCTGCCTACGAAACCGCTCATCGATGTGGCTAGCAAGCCCGTCTGCCAGGCGCATGGCTTCGGCCGCGATCGCAACTATCTCGGCTCTGTCTGGCATGTGTGCGAAACCCCTCGTCGTTAGAGCGAAATGGAGCCAGCTGAAGGATCTTGTTTGCCCGCGAGCATGTTTGGGGGATCGTCTAAAGCAACCTCAACAAAGTACCGGGAGTTGTTCTCCCCATCTCTGCCCATGAGTATGCCCCGATAGGTTCCTTCACCCGATGGCGGATCTAGTGCGACCCAAGCTCTACTAGGTCGCTGAAGGCTGTCATGGAAGTCATGTATGCCCTTCTGAAACGAGGGCTGGGAAAGCCAGTTGGAGTAGACGATGAACAGGGTGGTCGAATCGCTCAAGGTGTGACGCCTAAGCAGGATCGTGCCCATTGAGTTCTTGCCTGGCCATTGATCCTGCGGAAGTTGCGGCTCAACGATCAATAGGTCAATCGCGACGTGGTTGCCTAACGGAGGTTCAGGCATCCAAGTGACGGGACGTCTAGGATCGATCCACGTGGTGAATGGTCGCAGTTCGGACGAGGGTATCGCGACCCGGCACGGCAAGAAGAACCCTGGAGCAATTGCGGGCCGCGCCCAGGTGTCGAGCAATCGGTCAGGTCGTGACCAGTTGTCAATCGACTGTTGCTGCAGGACAAAGTTCTTGGTGAAGGCGAATCGGCACTCACCTGAGGCATGGAGACTGGCTTTGAAGGCGCCGCCAAGGCCACGCTGGGACAGGTAGACGTCGCTCTGGCCGGCTGGCACCCAAACTCTCCAGGTGCTGGAGCGGTTGGCGGACGGACTTCCGACAGCAAAGCGAAGGACGAAGCCGCGGTCGCGGGAGCTCATCAAGCGTTCATACGTTCCACGCTCCCGAAAGGCAAACTGTTTCGAGGGGAACTTCATGATAGGACGCCGAACGATGCCACTCAGATAACGCGATCACTTAGGAGACGTAAGGAAGACAAGCCGCCTCGGAGTGCAGCTATCTTTGTCAAGGTCTCACGCTCTGAGTCAGCCCGAAGAATGAACGCTCGGACATCTCAGGCGTTGATCGATTGCTTTTTCGGGCTGCCGAGTTCGAAGCAGTCCGGTCCTTCTTGGCGTCTTCGAGAGCTAGTGACTCTGACCCTCCGAGAGTTGACTGTCACGCGAGATAGCGCGCCGACGTGGCTCGGCCAAGTTAGCGACGGTGAGCCGCGCAACTCACCAATGGACGACATTTCAATCACAAAGCCAGCCGTTGCTCCAGTTCCTCATGTGCACGCAGTAGCATCTGCGTGACTGAGTTGCGTTTGATGCCGAAGAAGGCTGGCAGTTCGTCGCGCGGAATCCCACAATAATAGTGGGCGATGATGATGCGACGACGCTTAACTGGAAGAAGACGAATGGCATTGCGCAGCCGTTGATGCAGAATAGGTCGTCGCCCTTCGTAGTCGTCCTCAGGGACCGTGGCGAGACGAGTTTGATCTTCGTCAGAAAACTTAGAGACGCCGACCTCCAGTGGCAACCGCTTTTCCGGCTCGTCACGTAGCCACTCGATCACGATGAATCGAATGACTTTGAACGACCACGTCCTCGGGTCTCTGACCGTTCTGCGTGCGACAAATAGCCTTCCGTACGTTTCCACGGCGACATCTTCAACGTTCATCACGTCGCCCAAGCGACGCGATGCGCCCAGACGTCGCAGATTCCATCCGGCCATCCTTCGCACTTCAGGATAGGTTCCTCGGGTGAACCTCTCCCACAGGCGCTCCGAATTCCTCCCTTCGACGGTAGTTGCCTGATGAAACAAGTCCCAGGCAGGTTGGCGTGGCATGACCGCTCTCCTTTGGTTTGCTGAGAGCAGCCCGAAAATTTGGTGGCGTAGAAGATGTGGGGCTTGGGTGACACAATTCAACAAAAAAAGCCCGATGCTTCAACGCATCAGGCGAATAGAGGCCAGCCGCAACTCCCACCCAAAGGAAGCAACGAACTGGCTTGGGCCAGCCCGCTACTCCAGCAAAGGAGCGCAAACTGGCCCACAACTTAATGAACTAGAATAGGTTAGCATAACGTCAGTAAATTGTCAAGGCGCGCCCGGTCACTGCGGCGCTACATCTCTGGGGTGAGGAATACCAGGCCCAAAGATGAGGTAACCGTGCGCAAGCGACCACGCCAATCCTCCCGTTCTCCTCAAGGCGAAGCATGCTCAAAGGTGGACCGGCCGAGCCCCGCGCCGCCAATGAACATCGCGGATCTACTGCGCTTAGATGGCGCGTTATTTCGTGCCCACCTCCACGACCGCCGACGCCCACGTCGCCGCCCGCGCATTAGGCCTGCCTAGCACTCTCGATCGAGTCGATGCGCGGGCACCCCGAGAATTTCCATCTTCTTGTTCGGTTCCCCACACGCTCCAAGTCCGCGTCTGAGCCCAGCGGCAGTCACCTCCTCGCACACTCCTCCTGACGATGGTCGGCGAAAGGCGCCGATGCGTCGCAGTTTCGAGAGAGGAGGAGGTGGCAGCTTGAGTGGGAGTGCTCCGGGGCAATGTCGCTGTCTGCCCGGAGTACTTCCCGCCAAGCACGCTTCATCGCAGCCGCTCTCAAATGAAGTAACCCCACGATGACCCGCAGGAGAATGTCAATGCAGATCCCCATCCCTAGCCGCCGCACCCAATTCTTCGTCACCCCGCAACGGCGGCAATATGTTGACCTCATCGAGGCCGCCCGTGCCGCCGCGCATCAGGGACTACCCGCGTCCACCGCCACGACGCCCGACGACAACGAAACGACGATCGAACGGCAGTTCACCCAGGAGCACATCGACACCGCCAATGCTGCGGCGAGCGCCCTTCACGATCATGCGGGCAACTTCGGCCGGCTGGCGGAACACTTCCCGACGCCCACTGACCTAACCGCAATCGTTGATACGGCGCAGACCCGTATCGAGCACGAACTGACCGCAGACGTCGACCTGCACCGGTGCCTGGATTCCTACAACTTGGAGCGCAGCAGCTTGTTGGCGTTCAAGCGCGAATTCGGCCTGGTGCACGTGCCGAAGGATCAAGAGCCCCGCATCTGGCTCTTCGCGAAGCTCTTGGCGATCTTCTGTCTCGAAAGTGCCGGGAACACGACGTTCTTCGCGCAAGGCAACCAGCTCGGCATGCTCGGCGGCTTCTTCCAGGCCGCCATGATCTCCGCTGTGAACGTGGGAAGTGGATTCTGCGTCGGCAAGCTGGCCGTGCCCCACGTCAACAAACCATCCAACCGGCTGCGGGCCGCTGTCGCCCTGGCCGCGTGCGTGGCCGGAGCGATCGGATTCAATTTGGTGGCGGCGCATTATCGCGACGCTTTGGCGGCGTCGAGCACAACACTTCACGACTCGATCGGAGGTCTGCTGCGAGCGCCGCTTGGCCTGTCTTTCCACAGCTTTCTGATGCTGGCCGTCGGGCTGATCGCCTTCGGCGCGGCCGTGTGGAAGGGCGCCAGTGATGACGACTGGTTTCCGCACTACGGTCGTCGTCATCGCCAATTCCTCTCCGCCCAAGACGCTTTGCATAGCATGTTCAAGACCACCAAAGGACGGCTGCTCAGCCACGAGATGGGCGTCGGGCATGCCTGTGATGAGACCGTGGGCCGCGGCGCGGGGACTCTGGAAGCGATGAGCGAGGTGCTGAAGGGCGCTCAGCAGCTCGTCGGCACGTATGACGCCGAGCGAGCCCAGCTCGAAGGCAATCGCAACGTGCACTGGACCTGCTACCGCGAGGAAAACAAGGCGGTGCGATCCTCGCCGCCTCCAGCCTACTTCGACGTGTTCGAGCCATTCCCCAACTTGGTTGCTCGCCAACCGTTGGCAGAAATGCACGGTCGGATGGATCAGTTGCGGCGGGCTCTTGATGAGCTACGGCTCCAGACGGGTGAGATCAAAGCTCACGGGCCCCGCCGTGTGGTTGCCCTCGAGCGTCGCTTTCGCGACTTCCTGAAGGGCCGTACCGCCCTGGACCTGGGCGTTGCCGAGCGCCATCCCGACCACCTCCGCGTCGGTGATGACGGCAGGGAGGTCGCGTGACGGCGCAACGACGGACTCTCGCGGCCGGCATCTTGATCGGCCTTTCGCTGGTGTTTCTCTTGGGAATCGGAACCGCTGCCCTCTGCGTGGGCCGCGGCGAATTGGAACCGGGAACGCTCTGCCGGAAGGACCGGCCGAGAGCGGGCGGCACGATCGTACTGATCGACGTGACGGATCCGTACACGGCAAACCAAGCACAGGCACTGCGGGCTCGGCTCGGGCGGCTGGTCCAAACCGAACTGCGGACCAACGAATGGTTCGCCATTTGGGTACTGGGCGATTTCGAGGAGGGGACTCTCCGGAAACCGTTTTGCGCATGCAGTCCCGGTACGTCCTCGAACTGGCTGATTTCCAACCCGATTCAGACCAAGGATCGTTTCGACTCTCTGTTCGCGCATCCCTTGGCCCGACTGCTCGACACTTTGAGCGTCGTTCACCACGCCGAGCGGTCGCCGATCATGGAGGCCGTGCAGGAACTGACGGAGCAGAAGGAATTCTCACCTAACCTCGGAGTTCGGAGATTGATCATCGTCTCCGACCTCCTCCAGAACACGGCCCGCCTGTCCCAGTACCGGGCACGTACACGGTCGCAACCCAGTCAGTCGCCGACCGGGGATCTGCGCGGCGTTCATGTTGAAGTGCTGTACATCGAACGTCGGCGCGACGCGGCCTACCAGGGAAGCGCTCACCGGCAATTCTGGCGGAAGTACCTCCATCGCTCCGGCGCGACCAGCGTCGACTTCGAGCGTCTGTGAAAGGCGCTCCCATGATCTCAACCATCAAGCTTCTGACGCTTCTCCTCGTGGGCCTGGCGTTGGTTCAATCGGTCACGGGTCCACTGCTCACTTTGGTTTTAGCTACAGCCGGCATTGCTTGGGTTTTCGGTGCGGATGTACGCGGAGGGCTCTGGCGAGGGGTCGCGTATCTGCGCACGCTCGTCTGGCAAGCCGCGCTCGTGCTCCTGCTGGCCTGGCTGGCCGTCGGCGGTCTGCTTGGGAGTACGCAGGGAATTCGCTCCCGGCATCCTCTCGCCATCTCTCTCGGCATGGCCCTGATCGGTTTCGTCCTGTGGCGCATGTGGCAACTCCTCCGTCGCCTCGGGCCACGGCGGAGTGTTCGTTTGGTCCGTGCGCCACTTCCGCCGTCGGCCAAATGGGTGGCGCCCAGATCTCCGAAGCGCAGGAGGACGCTGTGAGGCACGACAGTCGGGACGTGAGGCTTTCGATCAACCACTCTCGCCGCTTCTGGTTACGTCTCGAAACCCTGTCCACCAGCGACACCATGCTTGTGGGCAGGGTCGGTGGACAGCGTGCGACCCATGAATCTGGGAGCCGAAGATGACTGCGATGCTCCTATCGATCGTGACTCTCGGCGGTGTCGGTTGGCTTGTGTTTGCGTGGCGCGCCAGACGTGACGCCGCAGTCGCCCGTCAGTCCGCGCGGCGGAGGAAGGCGCGCGAACAGGTCCTGCGCGAGTTCAACGACGTCTATGGGTACTTGGGAGACGTCGTTCATGGACAAGAGGCACGTCGACTGATTCAAGCGGAGCCTGATCCTGCCCAGCTTCGTCACCAGCTCACGGAGCGCGTGGCCGCCATCGACGGTCCGCTGCTCGGACACCACCTCGCGGGCAGCGCCCGTCTCCCGATTCGCATGCCGATGCAGTTGCGGCTGCGTCACACCTTGGTCGTGGGGAAGACCGGCGTGGGCAAATCGACCATGCTCGTTAACGCCATCGTCGATGACATGGAACGCGGTTTGGGGCTAGCGGCCATTTCCCCGGAGCCGGAGTTCTTCGAAGAGGATCTCCTGCGGCTGGTGCCACCTCACCGCCATGCGGATGTCATCTACATCAATCCGCGGGACACGACCGCTCCGGTGGTGCTCAACCCGCTGCAGTGTGACCCGGGCGAGGATCTCGACTTGAAGGTCGCCGAGACCATGGCGGTCATGGAGCGGCTCTGCGGGGAAGAAGGATCGACGGCCGCGCCGCGCACGCATGGGCTCCTTCGGCAAAGCCTTTATCTGTTGATGCGGATCCGCGGTTCGACCCTGCTCGACGTCGAGCCGCTGCTCGATCGTACCGATGATGGATTCCGGCGGTGGGCACTGGACCAGATCGATGATGAGCTGGCGCAACGTTTCTGGACCCGGACCTATCTGGCTTACGCGCGGGATAGCCACATCCCGCTGGTTAATCGCCTTTCGCGGTTCCTGCGACCGCGATTCACGCGTTCCTTGATGTGCACGTCGGGCTCCGGACTGAACATTCGCCGGTGCATGGACGAGGGGAAAATTATCTTGCTCAACGCCTCGGACGGCATCTTGGGTCAGGAGAACGCGGAGATTGTGGGACAGCTGTTCACCTCCAAGCTGCAGCTCGGATCGATGTCTCGGGCGGATACGCCCAAGGATCAACGCCGGCCGTTCATGGTGTACATCGATGAATTTCCATTCTTCTGCAATGTCGGCGCGACCAGCTACGAGCGGATGTTCAGTCGCAGTCGCAAGTACGGCCTGGGGCTGACGCTGGCGGCACAGCATCTGGGGCAGATTCCCGAACCTCTCCTGCGCGATATTCTGGGCACGATTGGTTCAATCACGGCGTTCCAAGTCGGTTCAACCGATGCCCGCCGGCTCGCGCGAGAATTCGTGGGTGAGCGCAACGGCGAAACGCTCGCAATCGAGCCGGAGACATTCTTGCGTCTCCCTGTCGGCCACGCGGTGTGCCGCATCGGCCGCCACGTCTTCCGCCTCCAGACGCCTTCCCCTCGAGCCGGTGGCTGTGACGCCACACGCAAGACTGTCGAAGCCCTATCGCAGCAGGTTCATGGCGCCCGCCCCCGAACGGTCGCGAGCGGCGATCGTCCAACTCCCACCGCCGCCTTTGATCCCGCGGAGGTGTTTTGAGCCGCGCGGGATTGCAGATAACTGAGCGGGACAGGACCTTGCTGACCACTCTTGAGCGGTATCGATTTCTGACGGCCGCCCAACTGCAGCGTCTCAGCTTTCCTTCCAAACACACCTGCTTGCGGCGCATTCTCAAGCTCGAGGCAGCCGGATTAGTCGCGCGTACCCGCGCGGACTCCATGCTACAGCCGCTGGTCACCCTCACCCGGCGCGGTGCCGCCCTCATCGGGAACGACGTCTCTGGTGCGAAACGCATCGTCTCTGACCTCTTCCTTCGGCATGCTGTGGAGTTGAACGACTTTCGCATCGCCCTTGAGCAAGCGTGTGCGCAGCGGTCGGACGTGCAACTTGGTGGGTTCGTGCCTGATCTCGCCTCGCATGCCTCCCGTGGGCGTCAACCCGAGCGGGTCCTCGGGAGCGGAGTCTTCGGTGGCGCCGTCGGATCACACACGCCAGATGCGGCGTTCGTTCTTCAGCGTGAAGGTCGCGCCGCTTTGTTCTTCCTAGAGATCGATCGCGGCACCGAAGTCATTGGCGATGTGAAGCGCGGAGTGGGCCGAGCGATTACCTACTACCTGCAGGCCTTCGCCGGAACCGGATTCCAAAGCCTCAGTAGTCTCTTTGATCTGCCGGAGCAGTTCCGCACCTTCCGCGTGCTGTTCGTCACTACGTCATCCGCCCGGATTAAAAATATTCGCACCCGGTGGGGGGCCGGCGCCGGAACGGCTGATCGGCGCTTCGTGTGGTTGGCGACTAAGGCCGTGTCCCACACCACCGACCTCTTCGCGGAGGAGTGGGTGACGCTCGAATCGAGCGATGCGCACGCCTACACGATGATGGGCCGCCCGCGGGAGGCAACGCATGCTGCGTAGTCTCAACCCGCACGACCTCATCGATTGCCAGGTGTTCCTCGTCCAAGGCGCTGGGGAACACGAAGCCACCATTCTCGAAGCCATCGAAAACCGCCTTGAGAACGCGGCGATCGGTGACTGGACCCACTGGACGACTACCGATGTTCGCTTGGGTCGGTGGCCATTCGCGCGGCCGGTGAGGCACCTCATCGTTGGACACCGAAGCTTCGGGGATATCCACGTGCTCGTCGGGGCACGGGGCTATGGAACGAGCCTTGAGCTTTCATTGCTGAAGGCGATGACACCGAATCTGATCAAGCGTCGATTGGCCGCACTCATGACCGGGGGTGATGAGTCGGCGTGGTCGCGGCCGCGAGGGCTGGCTCAGGAGCGTGAGTTTCAATCATGGGTGTCGGTCGTGGAGCAGTGCGTTCAGTCGGCGGCAAAGGACCTGGCCAGAAAGCCTAGGAGCGCGACTCCGCCTTTCGCCGGCGGCATGTCCGACGGGGACGGTCAAGTTGTCTAGTAGTGAAATCAAGAGTGGCCGGGTCGTCAGCTTACGATTAACCAAGAACGACCGTGAAACACCTCGTTTGGAGAACGATCCTATGGACGCTGTTGCTGGTGCCAGTTGGCACTGGACGACTGCTGTGGCAAACGGCTCGGACGATTGTGGGCTTCCGTCCGCAGACGCTGCTGATGTTCGTCGGGTTGGCGGTGGCTTTGAGTTTCCCGAATCCCGTGACCGCGCAGCTAGCTCAAGCCGAGGTCTGGCCCCCGGGGCAAATGATCTTGGTCAGGCTGCTGCCGGCACTTGGGGCGGGGGTGCTCTACCACGGACTGCGCTCGCCGATGCAGCGACGGCTCTGGCGGAGGTTACAACGCTCGAGTTGAGCCACCAGCAGAGTCCTTTGCGACAGGTAACGGGCGCAGATCCTCCGACGTCTCTCGATGCGGCGTCCGTGGTCCCTAACGGGGACTCGCGGGTTGACGCTTCCCGGCCAATTTCTCTTCGGCGCGGGTGTTGACCATGCCTGCGCCTTCGCTCGTGCCCGCAGTTGAGCGGCTGCTGTGTGTCCGCGAACTGGCGGATTTGCTGCAGCTCCATCCGAAGACGGTCGAGCGCATGGCCCGCGCCGGTCGGCTGCCTAGCCTTCGCGTGTGTGGCCGCCTAAGATTTCGACCGAGCGACATCGCTTCGTGGTTGGCGGCTCGGGAGGACCGCACATGCCACGACTCATGAAAGGCCTTCGCCAGCGCGGCCGGAGCTATTACTTCCGGATTCGCGATGGAGAAGGAGAACAAAGCATTCCCCTCGGTCGGGACTTTGATCGCGCCATGACGCGCGCATTGGGGATCCGCCGCCGTCTGAAAGCCGGCCTACCGCCCACGGAAGAACGGTTGGCCACCTTCACCCTGCGAGACGCCGTGGAGCGTTGGTTGGAAGATCACGTGCGGCATGCCCGCCATGGAGCGTTTGCGGACAACACGCGTTCGCGCTGCGAACGGGTGCTGCTGCCGTTCATGGGGGGTGTCCAGATCGAGGATGTCACCGCCAGCAGGCTGTATGCCTACCGCAACCACTTGGTTGTGCTGCGCAGCCGGCGCGGTGGCCCGCTATCGGCCGCGACAGTGCGGATGTTTCTCGGTGACGTGCGAGCGGTGCTGAATCACGCCCTGACACTGCAAGTGCTGGATCGCTCACCGATCCCGCGCAAGTGGCTGCCACGGCTACCGGAGCAAGCTCCTGATGTGCTGTCCCGAGATGAACAGGCGGTGCTGCGAAATTTGCCTGATGACTTCGGGCGGACCTTGCGGCTGCTGCTCGGCACGGGCATCCGCTGGGGCGAACTCGACCGCGCTCAAGCAAGAGACATCCAGGCCGGCAAGCTCGTCATCAAGCGCAGCAAATCTGGGAAGATTCGCCGCGTGCCACTCCCGGCTGATGTGCTGCACGAGTGTCGCGGGCGCGTGGGCCAGCTATCGCCGTTTCGCGATGCCTGCCAATTCAACAAGAGCGTGCGGAAGCTGTCGGGGATTGTTCGGTTCCACTCGCACCTGTGTCGGCACACCTTCGCGACCGAATGGCGAGAGGCCGGGGGATCACTCGCAGCTCTCCAAGCGATCCTTGGTCACGGGAGCATCGCGGTGACAGAACGCTACGGCACGATCGGCGATGACTTGGTGGATCGCGAGGCGCAGCGGGTCGCCGAGTACCGCGTTTCGAGGTCGGCCCCGTGCAAACGGGACAGAAAACGGGACAGGTCACCGTTGTCCGTGAGCTAAGTTGGTGCGCCGCCTTGGAATCGAACCAAGAACCTACTGATTAAGAGTCAGTTGCTCTGCCAATTGAGCTAGCGGCGCACATTTCCGGTTCGCGTGCGGAACGCGAAAAGCGCCGCGTAATTTACGGTCGAAACGACGCTCGCGTCAAGCTGGATTCGGATTCTCGTCGATTCCGTGGACCCGGGCACTGACCGCGGTAAGCGGATGTCGCGCTCCCCGCGGAGGGACCGAGTGTACTGCCGCGCAACCAGGCGGGGGATTACGGTACCTTCTCCGTGCCGAGCTCGAACCGCAGCACTCCATCCACCCGAGACCGCAGCATGGTTGCTCAATCCACCGACGAATGGACCGCCACCGAACTCTTCGAACGCCTGATGGCGCGCGAGAGCTTTATGCTGCTCGACGTGCGTGCGGGGGATGAGTTCGAGGAGTGGCGCATCGAGGGCCGCGAGCCGCTGGCGACGCGCAGCGCGCCGTACTTCGAGTTGATCGAGCGCGCCGAGAGCGACGATCCCAAACAATGCGCCACTGCGCTCATCGCCATGCCGGATGCGGTGCCGCTGCCTAAGGACGTGCCGATCCTGGTCGCGTGCGCCAAGGGTGGATCCTCTGCGTTCATCGCGGACGGCCTGCGCCAGCTCGGGTACCGCGCGGTCAACCTCGCGGGAGGAATGGAGGCGTGGTCGCACACGACGTTCGCGATGCCGGTTGTGCGTGGGGCGCGGCGTACGGGTGACATGGCTGTGGGCGCAAGCGAAGCATCCTCGACGATCTTTCAAGTCGGCCGCCCATCGCGCGGATGCCTCAGCTACGTCATCGTCTCGGCGGGCGAGGCCGCGATCATCGATCCCCTGCGTGATCCCGAGCCGTACCTCGCGCTGCTGGATCGCGAGTCGTTGCGCGCGGCGTTCGTGCTCGACACGCACGCGCACGCCGACCACGTGAGCGGCGGGCCCGCGCTCGCGAAACGGCTGGACGTTCCGTACTGGCTTCACCCGTACGACGCGATCCACCCTATGGACCTGGTGCCGGGGAGCGTCGCCTACGAGCCGCTGCGCGATGATCAGACATTGAAGCTGGGTCAGGCGACGATCGAAGTGCTCCACATCCCGGGACACACGCTCGGTAATGTGGCGCTGCGCATCGGCGGGTCGTTGCTGTCGGGCGATAGCATCTTCATCGACTCGGTCGCGCGCCCCGATCTCGGGGGACGCGGCGAAGCGTGGGCAAGGCTCCACTGGCGATCGTTGCGCCGGTTGCTCACGCTCGCAGACGATGTCACGGTGCTGCCGGGACACGTGAGCACGCTCGCCGAGGCAGACTCCGAAGAGCGGTTCGCTGCGCGACTCGGCGACTTGCGCCGGTCGAACGAAGGCCTGCGGGAAGCGCAGAAGAGCGAGGACGAGTTCGTCGCCTGGATCATGAGCCACGCGGCGGAGATTCCACTGCGCTACATCGACATCAAACGCGTGAACCTCGGGCTCAAGCAGGTCGACGACGATGGCGCCGCGGAACTCGAGATCGGCAAGAACGTCTGCGCGATGGCGAACGCCCGATGAGGCACCGCGATGGGACAGGCGCTGTGCGTGGCGCAGTGGCGAGGAGGAACGCATGACCCACTTTGATCGCACTCTCGATGCGCGCGGGCTCAACTGCCCGATGCCGATCATCAAGGCTCGCCAGGAGCTGGGCATGATCGAGCCAGGACAGGTGCTGCAGATCCTGAGCACCGACCGCGGGTCGGTGAAGGATTTCCAGGGCTGGGCCAAGACCGCGAAGAATGTCGAACTGGTCGCACAGGAAGACGCGCAGCAGGACGGCAAGGCCGTCTACGTGCACTACGTGAAGCGCGTGAGTTGAAGGGGAGGCACATGACGACGACCGCAGCAGGCACCACCCCGGCCTCCACCGCGAGTGTCGAGGAACGAATCGCCGCACTCGAGCGCAGACTCGCCGAGGCGGAAGAGCGGCTCCCCGAGGATCGCGTGACGATCGTCGTGTTCTCGGGCGACCTCGACAAGGTCATCGCCGCGCATGTGATCGCGACGGGTGCCGTCGCGATGGGGCAGCAGGTGAGCATGTTCTTCACGTTCTGGGGCCTGAACGCGCTGCGCACCGGCAAGACACTCGAGGGCAAGCACCTGTTCGAGAAGATGATGGCGGTGATGTCGCCCGGCGGATCGACTTCGCTGCCGGTCTCCAAGATGAACTACTTCGGAGCCGGGGCGATCATGCTGCGCGAAATGATGAAGAACAAGAATGTCGCTTCGCTCGAGGACATGATGCAGATGGCGCGCGATATGGGGGTGCGCGTGATCGCGTGCGAGATGTCGCGCGATGTGATGGGGATCACGGATGCCGAACTCGCCTCCGGAATCGAGTGTGGGGGCGCGGCGTCGATGCTGGCCGACGCGCTGAAGAGCCGGGCGACGCTGTTCATCTAGGCCGCGATGTCTGCGGGACCACCGGCCGTGCTATCTTCGCCTCCCTGTGCATCTGGTGGCGCGCGGCCCATGCCGCGCGTGCAATCCCCCATGAGGAGTGCCATGGACGTGGGACTCCCGGAACGGCGGTCGTCATCTTTTCTGCGCTACTGGCTTCCGGCTCTGATCTATGTGGCGGTGATCTTCACGCTCAGCGCCCAGCCGGGGCTGCGGGCGCCGCTCGAGTTCAACAACTCGGACAAGTTCTACCACCTGCTCGAGTACATGGGGCTGGGCGTGCTGATCGCGCGCGTGCTGGCGCACGTGATGCCGGCGCCGCGGCCGGTGCCCGCCGCGTTGCTCGCGATCGCGATCGGTGCGCTGATCGCGACCTGCGACGAGTTCTTCCAGTCCACGGTGCCCAATCGCCAGTCGAGCGTCTACGACGCGCTCGCGGACACGCTCGGGTTGGCACTGGGGCAGCTGCTCTACTGGCGCTGGCGCGCGCGCCGCGCGCGGCCGGAGTGACGCGATGAAGCATCAGGCGCCGCGCGGCACGCGCGATCTGCTGCCGGGCGACATCGAGCGCTGGCAATGGGCCGAGGCCCAGGCGCGCGGTGTGCTCGATCGCTACGGATACCGCGAGATCCGTACGCCGATCTTCGAGGACTACGAGTTGTTCGCGCGCACGAGCGGCGAGTCTAGCGACGTGGTCCAGAAGGAGATGTACCGGTTCAAGGATCTCGGCGACCGCGATCTCGCGCTGCGTCCCGAGGGTACGGCGGGCGTGTGCCGGGCGTATCTCGAGCACGGCCTGGGCGGCCGCTCGCGCATTCATCGGCTCTGGTACATGGGCCCGATGTTCCGTTACGGGCGTCCGCAGAAGGGGCGCTATCGCCAGTTCTGGCAGATCGGCGCCGAGGTGATCGGCACGCCGGCGCCTGCGGCGGACGTCGAGATGATCGCGCTGTTCGTGGATCTGTTCGAGGCGTGGGGCTTCAAGGATCTCGTGGTCGCGGTGAACAGCGTGGGAACGCCCGAGACGCGGCGCGCGTACGGCGACGCACTGCGCGCGTGGCTCGCTCCGGTGCGCGAGCGGCTGAGCGCGGACTCGCAGGCGCGGCTCGAGACGAATCCGATGCGCGTGCTGGACTCGAAGAGTCCGGGGGATCTGGCACTGCTGCGCGGTGAGTGGAATGCGGAGGCCGGCGCGGTCGCGGCATCGAACGCGACGCCTTCAGGCCCGCTCCCGCGCATGCTCGATGTGCTCGACGAGGAATCACGCGCGCACTTCGCCGCGGTACTCGAAGGGCTCGACGGATTCGGCATCACGCACGAAACCGATCATGGACTGGTGCGCGGGCTCGACTACTACACGCGCACGGCGTTCGAAGTGCACGATCGCTCGCTCGGCGCGCAGAGCGCGCTCGGCGGCGGCGGGCGCTACGACGGTTTGATCGAAGCGCTCGGCGGCCCTCCGACGCCCGGTGTGGGGTTCTCGATCGGCCTCGATCGCACGATGCTTGCGCTCGATGAGCGCGGGGTCGCGGCGCCCGCGGCCGCCGACGGTGTGTTCGTAGTCACGATGGACACGACGCGGCAGGCGGCACTCGGCATGATCCGCGACCTGCGTCGCGAGTTCACGGTGACGACCGATCTCGACGGCAAGGGTTTCAACGCGCAGATGAAGTCCGCGGGCAAGAGCGGCGCACGGTTGCTCGTGATCTGCGGCGATGACGAATGGCAACGCGGCGAAGTCGTGGTGAAGAACCTGGGTGACGGGAGCCAGACGACGGCGACGGTTGCGGGACTTCACGACGTGCTGCGCGCTCGCCTCATGGAACCGGCCGCTGCAACGGCGACGCAAGGAGAGAAGTAATGGCGTTCACTATCACGATCGTCGACGACTCCGGCCGCGGTATCGAAGGTCTGCGCGTGACGCTGCGGTTCGTCGAGCCGCTGCGCGGCGATCCGCCGACCGAGTACACCGACGAGAACGGTCGTGCGGAATTCGAAGGCTTTGATGAGGGCGAAGTTCAGGTGTTCGTCGACGGCGTCGACTGCGGCGTCTACAACTACGACGACGGCGAGACCGTGACGATCACGCGATAATGAAGGATGGCGCGGACCGGCACACGCCGCACGCTGCCGTATACGGAAACGGAAAACGAATCCCATGACCGACACGACCACGACCAAGGATCTGAAGCTCGAAGGCATCGGCGACTGGCGCCGCTCGCATACGTGCGGTGAGTTGCGTGCAGCCCAAGCGGGCTCGCACGCGACGCTGATGGGCTGGGTGCATCGCAGCCGCGACCACGGCGGTGTGCTGTTCATCGATCTGCGGGATCGCTATGGCATCACGCAGGTGGTCTTCCGCCCCGAGACGAGCGGTGCGGAGTTGCTCGCGCGCGCCGAACAGCTCGGCAGCGAATGGGTGATCGCGGTGCGCGGTGATGTCACCCGCCGCCCGGCCGATGCACTCAACACCGAGCTTCCGACCGGGGAGGTCGAGCTCGAAGTGAAAGCGCTCAAGGTGCTCTCGGCCTCCGATCCGCTGCCGTTTCAGGTCAACGACGAGACGAACCTCGCCAACGAGGATCTGCGGTTGCGCTATCGCTATCTGGATCTGCGGCGTCCCGAACTCGCGGCGGTGTTCGCGCTGCGTCATCGCGCGGCGATGTCTGCCCGCAACTACCTTTCGAGTCAGAACTTTCTCGAGATCGAAACTCCGCTGCTCGTGAAGCCGACGCCCGAAGGCGCGCGCGACTACATCGTCCCGAGCCGCATTCATCACGGCAAATTCTACGCGCTGCCGCAGAGCCCGCAGCTCTACAAGCAGACGCTGATGATCGCGGGCTGCGATCGCTACTTCCAGCTCGCGCGCTGCCTGCGCGACGAGGACCTGCGCGCCGATCGCCAGCCGGAGCACACGCAGATCGACATCGAGATGAGCTTCGTCACCGAGGACGACGTGTTCGATGCGGTTGAAGGCCTGTACGTGGCACTGTGGCGCGAGTGTCTCGGTGTCACGCTTCAGACGCCGTTTCCGCGCATGACGTTCCGCGAGTCGATGAGCCGCTACGGCTCCGACAAGCCCGACGTGCGGTTCGGCCTCGAGTTCGTGGACGTGACCGACATTTCGGCGCGCTCGCCGCGCAACGTGATCGCGAACGGCGCCAAGGCCGCGGGCGGAACCGCCGCTGCGATGGTGATTCCGGGCGGGGCCGAAATCTCGGGCACCCAGCTGCGCAAGTTCGAGGACATCGTGAAGTCGGCGGGAGCGGGCGGGCTCACGTTCTTCAAAGTCCAGGACGCGGATCGCGAGAAGCAGCAGGTGATCTTCCCGGGCGAGTTTCTCGACGAATTCTACGCGCGCGTCCAGGCGAAACCGGGCGATGCGGTCGTGTTCACGAATGGGCCGTGGGAGCAGACGTTGAAGGCGCTCGGCGTCCTGCGTTCGCATCTGGGCAAGGATCTCGTGAAGGGTCGCGAGAACGAGTGGGCGTTCCTGTGGGTGCGCGAGTTCCCGATGTTCGAGTACGACCCCGATCGCAAGAGCTGGGTTGCGCGGCACCACATGTTCACGATGCCGAACGCCGAGCATCTCGACATGCTCGAGAGCGATCCCGGCAACGTGTACGCGCAGCTCTACGATCTGGTGCTCAACGGCAACGAGCTGGGTTCGGGCTCGATCCGCATCCATCGCCCCGAGATCCAGGAGCGCGTGCTCCAAGTGTGCGGCTTCACGAAGGAGCAGGCGTACGAGAAGTTCGGATTCCTGATGGATGCGTACCGCTTCGCTTCGCCGCCGCACGGTGGCATCGGGATGGGCTTCGACCGGATCGTCATGCTGATGGCGGGCCGCGACAACATTCGCGACACGATCGCGTTCCCGAAGAGCGCGAGCGCCGCATGCCTGATGGACGGGAGCCCGGACGTGGTCGATGGCCCGTCGCTGAAGGAGCTGGGAATCCGGCTCGAGTGAGCGGCCCGGCGCGAACCGCCATCGGCATGCGCGCGGCCGCGATCCTGTGGCTGTCGTCCGTCCAGTTCTTCATCATGCAGCCGATCGTCCAGTCCGCATGGACGACGCCGTTCAGCCTCACGCAGAACTTCATCAGCGATCTCGGCAACACCGCGTGCGCGCCGTATCCGCTCGGGTCCGCCAGCTACGTGTGTTCGCCGTGGCACCTGGGGATGAACACGTCGTTCGTCCTGCTCGGGATCACGATTCTGATGGGCGTTGTGCGCGCGCGCGCGGCGTTCCGGCCGGGCTTCCTGCGTGAGATCGCGCTCCTGCTGCTCGCGCTGGCCGGCCCGGGATACGTCGCGGTCGGCCTCTATCCCGAGAACGTCGACATCACGCCGCACAAGATCGGCGCCGGGTTCGTGTTCGTGAGCGGCAATCTCGGGCTCGCGCTGCTCGGTTTTGCGATCCAGCAGACGTTCCAGCGCACGCGGCTCGCTACCTCGCTCGCAGTCCTCGGAGTTGCCGGATTCATCGCCACCGTTCTGCTCGTGACGGGCCGATACATGGGTATCGGCATCGGAGGCATCGAGCGGGTCGCCGCCTACCCGTTGCCGGTCGGACTGATCATGGCCGGGTACTTTCTCTGGCGCCGCGGCCACGTCACGGCCACACATCCATCGACACCACGGAGATCCGGATGACCGAGTGGATCGGATTCATCGCCGCCGCGTGCACGACGTTCGCCTTCGTTCCGCAGGCTGTCCGCGTGTGGCGGACGCATTCGGTGGAGGACATCTCGCTCGCGATGTACTTGATTCTGGTGACCGGGATCGCGATGTGGATCGCTTACGGCATCCGGATCAACTCGACGCCGGTGACGGTGGCGAACATCGTCACGCTCGTGCTCGCGAGTGCGGTGCTCGTAGGGAAGCTCAAGTTCATGAACGAGAACCGCGGGAGCGCCAGCGCCGGGAACCGGCGCGTCGGAACGTAAGGTCCCTCGACGCGCCGTTCTCCGCGCTCAGCTCCCGTGCAGCTCAGGAGTCGGCAGGCTCGCGAGCACGGCGGTGATCAGGAGCACGACCGCTGCGAGAAGCAACTCCGTGGTTGCCGAGCGGCGCAAGCCGACCGCGCCGGCTTCACTGCCCAGTCGCGGTTTCACGCGACGCCAGTTCCACGCGCCGACCGCGACCACTCCCGCCACCACCACCAGCTTCGCGATCAGGGCGTAACCATAGGGCGTGGTCCACAGCGCGGCGACGTACTTGAGATTCAGCCATGCGGCAACCACACCCAGAAACACCAGCGCCCCGCTCGCAATGAGCGCGAGCGGCGAGAACCGGTTCACCATTTCCGCCACGACGGCCCCGCGACGGTCCGAAGACAACCCGCTGCGCAGCACGATCGCGAGTCCCACGACGACGAGGACGAAGAGGGTTCCGATCCACAGCCCGCCTGCGAGCATGTGCGTCGGCTTCACCATTCGCGTCCACTCCCCGAACAAGGCGCCCCGCAACGGAATCGCGATGACGGCGAACACGGCGACCGGCCAGCCGGCCGGCCGGCGAATCGCGGCGAAGGTGAAGCCCAGGAGGGAGGCGATCGTGAGCCCGACCTGGATTGCGAGCATCGGAGTGCCGGCGATCAAGGCGGGCACCGTCAGTTGCTGTCGCGCGGCGTTCGCGGGAAGCCGGCTCGCGATCAGCATCACGTTGATCAGCGCGCCCATGAGCCCGAGTGCCGCGGCGCGCACGGAGATGCGTTCGAACACGCTGCGCTCGTCGGCGCCCGCGTGGCGGCCGGGCATGCTCCGGAGCACCGAAATCCACAGGCCCGCGGCTCCGGCGGTGAGGAAGGCGGCGATGAAGCTGGTCAGTTCGAGAATCGGTTTCGGCCACTCGATCAGCGGTTCGGCTGCCATGTTCGGACTCCAGGAAGTAGTGAGAACGAACGACCGCTACACTATGCACGAACGGCCCCGGAGTTTCCTCCGAGGCCGTCGTTCCCTCGCTCGTCTTCGCCGCCGCCGCGCGCCCGCGGGCGTCAGGCCAACCCGTTCACATCTGCCACAGGTAGCTGACCTTCGTGAAGATGCTGCTCTGGCTCGATTGTAGATCTCGCGTCTCTTCGCCGTTCAGTAGCGAACCGTAGCCCAGATACACCACGGTTCCCGGCCGCACGTAGTAGCTCATGAGCACGTCGGGGCTCAGCGTCTGCGAGCGCGACGTCCGCACGCCGTTCGTATCGAACCCCTGGCGTCCGCGCAGTTCGGTGATCCAGCGCAGCGACAGCTCCTTGTTGAACTGATAGCTCAGGCGCAGGCGCGGGATGAACACCTCGGCGAACTTCGAATCGTTCTCGCGCCACACGGTGCTCCCGCGCAGGAACACGCCGCCGTCGAACTGCGGGCCGAAGCGGAAGTCGCTCCATAGCTCCCAGCGCTGATCGCGGCCGCGGACCGTCTCGGCAAACACGACCTGGTCGCCCCACACGTAGAGTCCGCCGGCGCGAATCGTTGTGTAGCGCTCGCTGCCGGCCCACACCGCGTGGCGATAGATGTCGTCGAACTTCTCGCCATTGTGGCGGATCATGCGGCGCACGTGCTCCATGCCCGCCCACGAGTTCTTCGGAAAGTTTACTTCCTGCACCAGCGACAGGACTTCGTCGGTGAGCACCTCACGGTCGTAGGTGTAGTTGCGCTCGTAGTAGATCGGGAAGTGGATGCCGGTGTACCACTGCTTCTCCTTGCCCCAGATGTGCGGGCGCACGTAACCGGACACCGCGAACAGATCGGTGCGGCGGATGAATCCCATGTCGGCCGAGAACTCCGGCGAGTAGCCCGACACCGTCGCGCCGAGGCCGAGCTTGCGCGTGTTGCGGGCGAGCTCGGTGTAGAACGTGTTGCCTTCGGTCTTACGCCCGGTCTGGCCCGCGACCTCGCCGGGCAGGTCCGCCTGCTCGGCCGGCGACAGTCCGGCGATCGCCGAGCGGAAGTCGTGATCGCGTCCCCAGCTGTGGGCGCCCTGGAATGTGAAGCTGTACTTATCCTTCCAGCTCAGCCGGCCATCGGCGCCGATGCCGCGGTTGTATTGGTCCTCGTGCGTGCGATCGCCCATCAGGAGCCCGACGTAGGAACTCTTGAACACGTCCTGCTTGAAGCGCGCGATCGTGTACTGCGCGCTCTGGTCGATGTAGGGATTGAGAGTGTTCGAGAAACCATCGATGCCGCGCCCGGCGCTGCGGTCGGCGGCATTGAGCACGCCGATCGACGTGCGTCCGACCTTGCCGGTGAGCTTTGCGCCGTACAGCGGATCGACGATGCGCCGCGTGTAGACCAGGCTGATCGGGCTGTTGAAGATGTCGCTGCCTTCGAGAAAGAACGGTCGCTTCTCCGGGAAGAAGATCGCGAAACGTTCATTGATGTCGACCACTCCGGCGTCGGCTTCGACCTGGCTGAAGTCAGGCGTCATCACGCCGTCGGCGATCAGATTGCTCGTGAGCCCGACTTTGGCGCCGATGCCGAATCGTCCATTCGGCGCGTCGTACGTGAAGCGGTCGCCTTCGCGCGCGCCGAGCGTCGAAGTCGTGTGCGTGGGATTGATCTCGACGTTGCGTCCCGGGCGGATGCCGGTGAGGTTCTGAAGGCTGCCGATCTGCGAGTGATAGTTGTCCACGTTGCGGGAGATCGGAGCCCAGTACATGTGCGTGCCGTCGCGGCGCACGTCGCGGATCGCATTGAATCCAAACGTGACCTGTTCACCCGGATTGAAGCGCAGCGTCTTGAACGGGATCGCCATCTCGACGTCGTATCCATCACCGGTCACGCTCCCTTTGCTCGTGAATTGGAAGTCGGGAGCCATGTCGGTGTCGCGGCCCTCCTGATCGACTCCGTCCATCTGGATGCCGAGCGGATTCGAGCCCAGGAAGAACGACCGCTGCTGGTCGTTATAAGTATCGATCGAGACGCCGACCCAGTCGCCCTGTCCGATCTGATCGCGCGGCACGACCGGAGCCTGCACCTTGCCCGGATCGTCCACCGCGTGAAACGCGACGTAGAGGTTGTGGTTGTCGTACATCACGAGCGTCGTGGTTCCGAGCGAATCCCTCACGCCCTCGACCGGCCGGCCGTGAGTGAAGGCTTCGAGGCGCGCCGCCTGCGACCACACTTCGTCGTCGAGCCGGCCGTCGATGCTCGGGCCATCGGTAACGTGCGGCGGGGAGAACTTGAGATTGCCGCCGGCTCCTTCGAGCACCAGCGTGGCGCGCATCCAGGGCGCAATCGTGATCGATGCGCTCTCGGCAGGATTGGCCGCCGAGGCGAGCAACTCACGGGAATTCGTGGAATCCGGGCGGGCCGCGGACTTCTTCTTCGCTGCAAGCGCTTCTTCGGGCGTCGAGCCGAGTACCGCGGCGAGCGCGATCAGTGTGAGTGCGGGAGCAAGGGGCTTCACTGCGGACCTCCGGGGGCAACGGCAAATGCGCGAGACGACGCAGCATCTGACCGGCACGCTACTCAAATCGTTGGCGGAAATCTTCATGGATTCGACACGGGATGCCGAGCGCGGGGGATTGGTGACACCGGCGCCGGGTTTCGAGCGCCTGGGCGCCGCCGCTGCCTCATCGCGCCGCTGGGCCTTCATAAGAAATCAAGTCCCGCCGCGCGCGGGCCGATAACCCCCATGAATCCATCCGGGTAACGCACCGTTCGGCGGAAGTCCTTGCGAAGAGGGTCATTCGTGTCCACCGAAGCCTCGCGCCACGCGCGCAATTTGTCCTCGATCCTGCTCGAAGCAGGGGTCGTCACGCCGAGTCAGGTCCAGATGGGACTCGAGCATCAGCTCGAGATGGGCGTGCGATTCGGCGAGGCCCTCGTCCATATGGGCGCGGCGAGCGAGAGCGACATCGGCTGGGCGCTGTCGCGCCAGCTCGGAATCCCATTCATCGATCTGCTGCCCGAGGCTCTCGACCGCCAGCTCATTGGCAGCTTTCCCGAGGCCACGCTGCGACGGCTGCTCGCATTGCCGGTGGTGCGCGACGACGATTCGATCTCCATCGCGTTCGGCGATCCCACCGACCTCGAAGCGATCTCGGAACTCGAGACCCTCGCCGGTGTTCGCGTGATCCCGAGCGTGGCGACGCCGTCCTCGATCCGCGCGATTCTGGACCGCGTCGCGCGTGGCCACTCGGATCACTCGCGCATCGAACCGCACGTCTACTACTCGCGCAAAGGTGAACGCGCGGGGGCCGCGCTCCTCAACCTGCATCTGGGTCGCGCGATTGCCGCGGGCGCGACCGAAGTCCACTTCCTGCCCGCCGGCAGCACGGTCAGTGTGCGCTACCGCGTCAAAGGCAAGTTGATGATGGCGGGCTCCGAGCCTGCCGCCGCGATCGACGATCTCATCGCACGGCTCGAAGCGCTGGGCGGGCCGCTGTTCGAAGGCGATGTGCTCCATGCTTCCGGCCGGGTGACGTATCCGATGGGTGATCAGGAGCGGGAGATCGAAGTCTCGCTGCTCGGCTGCGAAGAGGGGCTCGCGGTGCGGCTCGGCCTCGCAACCGCATCGCCCGCCCTGCCACTCGAAAAGCTCGGATTCGACCCGCTGGATCTTTCGCGGCTTCGTTCGGTGCTCGATCAGCCGGCCGGGCTCGTGCTCGTCTCGGGCCCTCCGGGATCCGGATGCTCGACCACACTGCGCGCGCTGGCTGAGGCCTGCTCCGCTGAGTCGAAACTCACCGTGGCCTTCGAAGGCCATGGCGAACGCCCGTTCGGCGCCGGAGTGCATGCGCGCCTCGATGCCGTGCGCGCCCGCGAGAACTGGGCGGAAGTCTCGGTCGCCCAGAACGCGGACGTGATCGTGCTCGACGGCGTGCTGAATGGCGAATCGGTCGCCGGCGTGCTCGCGAGCTCGGTCTCGGGCCGCCGGCTGCTCGCCTCCACCGACTGGTGCGACAGCTTTGCGCTGCTCGACTATCTGATGACGCGCCCCGCGGGCGCTGCGGCGATCGCCGACCGGCTCCACGCGGTGATCGAGCAGCGCATGCTCGAGCCCGATGGCGAGCGCACGCCGATGACATCCACACCCAGGCCGCTGTTCGAAGTTCTGTTCGTGAGCGATCCCATGCGCGAGCGCCTGCGCTCGGGCGCGCGGATCTCCGACCTTCACGCACTCGCCCGGGCCGACGGACACCGTCGCCTCGCCGATCGTGTTCGCTCGCTCGTCGAGGACGGCCGCATTTCTGCGGCCGCCGCCTCGCGGCTGCTGGCCTGAGGTTAACGATGTCCTTCGATCTCACTGCGCTGCTCGGATTCGCCAAGGATCAAGGAGCTTCCGACCTGCACATCTCGGCCGGCATGCCGCCGATTCTGCGGCTCAACGGCGAGATGGTGCGCCTCGAGATGCCGCCGTTCACGCGCGAACAGGCGCACGATGCGCTCTACGATATCCTGCAGGACGATCAGAAGCGCCAGTTCGAAGAGCACATGGAGATGGACTTCGCGTTCGAGATCCCGGGCCTCGCGCGGTTCCGCGCCAACATGCTGATGCAGTTGCGCGGCGAAGCCGCGGTGTTCCGGCTGGTCCCCACGCAGGTGAAGACGCTCGAACAGCTCGGGATGCCGGATGTGCTGCGGCAGCTCTCCGAGAAGGAGCGCGGCCTGGTCGTGGTCACCGGACCCACCGGCTCGGGCAAGTCCACGACGCTCGCCGCGATGGTGAACTACGTCAACGAGAATCTGAAGGGCCACATCGTCACGGTCGAGGATCCGATCGAGTTCGTGCACGAATCCAAGAAGTGCCTGGTGACGCAGCGCGAAGTGCGCGCGCACACGCACTCGTTCTCGAATGCGCTCCGCGCCGCTCTGCGTGAAGATCCGGACGTGATCCTGGTCGGCGAGCTGCGCGACCTCGAGACCACCCAGCTCGCGGTTTCGGCCGCCGAGACGGGCCATCTCGTGTTTGCGACCCTGCACACCAATTCCGCCGCCAAGGCGATCGACCGCATCATCGACATCTTCCCCTCGGGGCAGCAGTCGCAGATCCGCACCATGCTGTCCGAGTCGCTCGAAGGCGTGGTCGCCCAGATGCTGCTGCCGGCGAAGGAAGGCAACGGCCGCGTGGCCGCGATCGAAGTGCTGGTCGGAGTGCCCGCACTGCGCAACCTGATCCGCGAGGACAAGAACGCGCAGATCCTGTCGGTGATCCAGACCGGCTCGGCGCACGGCATGCGCAGCCTCGACCAGTCGCTGCGCGACCTGGTCATGCAGGGCAAACTGTCGCGCGCCGAAGCGATGAAGCACGCGTCGCATCCGAATCTGTTCGAGAACGCGGCCGCTCCGGGACAGGGATCATCGAACGCGCCCGGCAGCTCCGGTTCGGGACGTCCCTCGGCATCGGCTGAGCCGGCGAAGCGCCCCGGGCTCTTCTCCAAGTAATCGCCGCCGATGACCCTCGACGAGCTGCTCGCCGGACTTCATCACCAGAACGGGTCCGATCTCTATCTCACGGCCGATTCGCCGCCGCTCTATCGCATCGACGGCAGCACGACGCAGGCCGGTGACGTCCTCGACAGCACCGCCGTCGAATCGATCATCCGCGCCGTGCTCACGCCTGAAGAGCGCCAGGAGTTCGATCGCACGCACGAGCTGAACACCGCGCGCATGGTGCCGGGCATCGGTCGGTTCCGGATCAGCGTGTTCCGCCAGCGCGGGTTCATGGGTCTGGTCGCGCGGTTGATCCCGATCCAGTTTCCGAGTGCCGAGATCCTCGGCCTTCCGCTGTCGCTGCGTCACGCGGCGATGGAGAAGCGCGGGCTCGTGCTCGTCACCGGTGCCACCGGTGCCGGCAAGTCGACCACGCTCGCCGCACTCGTGGACCACCGCAACGCGAATTCGCGCGGCCACATCATCACGATCGAGGATCCGATCGAGTTCGTGCACAACCACAAGGGTTGCGTCATCACGCAGCGCGAAGTTGGCGTCGACACTGCGTCCTATGCCGCCGGGCTGAAGAGCGCGCTGCGACAGGCTCCGGACGTCATCCTGATCGGCGAGATTCGCGATCGCGAGACCATGGAAGCCGCGCTTCACTTCTCGGAGACCGGGCATCTCGTGTTCGGCACGCTGCACGCGAACAACGCGAACCAGGCCGTCGAGCGCATCCTCAACTTCTTCGACAACGCCGCCCACGCCCAGTTGCTGACCCAGCTCGCGCTCAACCTGCGCGCCATCATCTCGCAGCGCCTCGTTCCGCACGCCGACGGCGTCGGTCGCGTGGCCGCGATCGAAGTGATGCTCAATTCGCCGCGCGTCGCCGACCTGCTCGGCAAAGGCGAGATCGCGTCGCTCAAGTCGGCGATCGAAGCCAACTCCAAGGACGGATCGCAGACCTTCGATCAGGCGCTGTACGCGATGTACCGGGCCAAGCTCATCACTGAAGAAGAGGCGATCCGTCAGGCCGACAGTGCCAATAATCTTCGGCTGCGCATCAAGATCGAAGTCGCCGGCGCCAACGAAAATCGGCAGGAATTCAATCTCTTGAAGGACGAAGCGGCCTGACCTGCTGGTCCGCGCCCGCGCCGGCTGGTAGGGTCGTCGCGCAAAGCGATCAACATTCCGCCGGATCGCACGGTCGTCACTCCGGCATCGGGTAGTCGCTTCCACGCGTGCGTGGTGGCCGCCGAGGAGAGAGTCGTCTGAGCCCTTCCCGAGTCCCTGAAGGCCGCACGCGCGGTTTCATCGTCCCGATCGGCGGAGCCGAAGCGAAGGTCGGTGACGAGACCATTCTGCGGCGCTTCGTCCGGGTGTGCGGCGGCCGCGACGCGCGCATCGCCGTGATTCCGACGGCGTCCGAGATGTCCGACACCGGGCGGCGCTACGAAGAGATCTTCCGCGGCATGCGCGCCGCGAAAGTGTGGGTGCTGCCGTTCGACTCGCGCCCCGCGTGCGAGGACGAGGAAGAACTCAACGTCCTGCAGAAGGCGAACGGCGTGTTCCTGACCGGCGGCAATCAGCTGCGTCTGAGCACCACGCTCGGCGGCACTTCGGTCGCGAAACATCTGCGGCTCATGAACGCCGCCGGTGTGCACGTCGCCGGAACTTCCGCCGGAGCCGCTTTCCTGTCGGAGCACATGATCGCCTTCGGCGACGAAGGCGCGACACCGCACGCCGGCATGGTGCAGCTTGCGCCGGGGCTCGGTCTCACCAATCGCATCGTGGTCGATCAGCACTTCCGCCAGCGCGACCGGCTGGGCCGCCTGCTGACCGCGCTTGCGTTCAACCCGTTCGCGGTGGGCGTGGGCCTCGACGAAGACACCGCGGCGTTCATCGGACCCGACGAAACGCTCGAAGTCGTCGGCAGCGGCGGCATCACCATCGCCGATCCCGCTCACATCGAATACTCCTCGATGGACACGGCGAAGCAGGGCGAGGCCGTGAGCATGATCGGCCTCAAGCTCCACGTGTTGGTGCGCGGCGGGACGTTCAACCTGCACACACGCGTGGCGCTGGCGAACGCTTCTGAGGTGGACGAGGCGTAGGATCTGGCATTCGCTTCCTAACGGTAGACGTCCTTGCGATGCCCAACCTTGATGACGGTCACGACGATCCGCCGGTCCTCGACGTCGTATAGGACGCGGTAGTCACCCACTCGAATCCGGTACGTGTTCGTGCTCCTCTTAGCTTTGAACAACCATCGGGGCGCGGATTGTTGGACAGCGCATCGATGCGTGCGCCCACGCGCTTTTGCGTCTTCGCGTCCAGCTCGGCGAACTCGTTCGCGGCCACATTCAGGAACTCGATCGAGTACGTACGTCTTTGAGACGTCGGGGCCGGCTCGCGTTTTGCCCGCGGTCCCTTGCTCACGCGGCTGCCTCAGATGCCGTGACGCTTCTTGATCGCCTCCCACGTGACACGCTTCTTTCCTCGCTCGGCACGCAGGCGCTCGCGTACGGCTTCGAGGTCGACCTGGTCCTCGAGCTCTTCGAGCATCTCCAGGTCAGCGAACGGGATGACCGCGAACTGTGGACGTCCATGCCGCTGCACAACGATACGTTCCCCATCATGGGCAACCCTCTCCGTGGTCTGGCCGAATTTTCTCTGAAATTCGGTTGCTTCAACGACATTCATGGGTCTCCTCCGGGGCGGGTGGGACGGCTCCAGATTACTGATTATCCGTACAATACACAATATCGGAATTATCCGTAAAATACTTAACTTCATTCTTTGACGGACAGATCAGACCGGACTGAAATCGTCCTAAGCCACTCCGCAGTCACATGACGTGACGTCTCGCACTCTACGTAGCCGACACCGCGTCAGCCTCTATTTCTTGGTGTTGCGGCGGATCCAGCTTCGTTCGGCGACGACCACGGAGTCCCGCGCCGGGAGCAGTATTGGGACTTGGACCTCGTAACCGATCTCGTAGGGAAGTCCGAGGAAGGAGAAGACCCCGATAAGCCGGTCGCTTGCGGGGACCTCATAGAGACGGATCATTCTGAGCGAAGGATCCAGAAACGTCTCGGCCGTTACTCTTCCTTCGCATGCGCCATTGAACCATCTCACGCTCGTGCGATAGCGGGGCCAGTTGCTGCCATGCCTTCTCAACGTGTCGAGCAGGACGACCTGGCTGAGTTGCGGAATGGTTGTCGTCAACCGCTCGCGAAGCGGCCTCAGCCCCCGCGTAACTGATTTCAAGCGCGCCCGGTACATGGAGTCTTCGGACACTTCGACGCTCCAATCCAAGGGCATGAATCGATTCACTCCGCGTCCCTTCAGCCGAAGCACTGAGGGGGCGTACCCACTTTCATTCATGGATATGATGCGGAAGAACACGTCACCGGTCCTGGGCTCGTAACCGAGAGGCTCGGCGAGGTCGGGACCGCCGACGGTTGCGAGAACCAGCGCAGACGAGCAGAGCAACGCTAGTCCCGCCCATATGACAGTCTTCGCGGGTTTCATCGGCTGTTATCCACGGTCGGGTTTGTTTTGGCGGGCAATATCGCCGAGCTCAGACATCTGCGGCCTGCTCTCGGGCACGTCTCAAAAGGTCTGCCAGGTTGAGTTCCACGGCCCAAGAGTCGAGGTACGTGGTGTCCAAAGAGCCTCGTCGCGCGACCAAAATACCCAGAACGTCCCGCCACTGATGATCGGATGCCTCGCCGCCGAGGCGGAACCACTCGAGCTTGCGAAGGATGGTGTCTTCGGGACTCAACAACCTGATCGGCGGAGAGTCGGCTCGGCCAAGGAAGTGGTCGACACTGCGTCTGAAGGCTTCACGATCGTATGGTCGATCCCCAACGATGAAGAAATCCACCTTGTACGGAGTGTCCAGTGAGATCGCGTTGAACGAACTGCGATGCTCGACTGCTTCTCGAATCGCTTCACGGCTCAGGTAGAATTCAGGCGCGAGCACTTCGGCCAATTTATCTAGCTTCCCAAGATCTGCATCGATCACGACATCGATGTCGACAGTGGTTCTTGGTTGTCCGTGCCACGAACTGGCAATCGAACCTGTGAAGTGATGGGCGATCTCGAGCGAGTCCAGAATGAGAGCGACCCTTCTGACCAAGTCCAGCGGCGAAGTCATGGCCGTTCGGTAGAGGGACGCTCGGGACGGATTCGATCGCGGTAATCGAGGACCTTCGTCGCGAGTTCTGATCCCAGGATTACCCGGAAATATTCTGCCTCGAGTTCCGATGCGCTCGCCTCCGGAAACCGCTCTCGAATGCCCGCCTGAACCAATGTGTGCGTCATGCGGGAGAGCGCATCCATCGCTTCGAGTTTCTGCGCTCCTGAGAGGCTACGGAGCACGCGCGCCTGAACAGCCCGGGCTTCAGGAGTCGTATCGCGAGAGAACATGCGGTGAGTCTACTCGATTGCCCGCCTATCTGTTCACTCTCAGCCCTCCATCGATTGCCCGCAACGAACTGGCTCTGGAACTGTCCGCCCGGTGAGTCCACGCACGCCTCGCCGTGCTACTCTGCGGTCGTCCCGTACCCGCGCCCGCCTGCGCCCGCAACCCCTCAGGAGCCGCTCCGATGAAGGTCCTCGACTCGTCGGTCTATTTCGGACCCAGCATCTACGCCCACTTCCCGGTGATCCGGCTCACGCTGGACCTCGGGCATCTCGAAGAGTGGCCGACGATGAAGCTGGGCCCGGAGTACGTGAACGCTCTGCTCGAATCGCTGCCGGGGCTCCGCGAGCACGGATGTTCCTATGGCGAGCCGGGCGGGTTCGTGCGCCGCATGACCGAAGAGGACGGCACCTGGCTCGGCCACGTCCTCGAGCACGTCGCGATCGAGCTGCAGAACGTCGCGGGGGCGAAGGTCACGTTCGGGAAGACTCGCGGCGCGGGTGCGCCGGGCCACTATCACGTCGTCTATCAGTACGAGCAGGCGGAAGTCGCGCAGGAGGCGGGCCGCCTCGGCATGCTGCTGCTGCTCTCGTTGTTGCCCGAGCAACTGAAGCCGCCCGAATCGGTGCCGGCCGACTTCGACTTCGAGGCGCAACGCGACGACTTCATCCGCTTCACGCAGCGCCGCGCGCTGGGTCCGAGCACCGCGGCACTGGTGCGCGCGGCGGAGCAGCGCGACATCCCGGTGATCCGTCTCAATCATCAGAGCCTGGTTCAGTTCGGACACGCGCGTTATCAGCGCCGCATCCAGGCGACGATCACGAGCGAGACTCGCCACATCGCGGTCGAGATCGCTTCCGACAAGGAAGAGACCAATCGCATCCTCGGCGATCTCGGGCTGCCGGTTCCGCAGCAACGGCTGGTCTACTCCGAGGAAGAGGCGGCGTTTGCGGCGCAGAAGCTGGGCTTCCCGGTCGTCGTCAAGCCGTACAACGGCAATCACGGCCGCGGTGTCGCGCTCGATCTGAAAGACGGCGCTCACGTGCGCGAGGCGTTCCGCCAGGCGCGCGAGATGAGCCGCGCGGTGATCGTCGAGACATTCGTCACCGGGCGCGACTATCGGTTGCTGGTGGTCGATGGACGGCTGATCGCGGCCGCCGAGCGTGTGCCGGGTCATATCATCGGCGACGGCAAACACACGGTCGCCGATCTCGTCGACATCACGAACCACGACCCGCGCCGCGGCATCGGACACGAAAAGGTGCTGACGCGTCTCGAACTCGACGCGCAGGCCGATCGCTGTCTCGCGGACAAAGGCTACACGCGCGAAACGGTGCCCGCGGCGGGAGAGGTCATCTACTTGAGGCTCACCGGCAATCTCTCGACCGGCGGCACGGCGATCGATGTGACCGACATCATCCATCCGGACAACGCGGAGATGGCGGTGCGGGCGATCAAAGCGATCGGGCTCGACGTGGGCGGCGTCGACTTCATCCATCCCGACATCGCGCGTTCGTACAAAGAAGGCGGCGGCGCGATCTGCGAGGTGAACGCGGCTCCCGGATTCCGCATGCACGTGGCGCCCAGCGAAGGCACGCCGCGCGATGTTGCGGGGCCGGTGATCGACATGCTGTTCCCGCCCGGCACACCGGCGCGCATTCCGATCGCGACCATCACCGGCACCAATGGCAAGACCACGACCGCGCGCATGCTCGCGCACATCTTCCGTCTCGCGGGACGGCATGTCGGGCTCACGACCACCGACGGCGTCTACATCAACGGACAGCTCACGGTGAAGGGCGACATGACGGGTCCGGTCGCCGCACGCATGGTGCTGCGCGATCCGCACGTCGAGATCGCGGTGCTCGAAACCGCGCGCGGAGGCATCCTCCGCCGCGGACTCGGTTATCGGAAGTGCATGGTCGGCGCGGTGCTCAACATCAGTGCGGATCATCTCGGGTTGAAAGGCGTCGACACGCTCGAACAGCTTGCGGAAGTGAAGCGCGTGGTGGTCGAAGTCGCGAAGGACACGGCGGTTCTGAACGCGGACGATGAGCTGTGCCTCAAGATGGCGTCCCACACCGACGCCAAGCATCTGTGCTACGTCACGCTGCGGAGCAACTATCCGCTGGTGAAGGAGCACATCCGCGCGGGTGGCCGCGCGGTGGCGCTCGAAGAGGGCGTGAACGGCCACATGATCACGCTGTTCGATCGCGGCGCGCATCTGCCGTTGCTGTGGACGCACGCGATTCCGGCGACGCTCGAAGGCCGTGCGACGCACAATATTCAGAACGCGATGTTCGCCGCGGCGATGGCGTTCAGCATGGGTGCGACGGTCGAGGAGATCCGCCAGGGTCTGCGCACGTTCGACATGACGTTCGAACAGGTGCCGGGGCGCATGAACGTGCACGATGCGCTGCCGTTCCGCGTGGTGATGGACTACGCGCACAATCCGGCGGCGGTGCTCGCGATGTGCGAGTTGTCGGACCGGCTCGAAGTGAAGGGCCGAAGGATCTGCGTGCTCGCTGCACCGGGCGACCGGCGCGACGAGGACATCGCCGAGATCGGCCGCACCGCGGCCGGGCACTTCGATCACTACATCGTGCGGCGTGACGACGGACTGCGCGGTCGCAAGCCCGACGAGATCCCGCGCATGCTGCGCTCGGCATTGCTCGAAGCGGGAGTTCCGGCACAGGCGATCGACGTGATTCCCGACGAGCAACGCGCGGTCGAGGCGGCGCTGCGCCTGGCGAAGCCCGGCGACCTGCTGCTGGTGTTCGCCGATGCGCTCGCGCGCACCTGGCAGCAGGTCACGCGTTTCGTTCCCGAGGGCGCGTCGAGTGCGCCGGCCGGGCAGGCCGCGGCGCCAGTCGAAGTCGATACGGGTGCCCAGGCGGTGCTCGACGAAGGCCGCATGCTGGTGCGCGACCGCCGCGGCGTGCGGCTCGCGCGCGAGCCCGAAGTCACCGACTGACGCCGCTCATCCCATGCGCATCCTCGATTCGCGGCGACTGACGGGCGCGAGCCTGTGGCTCGATCGTCCCGGAGCGATCCTCGATGTGTCGCTCGAGGGGCTCGACGTATCACGCGTACTCGCTTCGTGGATGGAGAGCATCGCGCGCCTGCGCGATGCCGTGGGCTGGGAGGCGACCCCGATCCACATGCGCATGCACGCGGCCGGCGCGAGCCTCGCGTTCGAAGCGCCGTTCGATGCGCTCTACGCGGCGACCGAGCTGAACGAAGCGGCGTGGTACGCGGCGGTTGCCGCGACCGGCGGCGATGTCTCGCAGGTCGGCGGCGAGAACGTGCCCGAGGATGCGCCGTACGCGCCGCATCCTTCTGCGACGGCTGACGGATCAGAGCAGCCCACCGATTCCGTGATCACGCCGCCGGCAGACGCTGCGACGATCGTCTCGTGGCTGCGTGACCGCATCGCCGCCGAGCGTAATCCGGCACTCGTCAAACTCGCCGATGAAGCGCATCGCAGGGGCGTGACACTGCTCGCCGACGACGAATACGTGTCGCTCGGGCTCGGGCAGGGATCACAGACGTGGCCGGTCGCAGAGTTTCCGCGAGATGCGGTTGCGGTGAACTGGGACGGCGTTCACGACATCCCCGTTGCGCTCGTGACCGGGACCAACGGCAAGTCGACGACCGTGCGTCTGCTGGGTGCGATCGCGCGCGCCGCCGGGAGAACGGCCGGCGTCACCTCGACCGATCGCGTGACGATCGGCGACGAGATCGTTGCGACCGGCGACTATTCGGGACCGAGCGGCGTGCGCACCGTCGTGCGCGATCCGCGCGTCGAGATCGCGATGCTCGAGCTGGCGCGCGGTGGCATCCTGAGGCGCGGGCTCGCGGTTCCGCGTGTGCGAGTGGCGCTGGTGACCAACGTCGACAACGATCACCTGGGCGAGTTTGGAATCTTCGATGTGCCGGCACTCGCGGACGTGAAGCTCGTGGTCGCGAAGGCGGTCGACTCTTCCGGCATGGTCGTTCTCAATGCGGACGATCCGCTGCTGCTCGAGCGCGGCCGTGCGCTCGCAGTGCCGGTGCTGTGGTTCACACTCGATCCATTGCATCCGCATGTCCGCACCCACGTTGAGGCGGGCGGTGACGCGGCGATGCTCGACGGCGATACGCTCGTACTGGTGCGCGCGGGGAAGCGTGAGGTCGTGACGTCGGTGCGCGACGTGCCGATCACGTTCGACGGCGTCGCGCGCCACAACGTCGCGAACGCGCTGGCCGCGATCGGCGTGGCGAGCGTGCTGGATTTGCCGGTCGCCGCGATGAAGGCGGGCCTTGCGAGCTTCGCGAATTCACCCGGCGAGAATCCGGGCCGCGCGAACGTGTGGGAGCTGGGCGGGGTGCGCGCGATCGTCGACTATGCGCACAATCCTTCGGGCGCACGCGCGCTGGCGGCGATGGTCGCAGGACTCCCTGCGAAGCGGCGCGGGCTCGTGATCGGACAGGCCGGCGATCGCAGCGACGAGGCGATTCGCGCGTTCGTGAACGAGTCATGGACCATGAATCCCGATCGCGTGTTCGTGAAGGACATGGAGACCTTCCTGCGCGGCCGCGAGCCTGGCGCGATCCCACGGTTGATCGAACAGGCGTTCGTCGCCTTCGGTGCGCGTCGGGATCAGATCGAGCGGCATGCGACGGAGTTCGATGCGATGACCGCGGCGCTCACGTGGGCGCGCGAAGGCGATCTGCTGCTGCTCACGACGCATGCGGAGCGCGAGCGTGTGATTGCGCTGCTGGAACGTTTGCGCGAGGGCGGTTGGAAGCCGGGCGAGCCGCTCGGAGTCGAAGCTCCAGACGCTTGATTGCGTCGCGGCCTGCGGCCGCGTCGCTTCATGCCTCCGCGATCACCACCGCGATCGCGAACCCGTCGTGTCCCTTGCTTCCGACCGTCTGCACCGCCGTCGCGTTCACGCGCGGTTCCGCCGCCAGTACCTCGAGAAATCGGCGCGTGCCGAGCACGTTCGCATCACTCGACGCCGGATCGGCGACCGCGCCCGACCGTACGACATTGTCGACGATGATCACCGTTCCGATCCGCGCGAGTTTCAACGCCCATGCGAAGTACTCGGTGTTCGAAGGCTTGTCGGCGTCGATGAAGATCAGATCGAAGGGTCCGCGACGCTCGGCGGCGAGTTGGGCGAGCGATTCCAGCGCGGGTCCGACGCGCACTTCAACACTGTCCGACAGCCCCGCGCGCTCGAGATTCACCCGCGCGACCGCAGCGTGGCCGGCGTTGATCTCGAGCGTCACGAGCGTGCCGCCATCGCCCAGCGCGCGCGCGAGCCACATCGTGCTGTATCCGCCCAGCGTGCCGATCTCGAGGATCTTCCGCGCCCCGATCGCGCGCGCCAGCACCTGCAGCAGCTTGCCCTGATTCGGGGCGACCGCGATCGCGGGCATCCCGGCGGCTTCGCTCGCTTCGAGTGCCGCATCGAGCGCCGGATCAGAAGGAACCAGCAGACCGCACAGGAAGCGGTCCACCTTCGTCCATAGAGCGTCGTTCACGAAGCCTCCGGACTCGTTGCGGGCGGCACCACGCTCTTGAGTTCCTCGACATCCATACGCTTCACGTACGCCTCGGCGAGCGTGATCAGCCGCTCGATCTTTCCGCGGTCTTCCGACAGCGCGATGCTCTCGGTGACGCAGCGCCCCGCCAGTTCCGCGGCGGTGTGCCAGCACACCGCGCGCATGCCGCTCCACGGCGCCGAGCAGCGCGCGTACTCCGCATGGAACGCCTCGAGAGCTTCATCGAAAGGAGCAGCGTCCAACCCGCTTGCGATGATGGCGGCGTGAACATGCGACGCGAATCGTCCGAGATCGCGCGCCGGATCGCCGAGGATCGGCGGGCCGAAGTGCACGAGCCCGACGCGGGGACCATCGATGAGGAACACGTCGGGACGAAAGTCTCCATGCAGCGACACGTCCACCGACTTGAGCGTTGGCTGTGATTCCGCGAGCCATCGCAACACTTCCGCCTGGCGCGCGCCGAGTTGCGGGTCAATTGCCGCCACCGGCTCCGACGCGGCGGCAAGCGCCGGCTCCGCATCCTTCTTCTTCGCCGCGAGGCCGTTGTGATGGAGATCCGCGAGCGCGCTCGCCATCTGTTCGAAGACCGCAACGGTCGCGAGGTTGGGGTAGACATTCCAGAACGGCTCGCCTTCGAGCGTGGATTCCCACGACAGCCGCCGTTCCGCATCGTAGAAATGCGGGCGCGGAAGAGTCCAGTTGCCGGAACGCAACGGCAGGCTCTCCCACAGGCGCGTGAGGTTCTCGATATGCAGCGAGCTCCCGTCGATGCGTGTCTTCGCGATCAGGCGGTGAGGGCGCCGCACGCCATCACGCTCGAGCACCACGGTGAAACGCAGCGTGCATGCGCGATCGGGTTCGTAACGAAGCACTTCGTAGGCGCTCTCGACGACGCTGCAGCCCGCGAAGTCCGGCGCCTTGGCGATGCACGCATCGAGTGCCGCGCGTGAGACGCAGTCTCCGAGCAGCAGCAGCCGGGCGTCGTTCGGGAACGCGAACAGCACCATGTCCATCTCGGGCAGGAAGATCAGCGGCAACCCGCACACCGGCGCGGCGAGCGGGCGGCTGGCGTGTGCGGCGAACAACTCGCGAGCGTTCGTCACCATGTGTCCTGCGTAGAGCTGAACGCCACGCGTCCCGGTCGCCGCTTCGACGAAACCCACGCGGTAGCACGTGAGCAGCCCGTCGTCATCGTCGCCCGAAAGATCTTCGACGAGCTTCAGCGACAACAGTTCACACGCTTCGACATCGATGCCTTCCGGCAATTGAGGCTGCAACACCTGCCGCAGGCGCTGCGTGTCACGCGCCAGACTTTCGTGTTCGGTCCAATCCACCACGAGTGCTCCTGCCTCTCCATGTGTGTCGAAGCGAGATGCCAGCCCGATAAGTTTGAAGACAGGCTGGAAGAAAGCGTTCTACTTGATCGCGAACGTGCCCGAACGCACTCGGCTGTTGCCCGCGCGATCCGTGGCGACGACGCTGTATTGATGGGTGCCGGACGGGGGCCGCTTCAGCGGGCGCCAGCGGAGCACGCCGGCCTCCGAGTCCCACTCCGCCGCCACGCGTTTGCCGTCGACGATGAAGTACGAACCGCGCGCGTCGACACCGCTGCCGCCTTCCGCCAGCGCGGCCTCGATCGCCCAGCGCGGATAGACTTCGTGCTTAGGAACGCGCGGAGCCGCGCGCAATGTGATGCGTGGCGCGAGCGTGTCGCTCAGGATCGCGAACCAGCCCAGCGAACGCGTCGATGCCGTGAGCCGCCCGCGCGCGGCGTCTTCTTCGGAGGCGACCCACGACCAGCCGTCACCGTCGTTGCGGTAGAGCCCGGCGTGCGGCGTGCCCGAAGGCGGCCGCGCGATGTCGAGCGCGATCGAGCGGCGCAACACCTGGGTCTTCGGACCGAGGTGGCCCAGCCGCCGCACGATGGCGAGTTCCGCGGGCGGCACCGGAGCACGGCTCACGGTGTCGCGGGCGATGATCGGGCCGTCGAACGCCGCACCACGCTCGATGCGCCAGCGCAACGCGGAGGTACTCGTGCTGTCGCCGCCGCCCGACGAGACCGTGATCGCGGGGCCGCGTCCTTCCCAGGCGCGGCCTTGCGCATCGATGCCGCGCGCGATGAACGCTCCATCGGCGGCAACGCCTTCGCCCCACGGAAGCACCGCGGTCCACGCGCGTGCGCGAAGCGAAGCGGTCCGCGCGCGGGCGTCGATCGTGTTCCACCCGAGCACGATCTCTCGAACGCCGTCGGGGATGCCTTCGCAGCGAACGCGCAGGTCGTAGTTCGGAAGCACCGTGAGCTCGAAGACGAGCGCGGCGCCGGATGTCACCGCCGCACCGGCCGGCACCGCGGCCGGCGTGCGTGCGGCGGCCGCGCGGATCGTGATCGCGCGCTCGGTGCCATGGCCGGCAGCATCACGCGCAATCAGTCGCAACGTACGCGGCGCATCCTCCGGACGAACGAAGATCGTGCCGGCCTCATCCGCGAGCGGAGCCTCGGTGCGCATCACGCGCGGCCGGAACCCGGCCGGAGCCCACAGCACGATCCCCTTGTCGCCGATCACGCGGCCCGCGTCGTAGACGTAGTCGCTCTCCGACATGTCGGTCGCCCACGACACGCTGTCGAAGCGGCACTCGGTTTCTCGACCGTCCCACACCATCGATGTGGACCACGGCACCATGCGATCCACACCCGCCCACACACCGTCGCGCGAGTCCACGATCGCGCGCACGCGCCCATGCACCGCGAGCGTTTCGGCTCTCGCGCCGAGCGACACCGTGACCGGACCGCTATGACCCTCGACATGGCTGATGTCGTCGAGCGGCTCCAGCGTGACGCGCGCGATCGTGGGCGCGCTCGCATCCTTCACCGTGAGCCCGGCCCGCTGCGGGTGATACGTCATGTCGCCGCGGCGGATCTCGAAGTGCATGTGCGGGCCGCCGGCGCCGCTGTTGCCCGACCACGCGATGCGCTCGCCGGCCCTCATCGGAAACCGCCCGGCCGCCGGCCACAGATCCTGCTCGTACTGTCCGGAGGAGTCCTGCATGAACGCGGCATACGCGGCGACCGCACCCGTGAACGCGTCGAGGTGACCGAACTGCAGCAGTCGTCCGTCGCGCGCGCGCAGGTAGAGTGATCGGCCATAGCCGACGCCCGACGTGCGGATGCGCTCGATATGACCCGAGAGCGGCGCATACACCGGTGCGCCGATGTGGCCACCGGTGCTGAAGTCGAAGCCCGCATGAAAGTGCCCGATGCGATACTCGCAATAGCCGCCGGTGATGCCGAGCGACGGGGCGAGCGGGCCGCGCACGAGCGGGGAATCGAAACGCGGGGCAGGCGTGAGTGCTGGCGCGGCTTTGGAAACAGGCGCCGGTTGAGCCGCCGTTGCCTCGTGGAGGATGCCGCTGGCGACGATCACGGCGACGATCATCAGGAGGAAGCGCGCGATTCCCCGCACGCCTGTGGTGCTGTCGATCCGTCGCGTGCGCGTGGCCATTTCCATTGCCGGTCGTCCTCTTCTTGAGTCCTTCATTCGTCAGAACCATCGCGGCGCGAGCTTGAAGTGGCTGGCTGAGTGTCGCACATTCCGCCCATGCCTCTCATCGTGCCGACCCGCATCCTGCTTCGCAGGGCCGCACTTCTCGTTTCCGGACTCGTGCTGGCGCTGGCCGGGTGCGCCAAAGTGCGCGAAGAGCCGGCTCCGCAGACTCCGGACAGTGCGGTCGTGGTTCCGGGGCCCGACACGATCGCGCGCGACACCGTCGTCATCCCCGCGTTCGAGCCGCGCTACGGGCGCTTCGCGGTCCAAAGGCCCAAGCGTCTGAGCGCGCTGCTCGATTCGATCGGCCCGGCGAACACGTTCGAAGTGCTGAAGCTCAACCGCGTCGACCTCGCGCACATTCGCGACCGCGACTCGCTCGTGGTGCCCGAGGCGTTCGGCGACTCACTGGACTTCGCACCGTTCCCGCGCGCGATCGCGGCACTGCGCGATTCGGCGAAAGTGCTGCTGATCTCGCTGCGCGTTCAGGCCTTCGCCGCTTACGACAGCGGCCAGCTCCGGCGCTGGGGGCCGACCAGCACCGGGCGCCGCGACATGCCGACGCCGACCGGGCTCTACCACACCAACTGGAAAGACAAGTCGCGCATCAGCACGTTCGACGACGAGTGGAAGCTCGAGTGGTACGTCAACCTCGACAACTTCCAGGGCGTGTCGCTGCACGAATACGAACTGCCCGGCTACCCCGCGAGCCACTCGTGCGTTCGGCTGCTCGAAGCCGACGCGATCTGGATGTACTCATGGGCTGAGCAATGGCGGCTCGCGGCGGACCGCCGTGTGATCGCGCGCGAAGGCACGCCGGCGGTCGTGTTCGGATCCTGGGCGTGGGGCGAGCGTCCGCCGTGGAAGCGGCTGCCCGAGGATTCGCTCGCGACCACGATCCTCGCGACGGAGATCGACGACGCGTTGAAGATCCTGAACGATCGCGTGCGGCCGGTGTACCCGCCGAAGCAGGCGCGGATCGTTTCGGTGTCGGGGGATTCGCTGGGGAGGAAGGCGGCGCCGGCGGATACGGGGGGCGGTCGCTGACGCGCAAAACGCATAGTGGCGTCGCCGCGCCACATGGCAGCGGCTTACGCTTGCAAGTCGAGACTGACCGCGGACCGCGGGGCGAAGTGCCGATCGTAGAGGTCTTTGTCGAAGTAGGTGGCTGATGAGACAGACTCAAGAGGCAGGACTAGCTGAAAGTGTGCGGGTTCCGTTTTCAGTTTCTGTCCCCTTGACGCTTGAGAGGTCAGGTCCAGATAGACCGGTGCATAGTCAGTGGTCCATCTGATCGCAAGATCATCGGTGCTCCGGTAACCGGAGAGGGTCGGGAAGATGACCAGATAGGTAGGTTTGCGAAGTTGCGGGGGAGTGTAGATCCACCCGACGTAAACCTTTCTCGTGTTCAGAGTCAGCATCACCGCGCGCTTCTCAATGTGGGCGTCCATGAGAAGGCTTCTCAGACTGCCCCCATGATGCTTCGTTGCGAGGGCCAATGAGCGCTCCTTTGACCAGATCGCGTTCACGATTGCCGCGACCAAAACGCCGAGCAAGGATGATGCAATGATTGACCCGGCGAACGGCTCCCGATCGAGGAAATTCGGGATGGGCTGGAAGAACGGCCTCAAGGATTCAGGGATTGATCCGACGAGAGGCGTAATCAATCGGGTCACGCCGAAGAGGACAAGGCCCGCGGCGGTTGATTCGAAGATGTTCTGCTGCCATTCGAGCGCATCCCAGCGAAAGCTGGTCTTGTGACAGCAGTGTCGCAATAGGACGTAGCCGATGACGCTGAGGACAACAACGAGAACAGCGCCTCCACTCATTTCGATGAATGCTCGGCGGCGCTCCCATTCGAGTCGCGGTCTCTGGCAATGTCTTCTCGGATCTTGGCGATGTCCTCCAAGTGACGCTTCGCGGACTCGCTACCGATGATGGACATCGGATCGACGATTCTGCGGCCGTCGGGCATGATCTCGATCACCCGGGGTTCCCGGTCACCCTGGTCGGTCGGCGGTGCACTTCTATCGTGAGTCATGGTGCCTCCTGCATTGATCCTGTTGGGTCGCCAGAGTAGCGCTTCGACTCCTGTCAGATGTCAGGTAGCAGGCGTTCAGGTGGAACGAGCGATGACAGGTTTGGAAACGAAGTGTGTTGGCCAGCCCAGACCTCACTTCCTCTGTCAGCCCATCAAATCGTCCAGAAACTCAGACCCAGGCTCCACCGCGGTCACCAGAAGTTGATCCCGCGCCCGCGTGCAGGCGACGTACAGCAAATGCCGTTCCGTGTTGTAGACCTCTTCGAGGTCAGCATCGTCGGCTACGCTTGAGATGCGCGCCTGCAAGGGAACGATCTCATCGTCGCAGGCCATTACGGCGACGGCTCGGAATTCCAGGCCCTTTGCCAGTGGCATCGTGCCGAGCGAAATGTGCCCACTCACCGTCTCGACTCGCTCGTCCAACACCGTGAACCGCAGGCCAGCGGTTTCGACCGCGCCCCGCGCACGCACCAACTCTGAATCGGACCGCACAAAGACCACGATCTCATGGAGCGCCACGCCTTCATCGCGGCGGGCGATCAGCCACGTTCGGACGGCGTCGATCTCCGCGGCCTCAGTCCCAAAGGTCTGGATCACAGGGGCCGGTCCGTTGAACACCGAGATCGTCCCGCTGCGCGACTCGGTGTTGCCGTCGACATCCGTGACTTCCTTGCCCATCAGTCGGTCGGCCTGGGTTCGGATCTGGTGTGAGGTCCGGTAGTTGACGCGCAGCGTGCCCGAACGGCCGCGGATATCGACGCCGAGCGACTTCCATGAGAACGGCAACTGAAAGATGCGCTGGCCCAGGTCTCCCGCGAAGAACAGGCTGTCGGGTCGGCCGGCGCCGAGCGCCGCCACGAAGCGAAGCTGGGCCACGCCTACATCCTGCGCTTCGTCGACCACCACGAAGTCATAGGGCGGTCGGTTGCCGTGGGACAGGTGTGCGGCGAGCCGGCTGTACATCTCGGCCTGTGTGGCGAGGCCCCTTTCGCTCAAGGCCGCGCGCACGGGCTCGAAGATCGACCACAACGCCTGCCGCTGCTTTTCAGGGAGGCGGGTCTTGCGCCCCAGGCGCGCGACGTCGCGATACGCTTCCCAGGAATCGAGCTGCCACTCGTCGACGATATCGCCCCATTCGGAGACCAGAAACGGGAGCGAGAACTTCTGTTCTGCGATGTCACGCGCAGCGTCGCGGACGATGCCGTGCACAATCTCTCGCGATGCGATCGCCGCACGTCCCGGCAGTCTCCCGTAAAGGCGACGAGCCACAATGTCGAGGGCGTCGACCTCGATGCGTTCGGCAAGCCTGGGCTCGGTGCCGATCAATCGCTTGAGCTTGGTCCGAAGCGCGCTCGCCAGTGTCTCCGAGAATGTGGTCAGCAGCACTCGGGCATCGGGGTTCGCGCGCGCAAGGGCCACCGCGCGATGGAGCGCCACGATGGTCTTTCCGGTCCCGGCCGACCCCGAGACGCGTGCCGGACCGCCGAACCGCTTCTCCACCAGCTCGCGCTGGGAGGGGTGAAGAAAGACCGTCCACTTGTCCCACGGGTACTCGAGTGCGCGGGTCAGCTCTTCGACATCGCTCATCACGCGGAAGCGGCGCTGAGCGTCGGGATGCTCGAACGGACTCTGAGTCGCCGCGATCGGCTGCCTCGGTCGCGGCCGGCCACCGGTCGCCAACTCGAGCAGCGCTTCCGCCGCCTCGTCCGGCAAGTGCTCCACAAGCGTGAGCACGCTGTCCTCGGTCGCCGTGCGCGTATCTGCAAGCCACTCGGAAGGAACGCCAAAGCTCAGCAACTCGTCGTCCGACATCGCGGCGAACAGCGGCAGTTTCGCCGGCGCCACCCTCGGGGTCTCCACGTAACTGGGAACGACGATTTCCTGCACCCGCTCGCGGATCTCGACGAGCTGGGCGGCGCCGGTCCTGGGGTGCGTTTCGAGTCGGCGGCGCTCGGCCCAAGCGTACGCGCCGTCGTGGTGATCGACGTAGCACAGCAGCAGGCTTCCGGCGGTCTTGTGGACGATCAGGCGGATGTCGCTGCTCACCCGCACCGACCAGAAGTTCTTGTCCTTCGCCTTGTCGAGCTTGTGAAAGCTCATGCCGGGGTTCGCCGGATTGATCTGCAGGTCGAAGGCCGTCGTCTTGGTGGCCTTCTGTTCGTCTGCGCTCAGGCGAGCAAGGCTATCGGTGAAGGTGTCGGCGATGCGGAATTCCATGGGGGGCGCGTTGCTCCGGTCCAAGGTCCTGCAAGCTAAACCGCCTGCCTCATCGAGCCCACATCACCTTCAGTTGACCGAAGCTCACGGGGGCAACCGTGGTTTCGGTCGTTGGCGCGTACACGAGCACGCGCGAGTTTGATAGCACGTAGACCTCGCCGGCGTCGCTAACCGCAACATCGCGCGCAGCGACATCCCATCCGGTCACAAACTTGTCTCCCACGTACTGCTCCACTCGGGCTCTATCGCAAATGAATACGGACCCTGCCGGGCCTACTGCAACCCCCACCACGTCGGAGCCCGGCATTCGGTACTCGCCGGAGTTCGCTCCGTCTGAATTGAACCTGTGCACCCACCCAGGCCCGTCATTCCCGCCACCGAGGCCGGCAACGTAGACAGACCCATCGGCGCCAACCGTAATATCAAGTCCATTCTCAAAAGATCCGAACGTAAGTGGATTCGCGTTGTCATGACCGAGGCGGCTGATCGTGCGGTAACCGCTTGGACCATCAGCCATCGCATAGATGTTGCCGGACGCGTCGACGCCGACCCCGCTGTCATGGAAGCCGTCCCCGTCCGCATCCTCCGCCCAAGCATCCAACACTGTGCCCAGTGCATCGAGCTTCCTGATTTCTCCGGCGTTCACGTAAATGTATCCATTTCCATCCACGGCAAGGCTCGGGCCATCTTGCGCCTCGGCGGCAATTGAGCCGAGGGCGGAGCCGGTGGTCGAAAACAGATCGACCGCGGGTGCGTTGAGGACGTAGACCATAGTGCCTCTGACTGCGATCGCCGTTCCTACGGCGTTCCATTGGCGAACGAGTTGGTACGTCTCGGCCGAAGCAGGAGGCGAAAGCAGAGTGGCCAAGGCAAGAAGCACGAGAGTGCGCATCGTTTCTCCGGCGATAAGGTGTCGGCAATGGCTACGGTTTTCGTTGTCTGCGAAGCATAAGCACTGCACCACGCATGCAACGTGCCCGTCCGACTTAGGCAATCCGCCTAATTTGCCTAAACTCCCTCAAACTGGCCGCCCGACGACTCCTTGCTCTCGCTGTTTACACCCGGAACACCTTCATCACCTCATCGCCGAGGTGGTTGATCACTTTGACCGCGATGCGTCCGGACTTGGGCTTGGGGAACGCCCGCGACGTATCGCTGTGCAGCGTGGCCCAGGCGTCAGCGTCGATCTCCGCCTTGAGCGTGGTCTTGAGCGATCCGTACGGATCGTTGGCGCCGAGGAAGTAGGCGTGGCGCACGAAGAAGCTCTCTTCGTTGTAGTCGGTGTCGATGAACCAGCACGCGATGCCGTCCGGTCCGTCGCTGCGGACTTCGCCCGTGTTCGGGTGAAACACGTCCACGCCGTTCACCTTGACCCTCACGCGGTCGTCCTCGGCGGGGAGGAGGCTGATGTCGGGTTCCCCGAAGATGACGAACAGGTTGCCCTTGCCCGTGTTCTTGAGGTCCTCCGACATGTGGAGGTCGGCGTTCATGCGCGCTTTGAGCACCGGAATGCGTCCGAGTTTGCTGAACTCGGTGGCGTGAGCTTCGTAGTTGAAGGCACAGGCGATCAGCACATCGAAGTCGGCGTCGCCGGCTTCACGGGCGGCAGCGACCAGATCGGGACGGGTGACCGTTCCGAACTCGGGGCCGATGAAGATCGCTGCGCGCTTCTCGGTACCGGATTCCTCGCTGCCCTCCATGTACCGACCTTCGGCGCAGACCAGTTCGCCGGGCCATGGGCTTAGAGCGGTGAAGCTGATCCGATCTTCCTTGTGCGCCTGCTGCACGCCGGCGGCCTTCAGATTCTCGAGGATCATCTGCGGGAAGGTTTGCTTGGCTGCGTAGTCGGTGGAGCCATCGGTGACCCGATCGATCAGTTCGTCATTCTCGTCCACTCCGAGTACGCGATGCGGCGACAGGCTCTCGACCGTGAATGGGCCCGCGACGCGGACCTTCTTGCTGTCAGTGTAGGGCTTGTCGAAGAGGTTCTCGTATTCCGCCTTCGCGGCGATGGACGCGTCGATTTCCTTCTGGCGTGCGATGCGCGCCTGCCACCAGTCGGCGTGGAGCTTCTTCGCGGCGTCGGGCCACTTGGGATCGGTCTCGCGCGGGAGTTCCCACTCCTGCCACGTCTGCTTGAGAGCGGTGTTGAGTTGCTCGCGAATCGGTTCGAGCGTTGCCTGCCACTTCTCCCAGATGACGTCGATCTCTGCGTTGTTGGCGATGGACTTGAGCGTGATGTGCGGCACGCGCTCGTATACGAAGCCCTGACGAATGTTGCCGCGGGCTGGCTGTGATGAGGGCATGGAGCCGGTGACATCTGCCTCTTTGAGCTGGCCTTCGCGCGAGTCGGCGAGCAGGTAGTACGGATAGCGGGCGCCCATGACCCTTGCGCGAGCGAGCGCGAGCGCAACGCGCGAGGTGTCAATGGTAATCCAGCGGCGCCCCCACTGCTCGGCGACGGTGCAGGACGTGCCTGAGCCGCAGGTCGGATCGAGCACAAGGTCGCCGGGGTCCGTGGCCATCAGGAGGCAGCGCTGAACAACCTTTGAACTAGTCTGGACTACATAAACTTTCTCCTCGGCGCGACTGCTCAACAAGACGTCATCCCAAGAATTGCCAATTGGAGTAACCGAGAAGTCGTCAAAAAACCGTACATAGGAGAGTTGCTTGCCACGCGGTTCAAGTCGACCAGCTCTTAGCAGCTTTCCCATTCCGGCAATCGTGGTCTTCCAATGGGAGCTTGCGTTCGGTTGATATGAAGCGCCGAAGGCATGGAAAGGAACAGACAGGCTTTCGGAATACCCTGTCGAGATAATGTTGTCTTGCCGATAAAAGCGGGCGATTGTGAGGTTGTCCGTGTCAGCTCCCGCTTCATCGTTTGTCGAGAGAGAGCGGCGTGTCCCGTCAGGAAGTTCAATGCGTTTGTATTCACTCTTGCCTCCAAACTCCTTGACTCGCATTGGCTGGCGATACTTAACTCTCGAAAGATCTCTCGCATACCATATGACATAATCGAAGAGGTCGCCGATCACGTTGGTTTTCGCTTCCGGGCTACTCACTGCGGATGTCTTGATGAAGGCCATCTGCGCGGCAAAATTCGCATCCCCAAACACCTCATCCATCACCGCCCGGACGCGGTGGACATTTTCATCGCCGATCTGCACGAAGATGGAGCCGGACTCGGTGAGGAGATCGCGGGCGACGGTGAGCCGATCCCGTAGGTAGGTGAGGTAGCTGTGGATGCCGTCGCGCCAAGTGTCCCGAAACGCCTTCACCTGCTCCGGCTCCCGCGTGATGTGCCCCGCGTTGCCGTCCTTCACGTCGCGACTCGTCGTGCTCCACTGGAAATTGCTGTTGAACTTGATCCCGTAAGGTGGATCGAAGTAGATGCACTGAACCTTACCGCGTAGCCCTTCGCGCTCCGCAAGACTCGCCATCACCTGAAGCGAGTCGCCGAGGATCATGCGGTTCGACCAGTTCTGGTCGTGCTGGTAGAACTCGGTCTTGTCCACACCGCTCGGGATGCCGTTGAAGTCGGCGAACAAATCGGCCGCAATCTCGCCGGCGGCATGCTGACTCTCTCGGGTTTGTCGCAGCAGATCATCGATCAGCGCCTTGGGATGGACCTTCTCCTGGATATAGAGCGGCGGAGCGTGAACGACGAGGTCGCTCCAGTCCTGCACGTCCTTGCCACGCCACACGAGCTGCGGGTCGAGATCGCGATTGCGCCGCTCGTAAGCGACGCGTATTGGATCCTGCGCCTGCTTCTCGAGCACCGACTGGTATTCCGCGGTCGGAATGTTCTTCCGTGTCGCTTCGTCGTGACGCAGCGCCTCGACACTCTTCTGGCTCACCGTCTTCGGCGCCTTCGCAGTCTTCGTCGTCTTCGCCATACTCAGCTCCGAATTCCCGTGGGTGGTGCGATTGCCTGTTCGATCATGGCGTCGAACGTGCCCGCGACCTTTGCCGCGAACTCGGACTCGATCTGATACACCTCGGTGAACTCGGCGAACGACCACCGGCCCAGCGTGCCGAGGTGATTGACAGCCGGAATCCAATAAGTGTCCATCGTCGCCTTCTTCTCCTTGGCGTCTTCCCGGCGGTAGCCCTTGATCTCGACCACCAAATGCAGCAGGTCTTCCGCGCCATGCCCGTCGTCGACCAGCACCACAAAGTCGGGGATGTAGCGGCGCATCTCGGAGCCGTATCGGTACGGCACTTCGAGTCCGAGATTGTGATTCTTCACGTACGCCTTCACGCGGGGGTGTGCCTCTGCCACCCGGCAGAACTCGCCTTCCCAGTCGCTGTCGAGCACCACCCAGTTCACGTGGCACCGCGCGGGATCCGTCTGCCAGCGGTCGGCCCGCGACGTGTTGAAGCGGACGTGAGCTGTGGAGCCGATCGGGTTGTAGGAGTCGAGCACCGCCTTGATCGGACGTTCGTCCGCAAACGCCGCGGTGATCCCCGCGGTGATGCGGTTGCACGCCATGTCGGCGAGTTCCTGGTACATCATGAGGAGCGCGGGGTACGTGCCGCCACGGCATTCAAGATGGTGTTCGAGCCACTCTCTTGTGATGCGCTTGAGCTGGCCAAACAGGTGAAGCTTGGGCGCCTCACTACCGTCGCGCCACTTGGTATACAGCAGGCGATGCGTGAGATGGAAGAGAAGGGTGGACGGGCGGACTTCGGCCAGATGCGCGAGGTCGAGATTGGCTGACTCCCCGATGAGTCCAGCGTTCAAGACCTTTGAGGGTCCAACGACTTCTGGCGTGAGCACCAGTGTCGAGTCGTCGTTGAACTTGGCCGTCAGTCGCTCCTCGGGAAGCTCCACGCGGTAACCCGCGACGCGGGGAAAACTAATCTCGAGTGCGTCGCGGTCTGGACGCACAGCCCTCACCTGAACCGTTTCACGTGGCGGTTGCGCGGGGGCCACGACCGGCTTTGCGGTGAAGTCGAATGGGATGCCGAAGACGTCGGCGTACTCGACATCGAAGAGGTTGTCCTCGTTGAGGTCGTACGACAGCCGCCGCAACGCTCGCCCGATGACCTGTTCGCACAGGAGCTGGGTGCCGAAGGCGCGCACACCGAGCACGTGGGTCACGGTGTTGGCATCCCAGCCTTCGGTGAGCATGGAAACCGACACGACACAGCGGATGGAGCCACCGAGCCGGTCCAGTTTTCCGACCGTGTTCATCGCTTCCCGGAGCAATTCTTTGTCGGTGATCGTGTCCGCTGCGTGACGATCGCCGGTGCGAGTGATGACCTCGCTTCTGAATTGAGCGATCTCCGCAGCCGCCATGGCCCGGAAATTTTCGTCGAGTGCATCGTCAGATTCGAGCTGTGTGCTGTCGATGAGCAAGGTGTTGGGGCGCGCGAGGGGGTTGCCATGCTCATCGAAGTTGCGGAAGAGTTCGAGGCGGCCGTTTTCGAGCATCATCGAGCCATCCTGACTCTCTCGCTGAAAGCCCGAGACGTACTCGTAGACGAGTTTGGACGTCGACGTGTTGTTGCAGACGACGATGAAGCACGGCGGCACACGAATGCCGGCATCCTGCCAAAGCTTGAACGTCTTCTCGTAGTGTCCGTAGAGCGCCGAAAGGGCTGTCAGTAATCGTACGGGAAGGTCCAGCGGGTTGAGTTCGCCCGCCTTGCCGCGTCCCTTCTTCGGCATGTCCTTGCGAATGTTCTCCCACAGATTGCGGAACATCGGCATCTCTTCGCCTGGGATGTTCTCGGCGACCGGGACGCGTGGCAGCTTCACGATTCCGGACTCGATTGCGTCCATCAGGGAGAAGTCGCTCATCGTCCAAGGGAACAGGGTGCCCTCGGCGTACCCCGAGCCGCTCAGGAAGAACGGAGTCGCCGACAAGTCGATGACCCGCGCACCGAGTTGGCGCTTCACGATCTCGAGCCCGGAAATCCAAAGGCGGGCCGCCTCGTTGTTCTTCTCGGCTTCCTTGCGCTCGTCGCCCTTGAGCGCCTCTTCGTCTTCTTCAGGCGGCTTTTCGCGGTAGCAATGATGGGCTTCGTCGTTCAGCACGAGGATGTTCTTCATCCCCATCAGCTCGGGCATGACTCGCTGAAGCATCTGCCCTTCGGTTTCGAGCGTGTTCAGTTCGTCGCCAACGCGGCCTTGGAGCAGCGCGCGGCCTCCCTTCGAAATTTCGATCCGTTCACGAAGCTTGAATGCATGGAAGTTCGTGATGACGATCTTCGCGCGGTTCACTTCGTCGAGCATGTCGGAGGGGATCAGTTCCCGATGGACGAAGTAGCTCTCGGGATCGTTAGGCTGGAGCACACGCAGCCGATCCTTGATGGTCAGCCCCGGCGTCACGACCAGGAATCCCCGCGTGAATCTCTTGCTCTGCGGGTGTCGGACGGCATTGATCGTCTGCCACGCAATGAGCATCGCCATGACCGTGGTCTTGCCGGCACCCGTCGCCAGCTTGAGCGCCAGGCGCATCAACTCCGGGTTGGCGTCGCGATTGGCGTTGACGAGATGGGCGAGGAACTCATCGCCGGCCTTACCGGCATGCGGGGCAACCTCAGTCAGCCAGATCGCGGTTTCGACAGCCTCGACCTGACAGAAAAACGGACGAATGCTGGCGAAGTCGTGATGCCGCCAGTGCTGCAACAGCCGCGCGGTCTCGGGCGTGACGTGCCAGTCGCTCGGGTTCGGCAGCATTCGCCACCGATCCACCTGCTGGCGCACCGCGTTGATGATCGCGGTGTGATCGTACTGCTGCTTTTCAGTGGAGAGCCCTTTGCCCTCGTCGAACACGATCGACGATTGCTCCGCCTTTCCCTTTCTCTTCCGCGGCTTCGGTACTGGGGAGACGAATTCGGCCCGTCTGCGCTTGTCGAGAATTTGGCCAGTAGGCTGGCCGTGCTCGTCCAATTCCCAGTGCCGCGACGGATAGCCGTAGGGCTCGTTGAGAACGGGCTTTTCGAAGAACGGGTCGGATGTGGGGCGGGATCCGTCGGCCATCGCGCGAGACTATCGGGCGAAAGATGTCTTGTCACCTTCGGATGCACAGCGATTTCCGTTGCCGCGCCCGCTCGCACAGGAATAATCTTCTTCCTTCCTGATTCCGATCCGGACCTTTCATCCCACCGTCCCAGCCGGCGGCCCATGAATGTTCCGGCCCCATCCTCCCGCCGGAGATGCCCCCGATGCCCTCGCCACGACGTTCGTCGCGATCACCGCTCTGCGTGCTCGCGCTGGCCACGTTCGCCACACTCCTGATGCTCGCGCCGCACGCATCGTTCGCCGCGCCCGCCAGTGTCCACGCGATCGTGAACGCGCGCATCGTTCCCGCACCCGGCCGCGTGATCGAACGCGGCACGATCGTGATGCGCGATGGCGTGATCACCGCCGTGGGGGCGAACGTCGCGGTCCCGAAAGATGCGCGTGTGTGGGTGGGCGACAGCCTCACGGTTTACTCGGGCCTGATCGACGCATGTGTATTCGCGCCGGAAGCTCCCTCCGCGCGCGGCGCTGCCGCACCGCCGCGAGGCGCGGCACATGCGCTCGCGACCGTCCATCCCGAAACGCGCGTCGCGGAATCGCTCGTGATGCCGGACTCGCTCGCGACGATGCGCGCCGCGGGATTTGCGATCGCCCACTTCGTGCCGCGCCGCGGAATCGTGCGCGGGACCAGCGCGATCGTCGGGCTCTCGGATGCGGGCACCACGCGCAGCGTGGTGAAGGCCGACGCGGCACAGGTGATGTCGGTCGAGCTCGATCCCAACGGCTATCCGGGATCGCTGCAGGGTTCGATCGCCGTCCTCCGTCAGACGTTCTCGGATGCGGGGTGGTATCGCGACGTGTGGTCTTCGTATCGCAAGGCGCAGGGCAAGCCGCGGCCCGAGTCCAACGTGTCGCTCGAAGCGCTCGCTCCTGCGATCGCGCGCACGCAGCCGGTATGGTTCCTGTCCGCCGACATGCTGCAGACACTGCGCATCGCGGCGATCGCGCGCGAAGCGGGGATCGATGCGTGCGTGATCGGCAACGGCGACGAGTACAAGCGCGCGGCGGCGATAGCGGCGACCGGTCTGCCGCTGGTGGTGCCGGTGCGGTTCCCGGATGCGCCCGATGTCAGCGGCCCCGATGAAGTGTCGGAAGTGACGACGGAGGAGCTGCGCCACTGGAACGCCGCGCCCGGCAATGCGGCGGCGCTCGCGAAGGCGGGAGCGCGCTTCGCGCTGACGGCACACGGACTCAAGGATCCGAAGACCTTCCGCGCGAACGTCGCGAAGGCGATCGCGCGCGGACTCGATCGTGACGTGGCGCTGGCCGCGGTCACGACCGTTCCGGCGCAGTTGCTCGGACTTTCCGATCGCACCGGCACGCTTGCGGTGGGGAAGGCCGCGAACCTGACGGTCACTCGCGGCGGACTGTTCGATGAGAACTCGAAAGTGGTCGAGGTGTGGGTCGACGGCCGCCGTCACGAGATCGCGGGTCCCGAGCCGGTGAGCGCCAAAGGAACGTGGGATGTGGCGTGGGGCAAGCAGAATGGTCGGCTCGTCATCGCGGCGGATACGGACACGAGCATCAAGCTGGTCGTCGGCGGAGATTCGCTCAAGGCGACCGCACCGAGACTCGAAGCGAATCGCGCGCGGTTCGATGTGGCACTTGCGACCGGCAAGGCGAGCTTCGATCTGCGGGCGCGCTCGGAGCGGCTGATGGGAACGGTGAACGGCGCGGCCTCCGCGATCGGCGTGCGCTTCACCGATACGAAGAAGGCCGACGAAGCGCGCCGCAAGAACGAAGAGCTTGTGCCGCTCGCACCCGCGGTGATGGGCGATCCCGAAGCGTGGCGCGCCGCGCGTCCTGCGGCACCGCCCGTCGTGCTCGTGCGCCATGCGACGGTGTGGACCGCGGGTCCCGCGGGCACGCTCGCCGATGTGGATGTGCTGGTGACCGGCGGCAAGATCACGAAGGTCGGCAAGGGTCTGGTCGCGCCGCGGAATGCGATCGTGATCGATGGGACCGGCAAGCACGTCGCCCCCGGCATCATCGATGCGCACAGCCATTCGGCGATCCTCGGCGGCGTCAACGAGTGCACGAACAACATCACGGCCGAGGTTCGCATCCAGGACGTGATCAATTCCGAAAGCATCAACATCTATCGCCAGCTCGCGGGCGGCACCACGATGATGCACCTGCTGCACGGTTCGTGTAATGCGATCGGCGGCCAGGCGGCGGTGATCAAGAATACGTGGGGCGATGCGCCCGATGCGCTGCGGTTCGCAGCGCCGGCGACCATCAAGTTCGCGCTCGGCGAGAATCCGAAGCAGTCGAATTATGGGTCGGAATCGTCCGATCGCTATCCCAAGAGTCGCGCCGGGGTCGAGCAATTGATCCGCAGCACGTTCTCCGCGGCCCGCGACTACGGCGCGGCCAGGCAGGAATGGTCGCGTGGCCGCCAGCCGTATCCGCCGCAGCGCGACCTGCAGAAGGAAGCGGTACTGGAAATCCTCGAGGGCAAGCGGCTGATTCACGCGCACTCGTATCGCCAGGACGAAATCCTGATGCTGATGCGGGTGGCGGAGGAGTTCGGCGTCAAAGTGCAGACGTTCCAGCACGTGCTCGAAGGCTACAAGGTCGCCGACGAGATGGCGGCACACGGCGCCGGTGCGAGCAGCTTCAGCGACTGGTGGGCCTACAAGTACGAAGTGGTCGATGCGATTCCTTACAACGGCTATCTGATGTGGGATCGCGGTGTGAACGTTTCGTTCAACTCGGACAGCGAAGATCTCGCGCGGCGCCTCAACACGGAAGCAGCGAAGGCGGTGAAGTATGGCGGTGTGCCGCCGGAAGAGGCGATCAAGTTCGTGACGCTCAATCCCGCGAAGCAGTTGCGCATCGACGATCGCGTCGGCTCGCTCGAGCCGGGCAAGGACGCGGACTTCTCGGTCTGGAACGGCAGCCCGCTGTCGCCGTACTCGCTGTGCGAACAGACGTGGATCGAAGGCCGCAAGTACTTCGATCGCGCCGCGGATCTCGCGGGCCGCGAGGTCATGGCCCGCGAACGCGACGCCTTGATAGCGCAGGCGCGCGGGGCGAAGAAGGGAGTGGGTACCACCGGCGACAAGGCCGTCACGCCGCGATATCTCGAGGAAGACAACCACGAGCATGGCTGCGACGAAGTGGCGGTGGTCCAGTGAGCGCGCGCATCGGAGTGTTCGCGCTCGCGTGCGGCGCCGCGCTGGCGCTCGCGGCCGCGCCCACGGCGGCCGAAACGGTGGCACTCGTCGGTGGCACCGTCCATCCGGTGAATGCTCCCGACATCGCGAACGGCTCCGTCGTGCTGCGCGACGGAATGATCGAAGCGGTCGGCGCGGGGCTCGCCGCGCCCGCGGGCGCGCGCGTCGTCTCGTGCGCGGGCAAGCATGTCTATCCCGGTCTGATCTCCGCGAACACGGTGCTGGGCCTCACCGAGATCGGCAGTGTGCGCGGCACCCACGACGACACGGAGATCGGCGTGGTCAACCCGAACATCCGCACCGAAGTGCAGGTGAATCCCGAGAGCGAGCTGATTCCGGTCGCGCGCATGGGCGGGATCACAAGTGCGCTCGTCATGCCGCGCGGTGGAACCATCGCCGGCACGCCGGCATTGATGCACCTCGACGGCTGGACGTACGAAGACATGACCGTGCGCGCGCCGGTGGCGTTGTTCATCCAATGGCCGGGGATGACGGCGACCACGGACGATCAAAAGAAGACACGCGACCGCGCGGTCGCCGGTATCCGCGATGTGTTCGAGGAGGCGCGCGCGTACCTCGGAGCGAAAGCCGCCGAAGGCAGCACGGGTGTGCCGCGCCACGATGGCGACATGAAGTGGGATGCGATGGGCCGGGCGCTGCGCGGCGAGATCCCGGTGATGTTCCGCGCCGCGGGCCTCAATCAACTGCGCGCAGTGCTCGCGTTCGTCGACGAGATGAAACTCGAGCGCGTCATCCTGCTCGACGGCTGGGACGCGTGGCAGATTCCGAACGAGATCCGCGCGCGCAACATCTCGGTGATCACGAGCGGATCGCTCTCCGCGCCCGCCCGGCGCAGCGAGCCCTATGACACACGCTACGCGCTGCCCGGACGTCTGTTCGCCGCGGGGATTCCATTCTGCATCGCCGATCCCGGGGGACGTGGCGATGCGATGAACACGCGCAATCTCTCGCAGCATGCGGCAATGGCGGCGGCGTTCGGACTTCCGCGCGAAGAGGCGTTGAAGGCGGTGACGCTCTATCCGGCGCAGATCCTCGGTGTGGCGGACAAGCTCGGGACGATCGAGCCCGGCAAGAACGCAGACCTGATCGTGACCGACGGCGACCCGCTCGAGATCACGACTCACGTGGAGCAGGTGTGGATCGCCGGGCGTTCCATTCCGATGGAGAGCAGGCAGACGCGCTTGTTCCAGAAGTACGATGGGAAGCCGCGCGGGGCGAACGCGCGGGCGCGATAGAGATTCTTCGCCCGCTCCCAAACGCAACGGCGCGGGCATGAAGCCCGCGCCGTGCGTCTATCGATCGCCAGTTCGGATGCCGGCGATGTCGCTGCCGATCAGCCGCCGATCTCACACGAGGTCGCGCAGCTTCCGCTGCACGCGCCGCAGCACCCCGGGGGACAGTTGTCCGCCGCATTCTGCGTGTCACCCGCGAGGGCGAGTGAGCCGAGCGACAGCAATCCGAACAGCAACGAGACCATCATGGTGCGCTTCATGTCGTGAACTCCTGTTTCGTGTGAACGATGGACCCCGCGGCATCGAAGCCGCGCCGGGTGTTCAGCAACGAGGTGCGAGTTCACATGAAGGCGGGGCACGGCCCAGCGGGGGCGCGTGGGGCGCGAGCAGCACCGGCGATTGGAAGACGGTCGTGATCGCGCGCGGCGCCGAGGCGGCGGGCGGCGGAACGACGAGCGGTGGAACGAGTGTCGCGAGCGCGGGCAGCGCGGCCGGGGGATCGATGTGAAGCGTTGACACCACGAGCGCGTCGACCGGAGGATGCACGCACCATGCGCGATCGCCGAACGGAAGCGGATCGGGACTCGGATCGCAGGGCAGCGGACACGTAGCCGTTTTCTGCGTCGCGCAGGCGCCGCCGGAGTTCGTACCCGACATCATGCGCGCGCAGACAGGATCGCACGCAGCGCCGGATTCGCAGGTGGTCGATTCGGTCGTGGCGCCCGCGACGAAGTCGGCCCACGAGAACGGGCACCATTCGACCGACGGGAGCGCCGTCCACAGCGCAAGAACGAGGGCGAGCGGCGCAACGCGCCGGGGGAGCCGACGAAGCATCATGCCGGGATTGTCGGCCCGACGTACTTGTGGACGTGTTCGGGAGCGGCAAAATATCGCGACCGCCCGGATTTCGTACCGGCCGCGAATGATGCGACACCTCACCAGGGCGGACCTCAATGTCTGACGGACTCCCGGTTCGCCGATCGCTCGCGCTCGATGCGTTTCGCGGCTTCGTCATGGTCGTCCTCATCGCCGACGGCTTCGGGTTGCATGAGCTGGCGAAGTATCCAGCCTACGCGTGGCTCGCGAACCAGTGCGTGCACGCGGACTGGGAAGGTGCCACGTTCTTCGACCTGATCATGCCGGCCTTCCTGTTCATCGCGGGGGCCGCGATGCCGTTTGCGCTGGCGCGCCGCAAGGACCGATTGCGTCACGTGGCGATCCGTTCGCTCAAGCTGCTGGTGCTGAGCCAGCTGCTCGTGGCCATCATGGGCCGCAAGTTTCACTTCCAGATGGTCAACGTGCTCGCGCAACTGGCCGTCACCTACTTCGCGACCTATCTCCTGTTGCAACTCGGAATCCGCGCTCAGGTGCTTGGCGCGCTACTTCTTCTGGCGGGCCATGGCGCGCTCTTCCACCTGTTCCCGGGCCACGACGGAGCATTCTCCAGAACCGACAACGTCGGCGCCGTGATCGACCGATGGTGGCTGGGACGCAGCTATCCCGGTTACTACACGACGATCAACTTCATCAGCGCCATTCCGAGCACGCTGTTCGGAGCATGGGCGGGGTTGCTCGTCATGACTGAACGAAGCCGCGGGCGCAAGGTCGGCATCCTGGCGTGTGCGGCGCTGGTCGCCTTCGCGCTGGCAATCGGGCTGTCGCCGTGGGTGCCGATCGTGAAGCGTCTGTGGACGCCGTCGTTCGCTTTGTATTCGACCGGCTGGGTGCTCGTGATGTTCACGGCATTCGTCGCGTTGTTCGACGATCGCGCATCACACAAGCTGGCGTTCCCGCTGGTCGTCATCGGGATGAATCCGATCCTGGTCTATTCGATCAGCCTGCTGCTGCAAGGGGCGATCGATCGCGCGCTCGCCGTGGTCACGCACCGGTTCGAGTGGCTAGGTCCTCCTGCGCCGATCGTTCAAGGGCTGGCGGTGCTGATGATCATCTGGTTGCTGTGCCTGTGGCTCTATCGACGCAAGATCTTTCTCAGGCTCTGAGCAGAGCGTCGCGGAACCTGCCGGGCGAAACGTCTGGCTCGCCGGCTGTGGAAAGCGCACTCGATCTGTCCGATTACGGAATGCGGATGACCCGCCGCGTGTTCTGCCCGCCGGGATGCGCGTACCGGATCAGATAGAGACCCGGACGCGCCTTCTCGCCGCGAACGAGACCGTTCCACTCCACCTGATGCAGGCCGGCTGGCCAAGTGCCGCGCGCAGGAGTTGCGACGCTTCGGCCAAGAACGTCGAACACGTCGACTGCGATCGGGCCTGAGCGTGCGAGCGAGAACGCGACGCGAACCGGTCCGACCCCCGGGCTCGGTCCCACGGAGATCAATTCGAATCCGGGCTTCGCAATCGCATCGACCTTGATCTCGGAACCGATAACCGCGACGTCCGTGCCTTCACGCGCCATTAGCCGGTAACGGTACTCAATATCAGAGGCGGCGGAGCGGTCGAGTTCGACGATGGCGTCAGCTTCGATCGACTGCTCGGTCACGGGCCGGATCCAGGATTCCCCTTCGCTGTTAGCCGCTCGCTCGAGCCACACATCGGATGCCGTTGAACCAGGTCCTAGCTTCCAGGCGATCCGAACGCCTGCGTGCGCACGCTCGGCTGTGAACCGAAGCACGGTTGTCGCCGTTGACCCACATCCAATGCCGAGAGCACCCACCTGTCCGCACCCTGGCCAGTTCACGAGTGGAGAGTCCGACTGGAGATAATAATCGCCGCTGTCGGGGTCACAGAATTGGGGATCTACGGAGAATTCGGTTGCGAATAGTTCGCGATCAGCGGCTGGCCCGAAACCGTTCTCGAACCAATTGTTGCACGCAAATGTCGCACCTGGTGATACCTCCCAATCCACACCGTACCCACCGTTTCTGTAGCCGATATTGCCGATGCATTCGTCGCCATCATTGTAGTCGTCGACGTTGATGCCGCCGTAACCGTTGAACGCGACCGTGTTGTTCTTGATCTTGACCCCGGGCGACGCGCCGGAGTACCCGATGCCGTAATAACGTGAACCCGTCACGACATTCCATTCGACTACAGGTCTGCTGGACATGATATAGATACCGTACTCCGACCCGCTCACCGTGTTTCCAGTAATGAATATCCTGCCGTTCTCGAACTGCATTCCCCCTCTGCAATTGCGAATTACATTATTCGTGATCGTTTTCAAGTCATGGCCGGAGTCGTAAATCCCTACCTGTGCGCAGTTCTCGATCAAGTTGTTGGTGACGATTGAATTGTAGCTGTTGTCGAGCGTCACGCCACCAATGGTTCCGCGAATCGTGTTCCCATCAATGAGAACGTTTTCGGAGAACGAACTTATGCCGTGGCCGGGGCCGACGACGCACCCGCGCACGATAAAGTAATCGGAGTCGGAAGTAATTCCTCCCACGAGATGGCACGAGTCCACGATGGCGGTCTCAGTGGCGTCGGTTCCCGAATGCTCACTGGTGCTGCACCGCAGCAGCCATGACGAGACGACGGTTGAATTGATCCGCGGCATGATGCAGTCAGCGAACTTCAGACGATACGCCCCGACGATCAACAGGTTCGAAGTGAACTCGAGCCCGCGAAACTCATAGAGCAGGCTGCCGTCGCCGGTGAAATCAAGCCCGCCGATTTCCGGGGGGCCGCCCGCGTCGTCGGAAGCAGTCATCAGCGAGAACTGCTGCCGAACGACGAGTGTCTCCGGATAGGTCCCGGGCCTGACGACGATCGTGTCGACGACGGCATCGATCGCTTGCTGAATGGTGGGCGCTTGGTCGGGAACGATCAACGTCGTGGCCTGTGCCGAGGGGGCGGAGGCCAAGGTAGCGGCGAGTAGGACGCTCAACCTCAGAACAGTCGTGCGCAACGCGGCGTAGCTCACAGCGGCCTCCATTTGATCAGCTCACTCCCGGGGAGGCGGGGCTTCCGCATCGGACCCGAAGTTCAGTGAAATTCTAACACCGTACACAGGCGGCCAATCGCACGAATTCAGGGGGTTCGCCTGGTCGTTTGGGTACCGCTCACCCTCAAACGGCGGCCAAAACATCCTTAAGCAGCTGCGGGAAAGCACCCCATCTGTCGTATGATGCCCGGCTTCATCCCACCCCACGCATGGCGCGCGTCGCCACCGCCGTGCCTCTCCCTGAAAACGAAGGACGTCTCTTGAGTCTCAAGTGTGGAATCGTTGGTCTTCCCAACGTCGGGAAGTCCACTTTGTTCAATGCGCTGACCAAGGCCGGTATCCCGGCGGCGAACTATCCGTTCTGTACGATCGAGCCGAACGTGGGCATCGTCGAGGTTCCCGATGACCGCATGAAGCCGCTCGCCGAGATCGTCAAGCCGCAGCGTATGCAGCACGCGATCACCGAGTTCGTCGACATCGCGGGGCTGGTCGCGGGTGCGTCGCGCGGCGAAGGGCTCGGGAATCAGTTCCTCGCCAACATCCGCGAGACCGACGGCATCGTGAACGTCGTGCGCTGCTTCGAGAACGAGAACGTCGTCCACGTCGCGGGCAAGGTGAATCCGGTCTCCGACGTTCGCACGATCAACACCGAGCTGGCGCTCGCCGACATGAGCACGGTCGAAAAGGCGCAGTTGCGCCACGGCAAGACGGCGCGCGTAGGCGACAAGTCGGCGGCGAAGCTGCTGGCGCTGCTCACGCAGGTCGCGGCGCATCTCGATCAAGGCTTGCCGGTGCGGCTGATGAAGCTCGATGCCGAGGAGCGGGCGCTGCTGGCGCCGCTGTGTCTGCTCACGCTCAAGCCTGCGCTCTACGTGGCGAACGTGGCCGAGCATGGATTCGCGGACAACCCGATGCTCACGGAGTTGATCGAGTTCGCGGCCGAGGAAGGCGCTCCGGTCGTGCCGATCAGTGCGGCGCTCGAAGCAGAGATCGCGGGGCTCGAAGACGCGGACAAGCGCGACTTCCTCGAACACGCGGGGCTCGCGGAGCCGGGATTGAACCGGCTGATTCGCGCGGGCTATGAACTGCTCGGTCTTCAGACGTACTTCACCGCGGGCGTGAAGGAAGTGCGCGCCTGGACGATCCACAAGGGTGACACGGCACCGGTCGCGGCGGGCGTGATTCACAACGACTTCGAGAAGGGCTTCATCCGCGCGGAAGTGTTCTCGTACGACGACTTCATCAAGTACAAGGGCGAGCAGGCGGCGAAAGAAGCGGGGCGCATGCGCGTGGAGGGCAAGGAGTACGTCGTGCAGGATGGCGACGTGATGCACTTCCGATTCAGCGTGTAATCGCCGGTTCGCGTCGACGGCGCGCCGCGCGCGAACGATCGAATCAGCTTGCGGTGCGCTCCACCACCATCGCGGCTCCCATACCGCCGCCCACGCACAGCGTCGCGAGCCCGTAGCGTCCGCCCGAACGTGCGAGTTCGCGCAGCACCGTGCCGACCAGCCGCGCGCCGCTCGCGCCGAGCGGATGCCCGAGCGCGATCGCGCCGCCGTTCACGTTCGTGCGGTCTTCGGGCAGTCCGAGCTCGCGCGTCACCGCGACCACTTGTGATGCGAACGCTTCGTTCAGCTCGATGCGGTCGATGTCCGCGAGCGTGAGCCCCGCGCGCGCGAGCGCGGGCGGCACCGCCTCGACAGGGCCGATGCCCATGAACGCGGGATCGACACCCGCGACGGTATAGGCGACGAAGCGTCCGAGCGGGCGCAGGCCGTGGCGCTCAACGGCCTCCGACGACGCGACCAGCAACGCCGACGCGCCGTCGCTGGTGGGGCACGAATTGCCCGCCGTGACGGATCCATTCGCGGCGAACGCGGGCTTGAGCGCGGCGAGTTTCTCGAGCGACGTATCCGGACGGATCGAGTCGTCCTCGATGGCCGGTTCCGCGTCACCGTCTGTCACGGGAACGATCTCATCCGCGAACACTCCGCGTGCGCGCGCGGCTGCCGCGCGCTGATGCGAGCGCAGAGCCCACGCATCCTGATCGGCGCGCGTCACGCCGTAACGCTTCGCGACGCGCTCGCCGGTTTCGCCCATCGTGATGTAGATGTCGGGCCGCCGGGCAAGCCAGTCGGGATTCGGCGAAGGATTCGCACCGCCGAGCGGGATGCGCGACATCGACTCCATGCCGCCGACCAGCACCATCGACGCCTCGCCGAGGCGCACCTTGGCGCATGCGATCGCCGTGGCTTCGAGGCTGCTCGCGCACAGGCGCGTGAGCGTCATTGCCGGAATCGAAAATGATAGCCCCGCACCGAGCGTAATCGCGCGCGCGACGTTGCGGCCCTGTTCGCCTTCGGGGTACGCGCAGCCGACGATCACTTCATCGAGATCCGCGGCCGAGGGCTGCAATGACGCCATAATACTGCGGAACAGGCCTGCGAGCAGGTCGTCCGCGCGCCGGTTCGCCAGCGCACCTTTGGTCGCGCGAGTGAACGGCGTGCGGCGCGCCGCGCAGATCCAGGCGGTCTCACTCATCGCGCGGTGCGCCGGGATGCGTCATGCGCCGCGTCGGCGGCAAGAGCCCACACCATGATGCGCGTGCTCACGACTCGCGCCGCAACTTCCCGCGATCCACTTTGCCGAGATGCGTGCGCGGCAGAGCGTCGACGAACGTCACATCGCGCGGATGCTTGTAGGCCGCGAGCCGTTCGCGCACGAACGCGCGCAGTTCCTCGCCGAGGCCGTCGCGTGTCGCGCGCGCCACCACGAACGCGATCGGCTTCATGAGTCCGTTGGCGTCGCTTGCGCCGATCACTGCGGCTTCCGCGACCTCCGGGTGTTCGAGTAGGCAGCTTTCGACTTCGGCTGGGGCGAGCCACTTGCCCGACACCTTCAACATCTCGTCGCCGCGGCCGTGGTAGGTGACGAAGCCGTCGGGGTCCATCTGGATCATGTCGCCCGACACGTACCACTCGCCGCGGAATCCGGACTCGGTCTTCTCCATGTTCTGCCAGTAGGCGATCGCGCGCGCGCCGCCGCGCACCCACAGCCATCCGATCTCGCCGCGCGGCAACTCGGCGCCCGATTCGTCGCACACCTTCACTTCGAAGCCCGGTACGACCTGCCCGAGCGTTCCGGGATGTGCCGCGCCGGGACGGTTCGAGACGAAGATGTGCCACATCTCGGCAGTGCCGAGGCCGTCGAGCAGATCCACACCGAACGTCTCGCGCCAGCGCCGGTCGAGTTCGACCGGTAACGCCTCGCCCGCGGAGGTGCACACGCGCAGCGACGCGAAGTCCTGCGCGGTGGCATCGTCGTGCGACACCATGCGGTTGATCATGGTCGGCACGTTGATCAACACCGTGGGCCGGTGGCGACCGATGCGCTCGAACAGCACGTCGGCGCTCGCGGGTTCCTTGAACAGCACCGTCGATGCGCCCGCCCGGAACGGGAAGAACAGGTTCGATCCGGTGGCGTATCCAAAATAGAGCTTGGGCACCGAGAGCGTGATGTCGTCTTCGCGATAGCCGATCACGCCCAGCGCGTAGCATTCGGTGGTGTAGGCGAACGCGCGATGGGTCTGAACGACCGCCTTGGGGCGGCCGGTGGTGCCGCCCGAGAACAACCAGATCGCCGCGTCGTCGCGATGGGAACGGAAGTTCTCGAACGCCGCGTCGTGCGAGGCGATCTCGCGCCCCCAGCCGTCGCCACCGGCGACGATCGTGTGCTTCACATGCGGGGCGTCGCACGCGGCGGCAAAGAACGGTGCGGCGTATTCGTGGTCGACGACCACCACGCGGGCGCGCGTGTATTCGAGCAGCCGCGCGATGTCGGCCTGCTCGAGCGCGGGATTCGCCATCACGACGACCGCGCCGAGCTTGAGCGTTCCGAACAATGCCGCGACGTAGTCGGCGCCGTCCTGAAGCGCCAGCAGCACGCGCTGCTCGGATTCGACGCCGCTCTTCGCGAGCAGGTTCGCGTAGCGGTTCGCGAGGCGCTGCATCTCGGCGTAGGTGTATGTGCCTTCGTCGGTGCGCACGGCGATACGATCGCCGCGGCCTTCGCGCACGCGATCGTCGAGGAAGTAATCCGCGATATTGAATTGTTCCGGCGGTTCGTACGTCATGATAGGTTCCGTCGTCCGCCGCGCATGATGGAGGCGAGTACTGCCGCGTGGCAAACGGAATGATTCCGGAGGTGAGTCCTTGCTTCACGAGCTGGCGGAGATGACCTACGAGAATGTGCGCGATCTCAATCTCGCGCGCACCGTTGGCGTGTTGCCGGTCGGTGCGATCGAGGCGCATGGCCCGCATCTGCCGCTGGCGACCGATGTCGTGATCGCGCAGGCGATGGCGCGCGCGGGGGCTGCGGCGCTCGAAGCGCGCGGCATTCGCGCGGTGCTCCTGCCCGCGCTGCCTTACACCGCAGCACCATTTGCCGCGGGATTCGCGGGAACGTTGTCGATCGCGCCGCAGACCGTAACCGCGCTCATCGTCGATGTCGCGTCGGAACTCACGCGGCACGGGTTCGCGGCACTCGCGATCGCGAATGCGCATCTGGATCCGGCGCATCTCGGCGCGCTCACGGCGGCGGTCGCGACGGCGTCCGAGCGGAAACTGCTTCCCGTCGTGTTCCCCGATCTCTCTCGCCGCCGCTGGGCGGAGCGGCTCACCGAGGAATTCCGTACGGGCGCGTGTCACGCCGGTCGCTACGAAAGTTCGGTCGTGCTCGCCGAGCGTCCCGACCTCGTGCGTGAGCCGTTGCGTGTCGCGCTCGAACCGAACCCAGCGTCGTTGGTCACCGCGATTCGCGAAGGCGCTGCGACTTTCGAAGCCGCAGGCGGCCCGCGCGCCTACTTCGGGTGGCCCGCCGAAGCCTCGGCCGATGAAGGCCGCGCGACGATCGCATCACTCGGCGAGATCCTGGCCGACGCCGTCGCCGAAGCGCTGAAAGACAACGCGTGAGCGCGCCGATGCTCGCCGGCCGCCGCGCCGTCGTCACCGGTGGCGGGCGCGGAATCGGAAGCGCGATTGCCGCGGCACTCGCCGATGCGGGAGCGGCGGTCGTGGTCGCCGCGCGCTCGGAGAACGAGATCGAGCGGGTGGCGGGCGAACTGCGCGCGCGCGGCGCGCGCGCACACGCGGTCACGTGCGATGTGACCGACGAAGCGAGCGTGAGGCGGCTCGGCGAGCAGACGCGCGAGCATCTGGGCGGGGTCGATGTGCTCGTGAACAACGCCGGCGACGGCGCGGCAGCACCGCTCGCGAAGATCTCGCTCGACGATTGGAACCGTATGCTCGCGGTCAACGCGACCGGCGCATTCCTGTGCGCGCGAGAGTTCGCGCCTTCGATGGCCGAAGCCGGCTACGGCCGCATCGTGAGCGTCGCCTCGGTCGCGGGGCTGGTCGGCGCGCGTTACGTGGCGCACTACACCGCAGCCAAGCACGCGGTGGTCGGCCTCACGCGCGCGCTCGCGGCCGAGTACGCGGGCACCGGTGTCACGGCGAACGTTGTGTGCCCGGCCTACGTCGACACTCCGATGACCGCACGCACCATCGCACAGGTGCAGGCGCGCACCAGGCGCACGCCCGAAGCGGCACTTGCGGCGGTGCTGGCGAGCGCGAGTCAGCGCCGGCTGGTGCAACCGAAGGAAGTCGCGGATCAGGTGCTGGCTCTGTGCGCGGGCGACGACACCGGCCAGGCGCTGGTGCTGAGCGGAGGAGGAACGCAGGACATGCCGTTCGAGATCGTGAACCCGCCCGAGCTGGGAGAACCGCGCGGCTGGAACAATGGGCTGCTGGCACCGGCCGGCGGCCGCATCCTGTTCATCGCGGGCCAGGCGGGATGGGAAACCGCGAACGAAGCGACACCGCCGGGATTCGCGGATCAATTCGCGCGCGCGCTCGACAAGATTCTCGCGGTCGTGCAGGCGGCGGGCGGAACCGCGCAGGACGTCGCGCGCCTCACGCTCTATGTCACCGAACTGGATGCCTATCGTGCGGACCTCAAGAACCTCGGCCGCCTTTGGCGCGAGCGGTTCGGCACGTATTATCCGGCGATGGCGCTCGTCGAAGTGAAGGGGCTCGTGGATCGCGGGGCTCTGCTCGAGATCGAGGCCACCGCCGTGCTCGGAGGATCCCGTTGAGCGTATCGATCCAGCCCCAGTCGTTCCTGTATGCGCTCGATGCCGCGACCGGCGTCGCCACCATCACGCTCAACCGCCCCGAGCGTTTGAATGCGCTCACGTTTCAGGTCTACGGCGAGCTGCGTGACACGTTCGCGGCACTCGACACCGAGCCCGGCGTGCGCGCGATCGTGATCACCGGTGCGGGGCGCGGGTTCTGTTCGGGCGGCGATGTCGAGGACATCATCGGCGCGCTGTTCGGCCGCGACGCCGCGGGGCTGCTCGAGTTCACGCGCATGACCGTCGACCTCGTGCGCCAGATGCGCGCGTGCCGCAAGCCGGTGATCGCCGCGTTGAACGGCACGGTCGCAGGCGCGGGTGCCGTGATCGCGACCGCGTGCGACATCCGGATCGCCGCACCGTCGGCCAAGATCGCGTTTTTGTTCGTGCGCGTCGGATTGTCGGGCGCCGACATGGGGGTGTCGTGGATGCTGCCGCGCATCGTGGGTCTCGGTGCCGCAACCGAGCTATTGATGACCGGTGACTTCATCGACGCGGCCCGCGCGCACGAGATCGGGCTCTACAATCGCGTCGTGCCGCAGGAGCAGGTGCTCGCCGAAGCGACCGCACTCGCCGTGCGTCTCGCGCAGGGTCCGCAGGCGGGACTTGCCGAGACCAAGCGCGCGCTCGATGCCGAAGCGTCGATGGATTTGGATCAGGCGCTCGAGTACGAAGCGGTGGTGCAGGCGAAGCTGATGGAGCATCCCGACTACCGCGAGGCATACGAAGCGTTCCGCGCCAAGCGGGCGCCGCGCTTCGCATGAACGTCACACCCGACGCCTCGGCGATTTGCGCATTCCTCGACGAAGCGCACGTGGAGTTCGCCGCGGCGGTCGGTACCTGGGCCGCGCGCGATCTCGCACCGAAACCCGAGTCCGTGGACGATGCGGCCGGACGCATCGAAGCGCGCGCTTTGCTCGCGACGATGGGCGCCGGCGGTTGGTTCGCCCCGATCGGCCGCGGCGACTGGCGCGCGTGCTGCCTCGCTCGCGAAGCGATCGCCGCGGCGTCGCCGCTCGCCGACGCGGTGTTCGCGCTCCAGGCGCTCGCCGTGGTTCCGCTCCAGCTCGGCGACAACGACGCGATGCGCGCGCGCTGGCTCGACGATGCGATCGCGGGCCGCGCGATGGGCGCGTTCGCGATGACCGAACGCGAAGCCGGCACCGACGTCGCCGCCATGGTCACCACCGCGCGCCGCGAGGGCGGCGACTACGTGCTCGACGGCCGCAAGGTGTTCATCTCGAACGCCGGCATCGCCGACTTCTACAACGTGTTCGCCACCACCGATCCCGCGGCGGGCGGCAAGGGCATCGGGTGCTTCGTGGTGCCGGCGGACGCCAAAGGGTTTCGCTTCGAGCGGCCGTTCGTGCTGTCGTCGCCGCATCCGCTCGGCGAGATCGTGTTCGAATCGTGCCGCATTCCCGTAGCGAACCGGCTGGGCGCCGAAGGCAAGGGCTTTGCGCTCGGCCTGAAGACGCTCGACCGCCTGCGCCCGACGGTCGGTGCCGCCGCGTGCGGCATGGCGGCGCGCGCGCTGGCCGAGGCGCTCGCGCATGCGCGCTCCCGCCGTCAGTTCGGCAAGCCACTCGCCGAGTTCCAGCTCGTGCAGGAGAAGCTCGCGCGCATGGCGATCGATCTCGATGCCGCGCGACTGCTGGTGTATCGCGCGGCGTGGCTCGCCGACACCGGCACCGGGCGCAACACGATGGCCGCGGCGATGGCGAAGTCATTCGCGACCGAAGCCGCGCAGCGCATCGTGGACGACGCGGTCCAGGTGCTCGGCGGCAGCGGCGTGCTCGCCTCGCATCCGGTCGACCGGCTCTATCGTTCGGTGCGCGCACTGCGGATCTACGAAGGCACCACCGAGATCCAGCACCTCGTGATCGCGGCACAGTTGCTGGCGGAGAAGGACGCGTGAGATCGAGTCGCGCCCCATTCGCGCACTGCGCCGCGCGGCCGATCGCATGAAGGTCGCGTGCATCGGCGGCGGTCCCGCCGGGCTGTTCTTCGCACTGCTGCTCAAGCGCGACGATCCGACGCATGACGTCGTGGTTTACGAGCGCAACCGCGCCGACGACACGTTCGGCTTTGGCGTCGTGTTCTCCGACGCCCCAGAAGAGGCGCTCGCGAGCGCCGACCCCGAGACGATTGCCGCGATGGCGGCGCACTGCCATCGCTGGGACGACATCGAGATCCACTACCAGGGCGAGACGCTGACCTCGACCGGCCATGGTTTCTCGGGGCTCTCTCGCCGCACGCTGCTCGAATTGTTGTCGGGCCGATGCCGCGCCGCAGGCGCGAAGCTGTGCTTCGAGCACGAAGTGGGTGATCCCGCAGAATTGAAAGCTGACCTCGTGTTCGTCGCCGACGGCGTGAACTCTGCGGTACGCGAGAAATATCGCGAACACTTCCAGCCCGAAGTCGACGTGCGCCCGAACCGCTTCGTGTGGCTCGGCACCACGCGTCCGTTTCCGGCGTTCACGTTCTATTTCAAGCCGAACGAGCACGGCCTGTGGCGGGTGCACGCGTATCAATACGAACCCGACCGCTCGACGTTCATCGTCGAAGCGCGCGAGAAGACGTGGCGCGCGGCGGGGCTCGAGCACGCGACCGAACAGGACACGATCACGTTCTGCGAGCGGTTGTTCGCCGAGGAACTCGAAGGCCACAAGCTGGTCTCCAACCGCTCGATCTGGCGCAGCTTTCCGACCATCCGCAATCGGTGCTGGCATCACGGCAACATCGTTCTTGCCGGAGATGCGGCGCACACCGCGCACTTCTCGGTCGGCTCGGGCACCAAGCTCGCGATGGAAGATGCGATCGCGCTGGCCGCGGCACTCAAGACCCATCGCGACATTCCAGCAGCGCTCGCCGCTTACGAGGCCGGGCGCCGTCCCGCCGTCGAGAGCCTGCAACGTGCGGCGCAAGCGAGCCTCCAGTGGTTCGAGGACACCGAGCGCTACATGCGGCTCGAGCCGCTGCAGTTTGCGTTCGCCCTGCTCACGCGCAGCATGCGCGTGACTCACGAGAACCTGCGCGTGCGCGATCCGGAGTTCGTCACTCGAGTCGATCGCTGGTTCGCGGAGCACGCCGCGCGTCAGGCGCATCCCGAGGCCCGCGCGGCAAACATTCCGGATCCCGCACCACCGCCGATGTTCACGCCGTTCCGATTGCGCGATCTCGTGCTTGCGAACCGCGTGGCCGTTTCGCCGATGTGCCAGTACCGCGCGATCGACGGCATGCCCGACGACTGGCACATGGTGCATCTCGGATCGCGCGCGATGGGCGGTGCGGGGCTCGTGTTCGCCGAGATGACCGATGTCAGTGCCGAGGCGCGGATCTCGCCCGGCTGCACCGGGCTCTACAAACCGGAGCACGTCGTGGGATGGCGGCGCATCGTCGACTTCGTTCACGCGCAGTCCGCAGCGAAGATCGCAATCCAACTCGGACACGCGGGCCGCAAGGCGTCGACGCGACTGCCGTGGGAAGGGGAGAACGAACCGCTCACGCGCGGAAGCTGGCCGACGCTGGCACCCTCGCCCATTCCCTACTATCCGCACAGTCCGGTGCCGCGCGAGATGACTCGTGCCGACATGGAGCAGGCGATCGCGGACTACGTGCGCGCGGCGGGCTACGCGATCGAAGCGGGCTTCGATCTGCTCGAGATCCACATGGCGCACGGCTATCTGCTGGCGACGTTCATCTCGCCGCTCACGAACCGGCGCACCGACGCCTACGGTGGCACGCTCGAGAACCGTATGCGCTTCCCGCTCGAGATCTTCGACGCGGTGCGCGCGGTGTGGCCCGCCGAAAAACCGATGTCGGTGCGCATCTCGGCCGTGGACTGGCTGCCGGGAGGGATGGGCCCCGAGGACGCGGTGGACGTCGCGCGGCTGCTGAAGGCACATGGCTGTGACATCATCGACGTTTCGGCAGGGCAGACGGTCGCCGATCAGCGGCCGGTGTATGGACGATTGTTCCAGACGCCGTTCGCCGATCGCATCCGCCACGAAGTCGGCATCTCGACGATGGCGGTCGGAAATATTTCTTCGTACTCCGACGTGAACACGATCCTCGCCGCGGGCCGCGCTGACGTGTGCCTGCTCGCGCGTGCGCATCTGTGGGATCCGTACTGGACCCGCCATGCGGCACACGAGCTGCGATATCCGCTGCCGTGGCCGGAGTCGTACGAATCGCTCAATCGTTACCGGCCGCGTTTCACCTAGTATCGTCGCGGTTGATCACCCGGCCGAACCCGACACGAGGTGCACCAATGCCTGTGACTTACTCCAGCTACCTCAAGATCGACGAACTGCTCGCACTCCAGCAGCCGCTCTCGGACGGACCCGAGCACGACGAGACGCTGTTCATCGTGATCCATCAGGTCTACGAGCTGTGGTTCAAACAGATGCTGCACGAGATCGACTACTTGAAGACGCTGCTGGTCGCCCACGACACCCCGCGCGCGCTGCACACCTTCAAACGACTGCTCACGATTCTCAAGGTGACGGTGGCCCAGGTCGACATCCTGGAAACCATGACGCCGCTCGAGTTCCTTTCTTTTCGCGAACGCTTGGAATCGGGCAGCGGATTCCATTCGCATCAATTCCGTGAGTTCGAGTTCGTGCTCGGCGCGCGCAATGCCGCAGCACTCGATCGCTATCCGCTGGACAGTGACGCGCGCCGCCGCATCGAGCAGCGCATGAACGAGCCCACGCTGTGGGATGCGTTCCTGCGTTTCCTCGTGGGCTCGGGCCACGCCGTGCCGGCCGCGGCACTCGATCGCGACGTGAAGCTCCCGGTTGAAGAATCGCCCGCGCTGCATCCGCTGCTGCTCGACGTCTACCGTAACGATCCCGAGGCACGCACCGTGTGCGAGCGCATGGTCGATCTCGACGAAGGTGTCCAGGAGTGGCGCTACCGTCACGTGAAGATGGTGCAGCGCACGATCGGCACGCGCATGGGCACCGGCGGTTCGGACGGCGCGGCGTATCTGATGAAGACCCTCAATCGCCCCGCGTTCCCCGACCTGTGGGCGATCCGCGCGGAGCTATGAGCTCGCCCCACACGCTCGAGTCGCTCGCGCGCACGCCGAACTCGCTGGCAGCGCACTACACGCGCTTTCGCGTGAGCGAGCGGCTGCTGCTCACCGGACACTCGCATCAGGCGTGGCCCGATGTCGCGCTCGAAGGCCAGCTTGAAACGTGGACCGACGCAGCGGCGCACGTCGACGACAAGTGGGAACGCGTCGCACAGATCGGCGAGCGGTTCCGGCGCGGCTTCGCCCGGCTGATCGGTGACGATGCCGACCGCATCGTGCCCGGCACCAACACGCATGAGCTGGTGATCCGCTTCCTGTCCGCGTTGCCGCTCGAGAGTCGTCCGCGGCTCGTCACGACGGACGGCGAGTTCCACACACTGCGGCGGCAGCTCGACCGGCTCGCGGAGACCCGACGCATCGAGCTGGTCAAGATCACCGCATGGCCCGCCGCGACGCTCGCCGAGCGCATCGCGGCTGCGGTCGACGATCGCACGGCCGCCGTCTTCGTTTCCTCGGTGTTGTTCGGCAATGCGCACATCGTGCCCGGCCTGAGGTCGGTGGCGGAAGCATGTCGCCGCGCCGGCGCCGAATTGATGGCCGACTCCTACCATCATCTGAACGTCGTCCCGTTCGATCTCGAGCGCGAAGGATTGGGATCGGCGTTCGTGATCGGCGGTGGCTACAAATACTGCCAGCTCGGCGAAGGCAACGCCTTCATGCGCATCCCGCCCGGGCGCGACGAGCTGTTTCCGATCGTGACCGGATGGTTCAGCGAGTTCGCTCGAATTGCCGAGCGCCCCGGAAGTTCGGTCCCCTACGGCGATGGCATCGCGCGCTGGGCCGGCGCGACCTACGACCCCACGAGCCACTATCGCGCCGTGCGCGTGTTCGACTTCTTTGAGGCGCAGGGACTCACGGCCACGTTTCTGCGCGACGTGAGCCAGCATCAGGTCGGAAGGCTCGCCGAGCGCTTCGATGCGCTGGAACTGGACCCGGCCACGATCATACGCGATCGCCGCGTGCCGCTCACGCAGATCGCCGGCTTCCTGGCGCTCACGAGTCCGCGTGCGGCTGAGACCTCCGCGGCGCTGAAAGTGCGCGGCGTGTGGACCGACTACCGCGGCGAAAGCCTGCGGCTCGGCCCGGCGCCGTACCTGAGCGATGCGCAGCTCGATCGAGCGATCGAAGTGCTCGGCGAAGTCGTGCGCGGACTCGAAGCGGCGGAGCGAACGCGGCACTGATTCGGGTCCACTCAACTGGCCCCGGGGCCAGTTGATTTCGCCGATACCCGCGCCGATCCCACGGCAGTCTTCGAATCTGCGACGGCCTGGCGCAATGAATGGGTTCGTCCTCGCGATCCCAGGAATTTGATCGCGGCCCGCAGCCGCTCCTCGATCGAGTCGTCCGGCCGGCTCCCGCAGTGCTTGATCGCGAGCCGAGCCTGCTCCCCACGGAACCCGAGTTGTGTAAGGCAGTGAATCAGATCGAGTTCGATTTCTCGTTCGGCTGCGGCATGATCTGCGGCTTCGCTTCCGGCTGCGGCACGCGCCTCGCTTGCGTGAGCACACTTCGTCGTCGAGTCGTCTTCCATAGTAGCGGGTGAATCGCGAGGGCCTTCAGCGGCACGTTGAGCTCGACGATTGAATGCCGCGCGGGGTGCTTCTTCGCGCTTGTGCTGCATGAACTCGGTCCCGAATGCGCGCTCCGCTTCGTACTGATTGTGCGCTCGACTTGCGACAGGCAAAGCCTGAGAAAGGGGGATTCGCTGATGAAGCGGTGAAACCTTTCGCTGGAACCCTGCAGGTAACCAGTCCTGCCCGGTCAAGGCTGGCAACCAACCGGAAC
>JANLWX010000228.1:0-44548 GCA_031364845.1 Candidatus Eiseniibacteriota bacterium
CATCCCCGTTGCTTGGGCCGACTGCATGCCTGCATTCAGAAAAAAAAGAGGGCCACCGGTGTCAGGTCGAAAGCCGGCCGATTGGCTGTGGCAGACTGCTCGCAATCCGTACAATTTCGCGTGCGATGTCTTCGGGCGAGAGAACAAAATCGATGCATCCGCTGGCGATCGCGCTCGCGGGCATGTCGGGCTGGCCCGCCGTCTCGAGTTTCTGCGCGATGGTAATTCCGCCGACCTCTTTGATGCCGCACAGTGCATCTGCGCCGTCGCCATCATAGCCGGAGACAATGACGGCAATCAATTTTCCATTCCAGTTCTCGGTTAGTGACCGCAGGAAGACCGTGATCACGTCAGGCCAACCGCGCGGCTTTGAAATCGGCTCGAGGCGGAACTGGCCATCCTGCACGTGGAGATCCCGTTGAGGAGGGATGATGAACACGTGGTTAGGGCGCAGCTCCAACCCTTCGGTGATCAACTGAACCGGCATCAGTGTAATGCGTGGCAGGATTTCGTGCAACCGGGTGTCGACGGTTCGGAGATGATTGACGATGACGATCGCAACACCCATGTCGGCCGGAAGATGCTTTAGCAAACAGATATAGGCATCGAGGCCGCCGGCTGAACCGCCGACACAGACGACAGGAAAGTCCTTGGCTACGTTCTTGACGCTCAATGGCAAGCACTCCACCTTGGATGGTTCATCAATCCCAACATGGGAACACCTTCGTCAAGCATCATGAGGGTCGGGACGGGCGGGTGACGACGACTCATTCGGGTCGATCGCCTGAGGACGCGCGGGTCGGCGTGATCGCCACCTTGAGCACGCCGTCGCGCTGATTCGCGAACAACTCATACGCCTGCTCGATCTGGTCGAGTGCGAAGCGGTGCGTGACCATCGGCCGCAGATCGACGCGCCCCGACGCCACCACGTTCATCAGGCGGCGCATGCGCTCCTTCCCGCCGGGGCACAGCGTAGTGACGATGGTGTGATCGCCGAGACCGGCGGCGAACGCATCGAGTGGAAGCGTGAGCTTGCCCGAGTAAACACCGAGGCTCGACAGCACTCCGCCCGGCCGGATCACGCGCAGGCAGCTCTCGAAGGTCTCTGGTGTTCCGAGCGCCTCGATGGCCACGTCCACGCCTCGTCCGGCGGTCTCGTCGAGGATCGCCTGCACCGGATCGCGCTCCTTGAAGTTGATCGCCACGTCCGCTCCGAAGTGGAGCGACATCGCCAGCCGGCCGGCCGACCCGTCCACGACGAAGATGCGCGTGGCGCCCGCCAGGCGCGCACCCACCATCGCGCACAGCCCGATCGGGCCCTGCGCGAACACGGCCACGGTGTCACCGATGCGCACGTGCGCGCTCTCGGCGCCACCGAAGCCGGTGCTCATGATGTCCGGGCACATGAGCACCTGTTCGTCGCTGAGGTGATCGGGGATCGGCGCCAGGTTCGCCATCGCATCGGGGATGAGCACGTACTCGGCCTGGCAGCCGTCGATCGTGTTGCCGAGCCGCCAGCCACCCATCGCCTTGCCACCGCATTGCGATGAACTGCCGCCGAGGCAGGTCCAGCACTGGCCACACGGCGTGATGGCCCCGGAAATCACGCGCTGCCCGACGACGTAACCACTCACCGCCTCGCCGAGCTGTTCGATAACACCCACGGGCTCGTGCCCGATCGTGAGCCCGCGCGCCACGGGATACTCACCCTTCAGGATGTGCACGTCGGTCCCGCAGATCGTCGTGGTGGTCACTCGAACGAGTGCGTCGCGGGGACCCACTTCGGGGACCGGCTTCTCTTCGAGCACGATGCGACCCGGCTCCGCGAAGACGGCGGCCTTCATGGTGCGAGGTAGTTGCTGGGGCTGCTCTGGCATGAAGGCGGTCGATTGCGGGCTGATGGGCGCGACGGTCATTTCGCTGTCTCCTCGGAAGTGCCGATTCGCTTCGATGGAACCGCTTCCTAACGGAGAGCCAGAGTCGTGCCACGCGGCGAGGTTCACGGGAACGCAGCGCAGGCCCTGAAACCGGTCGGAGCCGTCCGAGCTGCTGCGGGCCCGACGTGCGCGGGCCCGGCCATCCTTGTAGGAAGTGGCTGCGGGCGGAAGAGAATACAACCGGGAGTACTTGTGGGCGCTGCTGCCAGCGCAGCGGGGCAGCGAGTCAGTGGCCCGCTACCCGCAGAGACAGCCAAGCGCCATCCGTTACCTTGCCGGGCTTGCAGTACATGATGTCTCGGATGAGTAGCATGATGGCTCCTTGCGTTTCATAATCGGTTTGAGCACCACCAATCGCAACGCCCACAGAAACAGCACCGCCGCCAGTGCGCTGAAACTATCCGGCGTGCACATGAACTTGAAGGGGTTTTCTTCTCTCGTGCCGCGTCCGGAGTTTCCCATGTGGCGACTGATCTCGTTCCTCGCGGTTCTGACGTTCGCGTGCGCTCCACGTCCGACTCCGGCCCCACCTCCCGCTGCCGCAATCACGACCGACCTCACCCGCTACGTCCTTCGGCCCGCTGTTTACGGACACGTCGCATCCATCGTCGCGCGCTTCACGGCTCCGGCGGATACGGCGGTCTTCATCCTCCATTGCAACGGAGCGATCTCGTGGGGTCTCCAGCGGCTCGTCGACGGTCGGTGGGAGAATGCGTGGGTCGCGACCACCAACGGTTGCCTCTCGGCGCCGATCCAAGTGACGGGCGGCGGCACGTACGCGGACACGCTGGAGCTGATCTCGCGGACGGACATGCCTCCGAACCCGGGAACCGTGCAGGCTGAAGTTCCACCCGGCACCTACCGTGTCGTCTGGTTCGGTGTGCTGACCGCGTTCGATCTCGACGCGCGACCGTTCGGCGACGAACTCGGGCTCGAACATCGCGTCTCGGCACCGATCGTGATCGAGCGGGCGCCATGATCGGAAACCACAAACCGCGTTTGGTGTCCGTCCCGGCCGCTGTGTAACCGGCACGCGAAGCATACGGGCTCAGGGATCCACCTTCTCTGTCGGCCGCGAATGCACGCATCTTTGCACCGCGGTGGCGTCCGGTTTCGATGGACACGATCGACCGGCTGGGCGACGCGAAGCGCACGCGATGGTGGCGGGGTTCCTCGACGGCCGCTCTGCTCACTCCGCCAGGAACGCGACTTTCGCCAGCCCCAGCTCGATCTCGTCCCCGTGCCGCAGCCTTACGCCGCGCACTGCGCCGCGCGCCACCGCAATCGAACGCCCGTCGCGTGCGATGCGCGTGCCGTGAGCACTACCGTCATCGAACACGCGGAACCCGTCGCCGGCGAAGTACTCGATATGCGCATGCGCGCGCGACACGGTCGCGTTCACGGGATCCTCGCGGTCGAGGAACGCGACGTGATTGCGGCGCAGCTTGTGAGCGCCACGGCCTTCGACGCTTTCCATGCGTCCGAGATTGATGCGCTCGAGCCGCAGCTCGTGAATGCGGCGCCTGGCACCACCGGCCAGCACCATGATGCGAACGGTCGGAACCGCGGTTGCGGCGCGCTCGGTCGCGGCGGCAGCATCGGTGCGCTTCTCTCCCGCCGGCCTGCGAAACGCGATCGCATACGGGCTCACGTCTTCGCTCGTGCGCGGACGCACGCGCACGCGCACGCCGAGCTCCTCCGGCGTTTCGCAGCGCACCTGACGCAGGCGTTCGCGCACGCGCTCTTCGAATGCGCCGGCGCCGAACACCGCGCGCGCGGCTTCGAGCGTCGCGGGCTCGACGCGCAATTCCACGCGGATCAGCTCGTACGGAAACACGCGCCCGCGCCCGCCCGAGGGCACGACGCGCTGCTCGATTTCGTCCAGCATCGGCGGGATCCACTCGAACGGTTCCTCGGGCGCGACTTTGCGGCGCGTGAGCCGGTCGAGTTTTCCTTCGAGCGCCTTCTCCAGTTTGACCAGCTTGTCGAGCTTCATGTCGCCCTCGTTCAGATAATGCCGAGCTTGCGGGCCTCGGCGACGATGCGTCCGGCGAGTTCGGCGGCGCGTCCGCCGCCGTAACCACCGTTTTCGATCAGAACGGAAAAGGCGATCCGTCGCCCGTGTGCATTCGATCCGTCGTTCGTCGCAGCCGATGCGACCGGTCCGTAGGGCGCGTAGCCGATGAACCACGCGTGCGAAGCGCCGTTCGCGATCTCGGCAGTGCCGGTCTTGCCGGCGATCGCGGGCACGACCGTCGCGAGACGGCGCGCGGTGCCATGCTCGACGACGCGGCGCATCATGCGCGCGACGGCCGCAGCGGTGCCGCTGCTGATCACGACCGTGTCGGCCGCGGCACTCGCGGGCTTCAGCACCACGTGCGGCGAGCGCAGGGTTCCTCCGGCGGCGATCGTGGCGGCGACGCGCGCCATCGTGAGCGGCGTGGCGACCACCTGCGCCTGGCCGTAGGCGCCTTCGATCGCGTTCGCGCAGCGGCCGGCATCGCTCTTGGGATCGCCCATCGAGATGTCGAAGCTACGTCCCATGTCGCGCAGCGCAGGCCAGCCGAGTGCTCGTCCGAGTTGCGCGTAGTACGCATTGCACGAGACCGCCATCGCCTCCTCCATGCCGATCGAGCCGTGCGCGTCGTGTCCGGCGTCGTCGCGAACGAGCCGGCCTTCGATCACACTGCCCGCGCGGCCTCCCGGCAACGGGCGGCAGCTGAAGCGAGTGCCCGCGAGTTCGGCATCGGACGTGAGCGCGGCGGCTGCAGTCACGATCTTGAACGTCGAACCGGGCGGATAGAGTCCGAATCTCGCGCGATCCATCAACGGGCTCGCGGCGGCATCGGTGGCGTTCTCGGCGACGTCGCTGTCGCGCAACAGGCCTTCGGGTGCGGGCTGGCTCACCGAAGCGAGCACCTCGCCGTTCTGCGCATCGAGCACCACGATCGATCCGCGATCGAGTCCCGCCGCCGCGAGTTGTTCGCGCAGCAGCGAAGTGAGGCGCGACTGCAGGCGCAGGTCGATCGTGAGCGTGAGGTCGCGATCGCGATTGACGAGCGCGCGCACTTTCGGATGCCGTGGCTGATGGCGATGCCGCCACAGCGGGACCAACTCGCTCAGGTCGCGGCGCACGACGCGCCGGGGTTCGTGGGTGCGCGGGTCCGTGATCGTCACCGCACGCGCGTGGTCGTCGTAGCCGCTCATGTAGGCATCGTGGCTGCGCTCGACATACGCGGTGTTGGAGGCGCCCCAGTTCTTGCGGCTCACGACATCGCCGAGCAAATGGAACGTGACGTTGCCGAACGGATAGTGCCGCTCATCCGTCGCGAGCGAGGTGCGATCGATGTCGACGCCGAGCTTCTTCAGCGCATCGCGGCGATCGGTGAGATCCTTCCAGCGGCTGGTGGCGAGCAGCACGCCGTTACGATCGAACACGTTCCCGCGCGGCACGGCGGCCGCGGCGAGCCGCAGCCGGGGGTTGTACTGGTAGCGATGCTGGCCGTCGCCCTGCAGTGCCAGGCTCCCGCGCGCGAACGTCGCGTCGGCGCGCACGACCTGGATCCACGCGAGCTTCAACACGATCGCGACTCCGAATACGCCGATCACAGCGAGCAGGATGCCGCGCGGAGGATCGAACGCGAGGCCGAGCGCGGTCGGCGGCGGTGCTGCCGGAGCCGAGGCGCTGCGGAGTCCGGCGAGTGCCAGCCTCGCGGGCGCCTTCGTCTCACCGAGTGCGGCCGCGCCGCTCGCGGCGAGCGACCACAGGATGCCGAGCGTGGCGAAGTGCAGGATCTGGGCGGAGCGCCCGAAACTCAGGAACGGCGTGACGACGCCCGACAAAGGCACGATGCCCGCAACCCCGCCCGCGATCAAGAGCGTTTGAAGTGCCAAACCCAGCGTGAGCCCGAGTCCCAGATACATCGTGTACGCCTCGGGAGCGCGGCGTGCGATGCGGAACCCGCGCGCGATCAGCAGCGCGAACAACGCGAAGCACGCGAGCAATCCGATGAAGCCCAGCTCCTCGCCCACCGATGCGAGGATGAGATCGGTGTGCGCGGCCGGGACGACCGACGGCGCTCCCAGCCCGAGCCCGGTGCCCGAGAGACCGCCCGAAGCGAACGCCCACAGTCCGTGTGCGATCTGATCGCCGCGCGAGAGTCCGTTTTCCCACGGATCGAGCCACATCGCGGTGCGCAGGCTCACGGTGCGCGGGAAGCCCAGGACGTAGCTGACGACGAACGCGCCGAACACCACGGCGAGGCCGCCGAGAGCGAGACCGACCTCGCGGCGGGTCACCGCATAGAGCGAGAGGAACAGTCCGAGCAGCAGCAGCGCGGGCCCGAGATCACGCTGGACGAAGAAGAACAGCACGCTCAGCGCGACGCCGATCGCGACCGGCAGCACGTGATGGAGCCGCGGCAGTTTGAGCAGCTTGAGATACCACGCGTCGCCGAGCGGACGTTCGTCGAGCTCGCGTAGCAGCGCCCATTTGCTCGAGAAGTAGCCGGCAAGGAACAGCACGAGCAGCAGCCGGATCAATTCCATCGGCTGGGTGCCGAACAAGTTGACCTTGGCATCGCTGCCCGAAGGACCGCGGCCGAGCACGACCAGCGCCAGCGACAGTGCCAGCGCTCCGAGCAACGGCACGAACGCGAGCCGGCGCAGCACGGTGCGCTCGTACGAAGGAATCGCGCACAGCACCATTGCCACGCCGCCAAACAGCACGCCCTCGGCGAAGCGCGTGAACAGCAGTTGATCGCGCAGTGGCTCGCGCAGGCTCACGAGCATCGCGAAACCGATTCCGCTGAGCGCGAGGGCGACCGGCACCAGCCAGCGGTCGCCGGATTTGCCGGTGGCGTGGAGCCCGAAGTGCATGAAGCCGAATGCGGCGACGAAGATCAGGACGTGGAGCATGAAGGAGCCGGCGAAGCGGCCGCCATCGCGCACGACCAGACTCGGCTTGAGCGCCTGGAACTGCTCGGAAGTGAAGAGTCCGATCATCACGGGTGCTGCGGACGGTTTTGCGGCGGCGTCCTTTGACGCGGCGGGGGCCTTCGCATCTCCGCGCGCGGCGGCAGTGGCGAGCGCCGTTGCACCTCGTGCGCTGATACCCGGCAGATCCGCGCGCCCAGCGACGGCGTCCGCGCGCACGCGCATCGTGGCGAGCGCACCGACGTTTTCGAGCGGCCGCTCGGCGCCGCCCGCCGGCAGGCGCTTGAACATCTCGCTTGCGACGAACGCGCGCTCCGGCGCATCGGGCAGCACACCGCGCAGAATTGACTCCAGCGGGGCCGCGCTGCGCACCGAGTTCAGGTTGACCATCTCGCCACGCGCCAGCGCGAGACGCACGTTGCCGAAACCTGCGCTGCGCGTCGGATACACCATCGCCAGCGCGAGCAGCGCGACACCAAGCGCGAGCCCGAGCGGCACCAGATGATCGCGCTCGAGCGCCGAGCGCCATGAGCGGCCGCGGCGGCGCTGTGCGGCCGTGCTCCGCGTGGTTCTGCCGCGCGCCTCGAGCACTGCGCTCATCGGATCACTGACTGCCGCCGAACAGCGGCGCGAGGATGCCGAGTCCCATCTTGCGGAGCCGCGCTTCGCGCACATCGCTCTCGCGCGTCTCGACCTTCTGCACGAGCTCCTGGACCTTGCGGATGTAGCGGCTCACTTCCCCGTACGCCGGAATGGTTTCGTAGCGCTCGAGCGCCTGACGGCAATCCTCGCGCACACGCTCGAGATACTTGTCCTCCTGCGGAATGCCGCGGTAGTCGGCCGCGCGCGACCAGGCCTTCTCGGCGCGCAAACGGTAACCGTCACCGAGCAGCGCGACGTCGCGGTTGCCGAACGCGTATCCGTTCTCCTCGGCGATGCCCAGCGCATCCCGCGCGGCTTCGGGATCTTCGAGGCCGTAGACATACGTGCGCGCCAGGCCGAGTTGCGGATCGCTCCAGCGCGGGCGCAGGCTCGCAGCTTCTTCGAATGCGCTGGTGGCCTCGTTGAAGTAGCGCAGCGCATCCGCCGGACGGCGGCCCTTCGCGGCCTGCGCGTTGATGCGAGCGAGATGTCCGCGGCAGTAGACGAGTCGCGCGCGGATCGCGCGATCGCGCGGCGCGATCGACGCCGCGTGTTCGAGCAGGCCGATCGCCTTGATCCATCCGTTCTCGCGAATCACCGGCGTGTCGGAACGGTAGTCCGCGATCAGCTCGTCGGCCGAGGACACGAACCAGTTCTTCACGTCGCCCGACAGCCCGAGTGTGCCGACGCGCAGGAAGCTGCGTGATCCGAGCTGGCGATAGCGTTTCCAGACCGCATCCGAATCCCCGCGCGGCAGTCCGGGCAGTGCGGCCTTCAACTCGTTCGAAGCGCTCATCACCTGTGCTTCGTTGGACATCAGAAAGACCGCGGCGAACACCGCCAGCAGTCGCCAGCGAAATCGAAACCTCCGTCGCGGGACGGAGACGTCGGGAGTGGCGGCCGGCGCAGCGGCAACCGGAGCCGCCGAAGTCGCGACCGGCGCAGGCAGTGTGATGTCGGCGGCGCCATTTCCGGCGCCGGCCCCCAGCGTGCGCCGAGTGTCGTCGAGATCCGCTGCCGCTCCGCTATCCGAAGACACGGTCCGCCGCGTTGCGTCCGATTCCGAAACCGTGCGCCGCGTCCCGTCGAGATCGTGAACGCCGTTCGAGGACGGCGCGGTACGGCGTGTCGCTTCGTAGCCCGCGGCGGAACCGGCGTCGGCCGACGCCAGCATCGCGCGTCCCTCGAGGAACGCGGCAAGATCGTCGCGCATCGCCGCGGCACTTGCGTAGCGCCGTTCGAGCGCGGGCGCGAGCGCCTTGCGCAACGCCGCGGCCAGCGACTCCGGGCAGTTCTCGGGCATCGCGTCGGGACGCGCGCGCGAGCGGATGAACTCTTCGAGCCGGCGCGTGCTCTCGCCGCGGAACGGCTGCTGGCCCGTGAGCGTTTCGTAGAGCACCACCGAAACCGACCACAGGTCGGAATGCGCATCGACATTGCCGGTTTCGATGCGCTCGGGCGACGAGTAGGGCAGGCTGCCGAATTCGTTGCGCGTGAGCGGCCGCGTGAGCGACAGCGCCTTGGCGATCCCGAAGTCGAGCACCTTCACCGCGCCCCCCGGCTCGATCCGCACGTTCTTGGGCTTGAGATCGCCGTGCACGATCCCGAGATGGGTGCGCCCCTCGACGGTGCGCGTGAAGCGTTGCGCGGTGCACAGCAGTCCGCACAGCTCGATCGCGATCCGCACCGCCTCGCGCGGCTCGAGCGGCCCGCGGCGGATGCGGTCGGACAGGTCCTCGCCCGCGACGTACTCCATCGCGATGTACATGTCGTTCTCGACGCTCTCTTCGATCTCGAACACCTTCGGAACCCGCGGGTCGATCTCCGACAGACGCATCTGGATCAGCGCGCCTTCGCGCTCGGCCTCGCGCACGCCGGGGTCGGTCTTCGGAATCTTGAGCGCCACCGTGCGGCCATTGCGGCTGTCGACCGCCTTGAGCACGTCCGCCATGCCGCCGCTGCCGAGGCGCGAGAGAACCTCGAACGGTCCGACGCTGTGATAGCGGACGCTCATCGGCGCTCCTGCGCGCGGGCGACGCCCGTACTCCACGAGCGTGTGCGGGTCGCGGTCATCGTCGGCTCCCGCGCGCCGAAGTTCCGAGCGCGCCCGAACCATTCGCGCGGCCCCACGCTTCGAAGATGTTGTCCTCGGCCAGCGCGGCCCGGATCGAGGGCGGAGCGCCCCGCACGCCTTCGGCTCCATTGCCTGCGATGACGTTGCCGACCAGCACCGGCGTGGCGTTGCCTTCCAGTTCGACGCCGGCCCGCGACCGGCGTGCGTTACGGCCGTTGTCGAGGATCAGGTTGTGTCCGAGGCGCGGCGACGCAGGCCGCGAGATCGTCACGCCGGCACCCGGGTTCTTCTGAATCAGGCTCGCGTTCAGGGACGCATCTCCGCGACCCTGAAAGACCACGCCCGCGCTGCGCGCTCCGGAGATCTCCACGTCTTCGATCGCGACTCGCGCGTCGCGCACTCGAATACCGATGTCGAGCGGACTGCTGTCGCCGGCCGCGATCTTGAATCCCACGATGCGTCCCGCCGAGAGGCCCTCCGCCACGATCGCCACCAGCGGTGCCGAGCCTTCACCGCGCGGGATCAGCACGGCCTGGCGGGGAACGCGGCTCATCAGCGTCACACCGTCTTCGAGCCGCACCTGTTCGCGATAGGTGCCGGGCGCGACCGAGACCGTGTCGCCGGAGCGCGCGGCCGAGAGCGCGTCGCCGATCGCTCCGAACTCGAGTCCCGGCCCCACCAGCAGCGCGCGCGGCGCGCGCGACGTCTGAAACGCGGGACCGAGCGGGAGTCCGGTGCTGGCGGGATTGCGATCGATCAGCGTGAAGCCCCAGAACATCGCAACGCCCGCGAGCGCGCCGAACGCGAACACGTAGCCGGGTCGCGTGAACCACGGACGTTCGACGGCGTCGGCGTCTGCATTGACCGCGCGAGCGCGCGGTGCGGATGACGACTCGCGCCGCGCTCCGAGCGCCGTCGCGAAACGGTCGCCCGCCGCCAGCGCCACCGTGACGTTGTCCTTGCCCCCCGCCGCGTTCGCCGCCTCGATCAGCCTTTCGACCGCTTTAGGCTCGTCGCCCGCATTCTCGCGCACGATGCGCGCGATCGTCCCGCTCGAAACCAGATCCGTGAGCCCGTCGCTGCAAAGAAGAATCGCGCCCTCGGGATCGAACGGGAAACGGCTCACCTCGACGAAGTCCTCATCGAGTGGCGTGTGCTCTTCAGCGCCCACCGAGCGGTAGACTTCGTTGCGGCGCGGGTGGCGCATCGCATCGGCCTCGCTCAGCTCGCCCTGGTCCTCGCGCATGCCGACCGGCGAATGATCGCGTGTGACTTTCACGATGCCGTCCGCGCCGAGGCGGTAGAGACGCGAGTCGCCGACGTGCCCCACCGTGACCATGCCGTCCTCGATCACCGCGAGTGTGAGGACGCATCCCATGCCTTCGAGATCTGGGTTCAGGCTCGCGAGGCGCACGATTTCGTTGTTGGCGACCGCGATCGCTTCGCGCACGCGCTCTTCGACGCGACCGGTCTGGCGCTCGAGGCGCGAGCGCAGAAACGTGAGCGCGGTCTCGGCCGCCGTCTCGCCCGCCGCCTGGCCGCCGATGCCATCGACCACGATCAGGATGCCGCGCTCGGGATCGACGTGAAGACGGTCTTCGTTGTGGTCGCGGATCATCCCGCGATGGGTGGCACCCGCGCAGTGGATCGTGGCGCGTCGCGAACCCGGTCGCGCGGCGATCAGCGTCGCCCCGCTGTCGTGCAGCCGGTCAGGAAGGGTCATGTCGGAGCGACTTCCAGCAGATCCACCCGACCGCGGCGACGAGTGCCAGGAGGAACAGCCAGCGGAGCGAGAAGAGCAGGCTCACGCGAGGACCACATGCAGGCGATGGAAACCGCTCAAGCGGAGTCGTCCGTTCATACCGGGATCTCGGCGCGGAAGCTGATGAAGACCGCGCCGGCCAATCCGATCTCGGCCTCGGACTTCAACGGCACCTCGAGGTTCCTGTCGACCTTCTCACCGTCGCGCACTTCGATGCTTGATGGGATCGCCGCTCCGTCGACCGTGGTGCCGAGCGTGCTGAGATCCTTGATGTAGAAACGGCGCTCGGGTTCGTCGTAGCGCAGCCGCAGATGATCGCGCGATACGTCGGGCACGGTCTTGAGTTTTAGATCGACCCAGTAGCCGGGGCCGCCTCTTCCGACCACGACCTGCGGCTTCTCCATGCGAAACAGGTGATCGCCGTTCTCGTCGCGGTAGCGGAGTGTGGCGAGCGCGCCCAAGACCGGTTCGGCGGCGGGCGGCGGCGGAGCCTCGGCGTGCGGGGCACTCGAGTCGGGCATCGAAGGCACGGCCACAGGCCCGGTGCGCGCCGGGATCGCGGCGGGAGCCGGTACGGCCTGTGAGGCAGCGGGCGCTTCGTGGCTTTCGATGCGATCGCCCCGCCGCGTCGTGACGATGCGCCGCGTGCGGCTGCCGCTCAGGCTCTCGGACTCGGGCGTGACGAGCGTCGAGTCGACCAGGATGTCGCCAGGCGCCAGTTCGTCGTTGGGATCGGAGATCAGCCGGATCTCCCACGCCGAGCCGGCCCGTTCGTGCGGCAATCGCGGGCGCCGCAGCGCCTCGCGGACTTTGGCTTCGATCTGGCTCGCGCGGTTCAGCTTCTCGAGTTCCTCGTCGAGCGCGCGGCGCGCCTGGTCGGCGATCACTGCGGCGAGGCTCTCCAAGCGCTGGAAGTCGGCCGGATGCAGGTAGACGTCGTACGTGGCGGGCACGATCGTGGAATAGCGCAGTTCTTCACCCTGGCTGCGCATGTTCTCGACCACCTGGGCGATGATGTCGCGACCGCGAACTTTGTCTTCCATGGCAGGCTGGACCCTGACCGCGCAGCGTGAAGTCGACCGACAGGCTGGAGTAGGCGAAGTACCCTGGGCGTCCATGATAAGCCCCGGGCCCGGCGTTTCCAGTCGACTTCTGACGAGCGCTCGTCAGTGGATACGGCGAACTCCGGGCACAAGTTTCCAACCGATGGCCCTTCATCGGGCTACGAGCAGCGAGCAGGCGCAAAGAAGACATGTCCCTGACATTCAGAGAGGCCGATCGGTCGTCCGGCCGCGTGGCCACGCGGGATTCGTGCGTCTACAATCCCGGCCGCAGACTTCGGCGCAGCCTCCCCTCCTTTCCCCCTCCAGCGAAAACGAGACAACGATGTCCAAACCCGCCAAGAAACCACGAGTCCTGATTCTCGGTGCCGGCTTCGGCGGGCTCGAACTGAGCAGCGCGCTGTCGGAGGAGATGGGCGACGACCTCGCGATCACGCTCATCGACAAAGCGGAGTGCTTCGTCTTCGGGTTCTCGAAGCTGGAGGTGATGTTCGGCCACAAGACCGCGGCCGCGGTGAGCATTCCGTACGCGGGCATCATCAAGCCGGGGGTCACCTTCCGACGCGAGACCATCACGGCGATCGATCCTGCCGCCCGCCGCGTCACCACCGACGCCGCCACCCACGAGGCGGACATCCTGGTGATCGCGCTCGGTGCCGCGTACGACACCACACCCGGCGTGACCATCGGAGAGAACGAGTTCTACTCGGTCGAGGGCGCGGTGCGCCTGGGCGAAGTTCTGCCGGCCTTCACGAGCGGCCATGCCGTGGTCGGCGTGTGCGGCGCTCCCTACAAGTGCCCGCCCGCACCGAGCGAGTGCGCGCTGATGCTGCACCAGCACCTGCTGGAGCGCGGCGTCCGGGACGACTGCCGCATCTCGATCGTGATTCCGTTCCCGAGCCCGGTGCCGCCATCTCCTGAAACTTCGAGCGCCCTGATCGCGGCGTTCGCCGAACGGAACATCGAATACATTCCCGACCGCCGGGTCACGTCGGTGGACACGTCGAACAGGATCGTGACGCTCGACGACGGACGCCGGCTTCCGTGCGACCTGTTCCTCGGCGTTCCGAAACATCGCGCGCCGGACGTGGTCATCGCGGCCGGGATGACCGAGAACGGATGGGTGACGGTCGAGCCGCGCACGCTTCAGACATCGTTACCTGGCGTCTACGCGCTTGGCGACGTGTCCAATACGGGCGCTCCGAAAGCCGGTGTGTTCGCCGAGGGCGCCGCGCGTACCGTCGCGGACAATCTGATCGCCCACTTTCGAGGACTGGAGCAGACCGGGCTCTATGCGGGGGCGGGATCGTGCTACATCGAGTTCGGAGCCAATCGGATCGGCCGCGTCGACGTGGACTTCTTCACAGGGCCCAAGCCGACCGGAACCTTCCACGAACCGAGCGTGGCACAGCGCGTCCACAAGCAGGAGTTTGCCGACACGCGGCGCGCCCGCTGGTTCGGCCATTAGGCGGGGCTGAGGACTTCGATTGCTGCGTTGGCTGCGTCGCTCTTCACTGCGACGTATCTGACGATACGTCTCGCTCATCGCTCCTTGCCGCCTTGCACTCGAAGCCCTCAGACCCGCCAGGCTTCTAGAGTTTGATAAACCGGCGCGACAGTTCTTGAGTTCCTGCTTTGAGGCGCGCGAAGTAGACACCTGCGGGAACGACCTCTCCTGTTTCGTTTCGCCCGTCCCATGAGACGTCGTGGCGTCCGGCAGGCCGATCGCGGTCCGTGAGCATGCGTACCTGCCGCCCTGTGACATCGACGATCTCCACGCGTACGCGGGCCGGGCGCTGCAACATCATGCTCAGCGTCGTCGATTCGCGGCTGGGATTCGGCACGGGCGCGAGAAGCTGGACGCCCAGATCGCCCGGGCCTTCGATGACGTCGACGGTGTCGGTGCTCTCGAACGCGCCGAGGTCGGGCGCCTCTCCGTCGTAGTCGGCGGCGTTACGCGACCACACGATCTGCCCGTGGTGCTCGAACGACGCAGTGCCCGCATCGATCGCCGGGCTTCCATCCGAGAGTCTGCGGTCCGCCGACAGCAGAGGATCGCCTGAAAACGTCGTCGCCGCGTCAATGTTCGATTGGGAATCGTCGGTGCCGTTCGCGAAGAACAGGTTGTACGCCGCGATCGAGCCGGCACCCACGTCTTTCACCGCGATATTCGTCGTGCGGACGAAGATGTTGTTCACCGCGACGAGACTGTCGCCCCCGGTGATCCCGTGGTCGTTGCCGTCGAACGTGTTGTGATAGACGCCCACGCGCTCCTTGAGATTCGCGCCCTGATAGTTCTCGACCGTGTTCTGACAACACATGATCCCGATGCCGGCCATCGCGTTGTTCGCGATGAGATTGCCTTCGATATGGACCGTCCGCGGCGTGGGCACGTCGTAGCTGATGAGCTGGATGCCGTCTTCTTCGTTGCCTGTGATCGTGTTGTTCCGGATCACGACCGAGAGCAGCGGGCCGGAGTACGGCTGGAAGCGCATCTCGATCCCGTCGTCGCTGTTGTTCCGGATCGTGTTGTTCTCGATGATCGTCGTCACCGCATGATCGATGTCGATCCCATCGTCGGCGTTGCCCTCGAAGATGCAGCCTCGCACCAGCCCACCGGAGCCGGCTTCGTGGTCGATCCCGTCGCCCGTCTCCGTCACCCGATTGTCGAGGAAGTGGAACTTCCCGTTCGCGCTCACGCCATCATCGGCATTGCGCAGCGTGAGTCCGGAGATGACGGGGATCGCGGCCGAAGCCCCGATCCGGATGACCCGCAGGGCCCCGCCGCCATCGATGACCGTCTGGTCGATGAAACTGCGATCGGCCGTCGTATGAAAGTGTGACGCAACGGTGATGGACTTGCCGGTGAGGACCAGACTCTCGAAGTAGGTCCCCGGGGCGATCAGCACGAGATCGCCGTCGGCGGAGGCATCGATCGCCGATTGGATGGTGGAGTAGTCGGAGGGGACTTCGCGCGTGAGCGCGAAGGCCGCCGGGGCCGATGACAGGATCAGGGCAAGACTGGCGCTGCAAACGTACGTCTTCACGGTCGTGATGCTCCTTCGGTGGCTGCTCGCATGACCGTCCCTGCACGGCGTCTCTTCTTAATGAGTAGCATGAGTTTACGCCGCCGCTCGTGGCGGATCAACGTTCGAGTTGGTGTATCTGTCGGCGCTTCCTGGAAGCAGTAAGGAGGTTAGCCGCGGGCCACGCGCACGGGCGAAGGACTCGAGATCGACCTTTCCTATGGATTCCGCCTTCATCGGCTCCTATGATGTCGCATCGCTTCGGTCTGTTCGAAGCCGAGTGGAATCCCTATCCACTGAGGCAATCATGCGCCGCACATGGTTGACGACAACATTCTTGATTGCCGGGATCTGCGTGTGCACCGCACGCGCAGAAGCCGTGAGTGACGTGCGCATCAGCCAGGTCTATGGCGGCGGTGGCAGCGCCAATCCCGCCGCGGCGTATCACCGCGACTTCGTCGAACTCTTCAATGCGGGATCCGTCGCGGTCGACATCAGCGGCTGGGCCATTGAATACGGATCGCCGACCGGCAACTGGGGGGGCACCCCCGCACTCAACGTCTTCACATTCCCGCCCGGCACGGTCATGCAACCGTGTCGCTACCTCCTGATCGCAATGCCGAACACCAGCTCCACTGGCACGCCCTACATGGGCGCGGCACTTCCCGTGACGCCGGACTTCGAAGGCGTTGCGTTTCCGGTGACGTCGGGGCCCCAACTGACTCTGGGCAGCACGAACGGCAAGGTCGGTTTGTTCTCGGCCGCGTCGCCGAACACGCCTTGCGGCTCAGAGGGGGGCGCGTTGGTCGACAAGGTGGCTTATGGCACTTCCAACTGTCCCGATGGAACGGCGGCGGCGGCGCTAAGCATTACAACGGGCTCCGTGCGGCGCGGTAGAGGCTTCGTCGACACCGATAACAATTCCGCGGACTTCACGGTGGAATCACCGCCCGTTCCTCACAACTCGTCGGCATCGCTCTGCAACCTGCCCGTGCCGGAGAACGTCCTGGCAACCCCGCAGTGCGGTGCGATCTCGATCGGGTGGGACACGGTTGCCGGTGCGGTCGGATTTCGCGTGAAGCGAGACGGCGTCGTCATCACGGGCATGGATACGATTTTCGCACCGCCCTTCGTCGATGCGAGCCCGGGCAATTCTCAACGATGCTATGAGGTCTGCACCATCTCGATCGATGGCGACGGTGCCTATTCGCCCGCATCGTGTGCGGTCGCGGGCTCGGCGCCGACGGTCAAAGCCGCCTCGAAGGACGCGACGGTTCCCGAAGGTGGCAAGACCGGCTTCAGCGTCTTTGCGACGGGCTCGAATCTCACGTATGTGTGGAGAAAGAATGGCGTCGCCATTCCCGGCGCACCTAATGCCCGATTCATCTCGCTGGATAATGTCCAGACCTCGGACGCGGGAGCCTACGACGCATTGGTGTGCAACGCCTGCGGATGCGACAGCAGCACGGCGATGGTCCTTCAGGTGTGTCCGACGCCCTCGGCGACCGTTCCGAATCTAGTCTACGGCGTCATCGGCGATGCGTCTGCATCGATATCCGCGACCATCAGTGGAGCCGTGTCGGTTCAATGGCTTCGGGATCGCCTTCCGGTGACCAACGGTCCCGACTTCTCGGGCGCGACCACGGCGACACTGACCATCATGGACCTCGCCGCGCAGGACGCCGGCCTGTACCAGGTGTCCGTGACCGGAGCGTGCACCCCCACCGCGATCAGCAACGTCTGCTACTTCGCGGTCGTAGAGGACGCTTCGGTCGTGACCATCGTGATGCACCCGTCCAATCAGTCGGTTGCGCTGGGTTCTCCTGCCACCTTCAGCGTGCTGGCCGCGGGCGGCGGGACCCCGACCTATCAATGGCAGAAGTTCGATGGGAAATCGTGGCGTAGCGTGCCCGGCGCCACAGCGTCCGTCTATTCCGACCCTTCGGTCGATGCTTCCGATCTTGGCAGCTATCGATGCGTCGTCACCGCCTCCAACGGCGTGGCGGTGTTCTCGAATCCGGCGAGTCTCAATTCGGTCGGGCTCAGGCTCCTGACCGTGGGATACAAGCAGCTGGCGTGTGGATCGGCGATGGTCACCTGGACCACGAACGAGCCGGTAACCGCGGTCGTCAAGTATGGAAGCGATTGCAGGAGCCTCTCCGCCACGACCGCCGCAAGTCCGCTGGGACTGTCGGGCTCCGCAGTGATCGAATTGCCGGCGACGGCATTCGCGATGTTCCAGATCGTTGCGACGACACCCGGCGGAGCCACGGTACAGAGCTCCTGTACCCCTGCCTACTTCCCTTCCATGCAACTGAGCGTCGAAGTCTCGGCGATGCCCGGATACGGAAATCTGTATGCGGTCGAAGATGGCATTGCGGTCCGCATTCGGCTCAGAAACGATGGGTGCGTGGCGATACCGGGTCCGATCACACTCGAGAAACTTGCGCTGAATGGAGTTTCGCCGCGCAAGAGCGACGGCTCGGTGGACTTGCCCCGCGATCTGACGGTTCCCGCTCTCGAGTCTGGTGAAACTCGCGATGTGGACGGCGTGATGTTCTCCCGGTCCGAAGTGGGCCTCCCATCGGGCTCGGACGCCACACTTTGGGGTTCGATTCGCTATGGCGAGAAGCAGAACGTTGCCGTGGCGGGAAAGGTCAGATTGCCATGACCGGGGAAGTGCGATGAAGCATTCCACTCGACTTGCCGCCCGCGTCCTCGTGACGGTTCTCCTGATGTTGCCGAGCACCGCGGGTGCGGATCTCGACTTCCTCCCCTTGCTCCCCGTCGTCTCGGCTCCCGCCGGAAGCAGCGTCGTGGTCGAAGCGCTGATCCGGAATTCGGGAAACCAGGTCGTGTACCTGGGTTCTGTGTCGGCGGACCTGATCGAGGGCTTTGCGGGCTCCGATGCGTTCGACGACTACAACGTCTCGGGTCCCGATTCGCTGTTGCCGGGTGAGTGCTGGGAAGGACCGGTCATCCGGCTCACACTGGCACCGGATGTGACGCCGGCGGACATGAAACAAGTCACGCTCCACTTCGCAGGCGGGCTTCACCGCTACGACGGCCAGGCTCTGGGTGAACTCTCCTTCGCCTTGAACGACTCCACCACGCTGCTGTCGGTCCCCGGGCTCGATCCCGCCGAGGGAACCCGGTTCGTGAGCGTCTCACCCAATCCTGCACGCGGCGCTTCATTGATCGCGTTCGAACTCGCAGCGGAGCAGGCGGTCGACGTCCGCGTATACGATGTGCGCGGTGCCGCGATCCGTCTGCTGGCTCACGGCCGCCGAAGCGCAGGCCTGCAGTCGGTGACGTGGGATGGCCGCGACGACGCCGGAGCCCGGTCGGCGCCCGGGATCTACTTCGTGCGGCTCACCGTTGCCGATGGCATTCGCAAGACCAAGGTCGTGCGCGTCCACTGAGGTCTGGCTGCGGTCGACGCCTTCACACGGGCAGACTCATCGAGGTTCCCGAGGCGACGCAGGCGGGCAAGGCATGTGCGGTGCTCGCGGCTTCGGCATAGTCGATGACGGAACACGATGCATCGGGCGCCCGGACTGCGGCGCCCGATGGATCATGGAACTTCAGCGGGAGCGGCGTGCTTCTCACTGAATCTTCACGACCTTCGCTTCGAGCTGCCTCCCGCCTCCGCCGAGCCGCACGAAGTACACGCCTGCGGGCGCGCGCCGGCCGCGCTCATCACGTCCGTTCCAGGCGAATCGATGCGGACCCGCGGCCAGTTTCCCGCGCGAAACGGAGCGCACCAGGCGTCCGCTCAGATCGTAGATGCCGAGGTCCAGGTTCTCCGATTGCGCGAGCGTGAACTCAATGGTCGAGCCGCTGAAGAACGGATTCGGTCTCGTCACGAGGCGCACGCTGCGCTCGAGCGGCGGCAGTGCCGGCACAGCGACGGTGGCCGTGCTGTCGTACGTTGCCTCGACCACGGTTCCGCTCAGGCGTTCCATGCTGCCGTCACCGTCCGTGTCGGCTTCGAGCACGATCTCGTAGCGCGCCGCGAAGTCGTACCGGATCGGGTAGCTCACGGACACGTCCAACTGCGACTCGGCTCCCGGACCCGCGGTGACGGCACCCGTGACGGGCGTGCCGGGCGGCAGTCCGTTGAGGCTCAGCGCCTGCGGATCCGGATGATTCGGATCGATCCACTCGGCACTCATCCGATAAGCCATCGTCGCGACCGGGTCGCACGGATGTTTGATCCCGATGCCGATCACAGTGCCTGCCGCCAAGCGCGCGGGGACTGGAACTGCGCCCTGTTGCTGCGGCGTCGCGCACCAGCAGCTGTTGTCGGCGCGCAACATTCCGGTGCGGGTGCGGCAGATGCCGGTTGCGTCGTTCATGAACGTGAGCACGAAGCACGCGGTCGCATTCTGCGCCGTGAGACCGGCGGGACGCTTGATCGTCACACAGATCGCGGCGGACGTGCTGCCGGCGGGAACGGTGATCACGCCGGCGGACGGAGTGATCTGCGTGGGACCTGCGACGGTGCACCCGGCTCCGGCGGGCAAGCCGGCCATCGACCAGTGATAGCTCTGCGGCGCGCCGGTGTTGTTGACGAGGTTGAAGCACACCTGCACCGTCGAGTCGCTCTGGCAGAACGTCTTCACCTGAGGCATCAGCGCGAACTCCGGGCACCAGCCGATTGGTCCGGGGTCGTATGCCTTGCGCGCGGCGGCGGCCGTGAGCGGGCTTGAGAAGATCGCGAGGGCACCGATGCAGCCCTGGAATCCGGGAGCCGTTCCGAACGCCGAACTGACCTGACCGATCGCAACGTCCGCTTGATTCGAGACCGATCCGTTGTGCGGAACGAAATCGAAGGCCGGGGCGGGTGCGCCATCGAGATGCCAGCGTCCTTGTCCGGTCGCGCGATCGATCGATACGACCAGATGCGTCCATCCGTCCGGTGTCACGGTCGGACCGGGAACGATTTGCGGCGAGGCGCCGGTCCCGAGTTCGAGGAAGCTCTGGAGTCCGTCGAGATAGAGCGCCCAGCCCCGCGTGTGATAAGCGGACGAAGAGGTCCGCGCGCGCTTCTCGACGATCATGCGCCGGCCGCCGCCGCTCGATGAGGCGTTGAACCAGGACGCGATCGCGAACGATCCGGTTCCGAAGTTGAGGTCGAGTTGATCGCTCGCCGGCACGACGGCGTAGTCCGCGGGCGTGGCGAAGCACAGCATCTCGGGAACCGACGAAGAACCGCCGGTGTGGATCTGAGCCACGTTGCGCGACGGATCGGCGTGCGCCACGTCGGCGGCGGTTCCGGTCGGGGGGCCGCCGTTGAACGGCCACCACGCGGCGATGTTCGGCGGTGCCCCGATGCAGGCGAGCGTCGTCGAGCACGCGTAGTTGCCGAAGTTCACGCCGTTCTGCGTGGTGCCGGTGCCGAGCGTCACCGTGTGCGCGCCGGCAGGATGTGTCTGGACGAAACCGGGCTTCTGGACCTCGGTCACGGTCCAGGTGCCGCACGGAATGTCGTTGAAGCAGTAGTTTCCGTTCGCGTCGGTGATCTTCGTGGCGTAGAGCGGACCGTTCGGATAGTAGAGCGCGATCGTCCAACCCGGGAGTCCGGCTTCGCCGTTGTCTTGAACGCCATTGCGATTGGCATCGGCGAACTTCGTGCCGCAGATCGTGCAATGGATCGTGCAGACGGTGGTCGAACACGGCTGGTCCGGGAAGAACGCGGTTCCTCCGAGGGCGTTGCAGTCGGCCTGCGTGGCGACGGCCACGCAATTGAAGTCGAGACAGCATGCCGAGTTCTTCGAACAGAACCGGGCGATATATCCGTCGTCGGACCCGGCGTTGACCGGCTGATACCACGCGCCGCCGCCCGGGTTCATGGTCGGGAGGTTCGCGGGCAGAATCGTTTCGCCGGTCGCGAACAGACACCCGCCGACACCCACCGACACGCCGGACCCGAACTCGGGATTGGTGGATCCGAAGTAGGTCGACCACAGCAGCGTTCCGTCGTTGCCGAACTCGGTGAGCGTCGCGTCGCTCGATCCGACGAACGTGCCCTGGAAGAACGATCCGCCGCCCGGATCCAGCACGGGCAGGTCGAGTGAGAACGTCATACCCGTCATGTAGACGCGGCCCTGCACATCGACCGCGAGCGGCTTGCCCATGAGGCCCTGAAGGAAGTCGTTGTCGCTTCCACCGAAGTACGTCGACCACACCGCGGCGTGCGTCGCGCTGAACTTCGCGATGAACAGGTCGTAGGTTCCGGCGAGCGCGCCCTGGAAGTACGACGTTCCGCCCGGATTCACGGTCGGCAGGTTCGAGGAGACCGTGTACCCGCAGATGAACAGGTTGCCGTTCGCATCGACCACCGGCTCGTCACCGGTGTCGGTGCTGTCGCCGCCGAAATACGTCGCCCACAACTGGACGCCCGCGGGACTGAAGCGCGAAACGTGGGTGTCCTCATCGCCCGCGAGCGCGGGCTGGAAGTATGCGCCGCCACCGGGATTGAGCGTGGGGAACGTGGTCGAGCGCGTCGTGCCGACGACGTAGACACTTCCGGGCGCGGTCGTGATGCCATAGGCCTCGTCGCTGTCGATCGCGCCGCCGTAATACGTCGCCCATTCGAGCGCACCCAGCGCGGCGAAACGCAGGACGAAGGCGTCGCGCGTGCCGCCCAGGGTATTGTCGAAGTACGCGCCTCCTCCCGGATTGAACACTGGGAGATCGTTCGAGGTCGTCGAACCGCACACGAACACCTTGCCCGCGAGATCGGTCGCGATCGCGTGCGTGTAGTCGCTGCTCTTGCCGCCGTAGAGCGTGGCCCACTGGCGCACACCCGCGGCATTGAATTTGAGGACGAATCCGTCGCGAGGCCCGCCGAGCGCGGGCTGATTGTATGCTCCCGCGAGGAACTGCGTGGGGAAGTCCGCGGACGCCGTGCTTCCGCAGACGTAGAGATTGCCCGACGCATCGACGGCGCAGTCGGCGTTCATCTCGTCCAGTGACCCGCCGTAGTAGGTCGCCCACTGGCGCACGCCCATCTGATTGAACTTCCAGATGAAGCCGTCCTGCGACCCCGCGAACGAGCCCTGAAAGTGCGCGCCGCCGCCCGGGTTCAGCACCGGCAGATTCGTGGAAGCGTTGTAGCCCACGACGTAGACCGTTTGGTTCGCATTGTCGCAATAGATCGAGCGCGGGCCGTCGTAGCCGGTGCCACCGTAATACGTCGACCACACCATCGGCGGATCGATCACCAGCGGGCGGCTATGGTCGTACGCGTCGACGATCACCGAGACTGCAGTCCCCTCGACATGAAACCGCGCGCCGACCGGATTCGACGGATCGTCCTGATAGCAACGCAGCGCGCCCTCGCGAACTTCGCCGAGCGACGTGCGCACGAGCAGGGACTGAGCGTCGTCGGAGACCGTGATCGCGGTCGCCCCCTCGTACTGAAGGCGGATCTGAGTCGCGTCGGCCCCGGGGCGCACGACGAAGTCGTGATGCACGCCTTCGCCTGGCTCGTTGCGGATCACCCAGTCGATGCCGCGGTAGACGTCGGGGAACGTGATGCGGCCATACGTCGGAACGTTCGTGACGCCATCCGGGCAGTGAGGCAGGTAGTAGTTGCTCGTGCCCTGGCCTGCGATCGGATTTTCGAGACGCGCGCGCTCGGGCCGGATCGAGGCGCCCATGAGGTCGAGATCGAGCCGCGCCCAGTCGTACATGCGCGTCTTCTCTTCGTTGCTGGCGGGCGCATGCGCGCGTTCCTCTCCTTCCTCCTCCTCGTTCCTGCGATCGACGAAGTAGTGAGAGATTCCCGACGTGGTCACATGGACCTGGGCGCCCGCGATGTTCGCCGAGTACAGCACGTCGCTGGCGGCGCGCCCGCTCGCATCGGCAATCTGTCCAAGATTCGGCGTCCAGCCGGCCGTCACGCTGTTCATCCACTCGGTCGCGCGCTGTTCGGTGGCCGCGTCGGCCTTGCGCCAGGTGGACGCCGCTGCCGTCATCGGCGGTGCGCATGCGGCGAGCGTCATTGGAATGGTCAGCGTCAGTGCGAATCTGCGCGTGTTCAGTGCCATCGGTTCTCCGTCCATCATGGTCCTCATCGCACGATCAACGCACGGCGCGTCATCGCCTCATCTCCCGCTCGAACACGGATGAAGTAGACCCCGCTCGCAACCGGCTCGTGATTCGGACCGCGGCCGTCCCAGCGCAACGACACCGCACCGGCAGAGTACTCGGTCCCGGCGGCGAGTGTTGCCACGCGCCGGCCGTCGATGCCCCACACTTCAGCCGTCACGACTCGCACGGCCGGCAACTCGAAACGAATCTCCATCGGGCCGCGCGTCGGATTGGGCGCAGGCGACCGCAGCATGAAGGAGTCATCGGCAACTCTGGTTTCGACCGCGACCACACCCCCGCCCGCGGAGACGTGCTGCGCATAGATATCGCGGTTGTTGCCACCGTCGCCTTCGGTGTTTCGAAAGTCCGTCCAGGCCACGATCGCTCCGCCGATGCCATCCGCGCACGCGACGGGGTTGATCTTGTCTCCATTGCCGAGACTCACGGGCACACCGGCCGCGTTCCACCGCTTCACTCCGGAACTGTCCACGCGCTGTGCGTAGAGGTCACGCATGACGAGATTGGGCTTATCGTCCCGCCAGATCACAATCGCGCCACGAGCGAGATCCGTCACCATGACGCAGTTCCCCTGATAGTCGGCAGCATTCACGATCGGCACGCCGTTCGCCGGCCAGCGCCGGTTGCCGCTTCCGTCCAACCGCTGTGCGTAGATGTCCTGGTTGCCCGCGCGGAAGTCTGACCAGCCGATGATCGCCCCACCCACTCCATCGCTGATCACACGGATCTCGTTTCCGCCGGCGCCGGCTGTGCTGACCTGAATTCCCCCCGGAGTCCATCCGCCCGAACCGATCCGCTGGGCGTACACACGCGAGCCTGCGGCAGCGTCGTTCGACCACGCCATGATCGCGGAAGACGATCCGATGTAGGCTGCGGCGGGTGCGGTCTGGTTGCCGCTGCCGGACCCGATCGGTGTTCCGCCTGCAGCCCATTGATCCACACCCGCGGCACTCAGGCGATGCGCGTAGACATCGAAGTCGCTCGCGATGTTCTGCCACGCGATGAACACGCCCTTCGCTTGATTCACGGTACCGGTGCCGTCGGTGATGATGATCGGATTGAAGTCCGCGTTCGCACCGGTGCGGATCGGAACTCCGTTCGCCGCCCATCGCACGATGCCGTCGCCCGTCACGGCCTGCGCGTAGACATCCTGGTTCCCCGAGCGCAGGTCCGTCCACGTGATGACGGCACCGGGACCGGGTGCGATGGAAGTCGTGCGCAAGTCGGAAACGATCGCCGCGCCGGTCTGGTTGCCGGCGGCGGTGCAGACCGGGAGTCCGCCGCCCCACTGCGTGACGCCGGTGGAGTTGATCTTCTGCGCGTAGATCTCGGTCGAGGCATGCTGTTCGCTGTAGGCGACGATGGCTCCGCCGAAACCATCGGCCACGGCGACCGGCGAGGATGCAGCGAGGCCGGGATTGCTGACGAGCACGCCACCGGCCGTCCACTGCGGCACTCCGGCGGAGTTGAGCCGCTGCGCGAATACATAGGCCCCTGTGCGTTCATCGGACCACACGATGATGGCACCCCCGGCCCCATCCGGGACGATCGAAGGCTCCGACTGATTTCCGCCGACCGTGCAGACCGGGACACCGTCCTCGATCCACTGGCTTCGTGCTGGAGAGGCGACCGAGAGGAGCGCGAGCAAGTACAGGGACGCGACGCGTCCGACAGATGCGGCCATGGTTCCGCCCGATGGAAATCGACCTGGTGCATTCACCGAAGCAGAACGATTCTGCGATGGGTGATCCGTTCGCCCGCGGCACGCACGCGCGCGCGAGGACCGGGGGTGTTCACAAGGGGCCTCCATGGCGGACGGGAGGCATGCGCCTCCCGTGGTCCGATGGTTGATCGTGATCCGGCCTCAATGGTACGCCCGGTTCACCCTGAAGGCATCACAAATTCCGGACAGTAGCACCCCAAGTGCAGGGAACGCACCGTCTCAGCGCATGATCACGAACCGCTGGACGATCGACCGGCCCGTGGACTTGAGCCGGACGAAGTAGAGCCCCGGGTCGAGCGGGACGCGGCCCGCATCCGGCCACTCCACCGAGTGTCGGCCCGCGGCACGGGCGCCATCCGCCAGCACCATCAGTTCACGTCCCTGGATGTCGTGAACGCTCAGGTGAACATGCGACTCGAGCGGCAGTGCGTACTGGAAACGCACCGCACCGCGCACCGGATTCGGCCACACCGGAGCCAGCGCAACATCGGTCACCGGTCCGTCGAACACGCCCGTGCTGCCCGAGATCCTGAACTCGGCATCGGAAACATCCTGCGCCGTAAGCCCCGCGGCATCGCGCGCCGTGGCGCGCACCAGAGCATGCGTCGTGAGGGGCACCGACACGAGCCAGTCGAAGGTGCCCGTGTTGGCGAGCCCCGAGGCGATGGACTCGAACGGACCGCCCGCTCCGGTGCGCGACAACTCGAGATCGACCGTCGTCACTGCGGCGTTGTCCGCGGCCGTCCAGGTGATGTTCGTATTGCTTCCCGCATTCAACGTCTCGCCGCCGTTGGGCGCCGTCACCGCGATGGACGGCGGCTGCACATCGACGAACGTCACGGCGATCGTGTGGTTGGTGGTCACACTCGAGAACGTGTAACCGGCCGGAGCACCGACGCTGCCGCCATCGACCAGCACGTCGAGCACCTGGAAGCCGGGATCGGGAAGCATGGAGAAGGCCTGGCTGCCATTCGAGACCACGGACACGACCCCACTCGGTGAGATCGAGCCGCCCGCACCCGCACTCGCCGTGATCGAATACGACGGCAGATTGCCGATCGCGAACTCGGTGCCCGCAGTCGAAGTGGTCAGTCCCGAAACCTGCGTGCTGGTCGAGGTGCGCGCATTGATCGCAAGCGAGGACCACGCGGAGCCATTCCAGACCTGAGCCTGGAACGCGTTCGGATCCGCGGTCCCGTCGAGATCCGCGGCGGCATAGTTGAACGTGGCAAGCCATGTCGCACCGCTGGCGCTGGCGGGCGCGAGAATGTAGCGGCGGTTCACCGAACGCGCGGGATCGAGCATCGACGTGGCGAGATTCGGATGATCACCGGCCGTCGTCGCGGCCGTGAGGTTGAAGCCCGCCGGCGCGCCGGTTCCACTCACATCGATCGGGGCGTAGGTGCTCGCGTCTCCCACCGGAAGCGTTCCCGAGAAGGCGCCCGCCGGGTAGGTTTTCTTGAGATTGCCGTTCACCCAGCCGCTGCCCTGTCCCGCGCCCGTGACAGTCGAAGCCGCCGACAAGCTCACCTTGCGCGCGCCGGTGGTGAGGCGCCCGCTCGTGAAGGCGAGGCCGCCGCCGAGCGCGATGTCGGTGACGAGCGAGACGTCCGCGGCGTTGGCGATGCCGACCGTGGCGCTGGCGTTCGTGGTCATTGCGCCCTGCACATCGATGGACTGTGGCGAAGTTCCGGACATCGTATAGGCCCCGGCCGAGGCGGGCGTGAGGTTGAGAATGCCCGCCGCCTTCACGTGAACATCGCCGCGGATCTGCACTCCCCCGGTCACGTTCAGGTTCAACGTCCCCCGCGTGACGATGAGGCTGTCGAGCGTGAGCGGGTTGCCGCCCGTGGGCGACTGGGCACCAAGCACGTTGTACTCGAAATCGGCGTACGTGCGCCCCGACATCGACGGCGTGATCGAGCCGTCCAACCGGTAGCGGCTCCCGGCGAGGAATGTCACCACCGAAGACGGCGCCCCGGCTCCAAAGGGATTCGCGCCGGCGATGTGCTGGTAGAGCGAGCCCGAGCGGAACTCGACCGAGTTGAGCGCGCTGGTTCCGCTGCCGGTGCCGAACGGGTTGCCGCTGAATCCGGTGCCGGCCACGAACGTTGAACCGGTGCCGTAGGCGAGCGACCCGGCACCCAGAGCGACCATGCGGTGCGCGGCGCCTGCGAGACTGGTGGTGCCCGAAATGTCGCCGGTCGCACTGCCCGCGAGTGCGAGCGTCACGGCACTCGCCCCCGTCAATTGAAGCGTCGATCCCGCCCCCACGCTGAGATCCGCGCCCGATCCTCCGGCGATCGTTACCGTCACCGCTGCGGACGACTGAAGCGTCACGTTCGTATTGTTGCTCACGAGCACCTGGCTGATCGTCTGGGTCGGCACGTTGGTGGCGATGGTCGTGGCGCCGTTGTTGAACAGCAGCACATCGTCGGTCGCGGGCGTGGTCCGCGAAGGCGTCCAGTTCGCGGCCGTGGTCCACGACGCCGTGCCGGTCGAGTTCCACGTGTAGATGTGCTGGCCGAAGTTCGCGACGACATTTTTGTTCGCGTCCATCGTCACCGTCAGAGGATTGGTCGTGCCCGAGGCGTCACCGCTCCACGATTGGAAGTGCCAACCCACCGCCGCAGTGGCCGTGATCTGCACGTTGGTGCCGGGGTTGTATTGGGCCTGGTTCGGAACCGCCGCGACCGAACCGCTTCCGGTCGTCCCCAGCGTCAGCACGTAGGCGTCCAGTTCGAACGAAGCCGCGATGGTCTGATCCGAATGGATCGGGGCGAACGCGTAGTTCGTGACGGCGCCAACCGATGCGCCGTTCACGAGCACGTCCTGCACGCGGTAGCCGGCATTTGGAGTGATGGTGAACGAGGGTGTGGCCCCATCGGGGACCACAATCGCGCCCGAGGGGGCGATCGCGCCGTTGGCCGCGGCACTCGCCGTGACGGTCCACCCGGTGATGGCGAAGTTCGTGTGGCTCGAATCCGAACCGACGTGCCCCGAGTTGTCGTAGGCGAGCACGCGCACGCGGGCGGTCGTGGTCAGATTCGAAGGCACCGTCCAATTGAAGGAACCGGAGTTCGCAATACCGGCCGCGACGGGATTCGGGAACGACGCGCCGCCGTCGGACGACCACGCGATGTCCACGGCGCTCACCGAGACATCGTCGGTGGCGGTCCACGTGATCGGATGGACCGTCGTGATTCCCCAGTTCTCGCCTCCGGCTGGTGACGTCACGGCGACGACCGGTGCCAGCGTGTCCGGGGTGCCGGAGATGCTGAGCGTCTGCGCGTTCGAAGTGCCGCCTCCGGGTGCCGGCGTGAACACGGTGATCAGCCGGTTTCCGCCACTCCCCTGGTCGACGCCGGTGATCGTCGCGAGCAGCTGGTTTGGGGACACGAACGTGGTCACGCGATCCGAGCCGTCGAATCGCACCACCGAGCACGCGCCGAAATTGGCACCGTTCACCGTGAGCGAGAACTGGGGATCGCCCACCGAGCGGGATGCAGGAGCGATCGACGTGGTCGAGGCGAGCGGCTTGATGCTCGCCACTGCGAAGTCGTTGGCGCTCGACTGCTGTGCGTTGGTCAGCACGATCTGCACGTCGCTCGCGCTCACGCGCGTTTGCGTGGTGCCGCCGGAGCCGGCGATCGCATCGACGTTGGTGCCCCCGGCCGGTGCCGTCACGACAACGTCGTAGGTGCCGCTCTCGAGGTATCCGAAGCTGTATTGACCCAGCGCGTTCGTCGTCGCGGTCGCCACCGTGGCCGCGCCCTGCTTGAGCGCCACAGTCACGCCGGCGATCGCGCTGCGATCGGCTGCGGTGCCGGCGCTGCCATCGCAGTCGTCGGTCACGGTGCCGAACACCTGTCCATAGGTGAACGTGAGCTTGTTCACCCAGGTGCCGAACGCGTTCGTGGCCTTGGTCCACTGGCCCACGTACCACGCCGAGGTCGAGCCGGGCGTGAACAGCGATCCGTCCTGATCGATGCCCGTATAGTCACCCCAACGGGATTGCGCGGTGGCGGTGAGACCGGCCTTGAGCAGCGCGCTCGGCTGAATCGCGGCATCGCCGCGCCGCTTGCCGCTGGCGTACGCCGAAGGACGCTCGGTGGTGCTCGAGCGGCCGAACCCCAGGAAGATGGTGCCGACCGAGTCCACGATCACGGCCGGGTAGTAGTAGAACGTGCTGGCCTGGCCGAACGTCTCATCGGTCAGCACCGCGCGGTCACTCAAGCGCATGCGCAAGAGCCGGATCGCCGAAACGTTCGTGGCGCCGATGGTGGCCGCCGTGTGCCACGCGGCGATGAGCACGCCGCCCCGGGTGTAGAAGTCGGTCGGCCGGCAATCGTTGGTGGCGACGAGCGCTGCAGAGCCGAGCTGCGGCGCATCCGGTGGCGCGCTGTAGGCGCTGACCGTGACGAGATTGACTGTCGCCAGAGTAGGAGTGGCGGGCGGGCCGGTGAGCGTGCGGTACGTCACACGTGATCCGCTGCCCGTTCGGACGCACAACAAGTGGATCGTGTTGTCGCCCGACGTCAGGTTGCGCGCCGGCTTCGTGACGAAGTTGTCGTTGGTGTCGCCACCCGGAGGCGCCGAGAAATTGGCGATGTCGACATAGGTCAGGACGGCACCGCTGTAGGCGGCGGCGCGGTCGAGAATGCGCAGCTTCTGGTATCGATACGAGTCGCCGGCGAACGTGAACTGCTGGCTGCTGAACACGATCTTGTCGTCGGAGATACCAAGGCCCTGATAGTCCGCCCAGTTCGTGGTCTGGACCGCGCCGTCCTTGGACATGTCGAACTTGTACAGCCACCACGCGCCACGCGCATCGTTGGTCTTGGAAATGGCGAGGTAGAAGTTGGAGAAGTTACTGGGCGATGTGCCCTGCGTGAAGCACAGCGCGACGAACCGGCCGCGCAGGGCGTCGTAGTAGCACTGGGCATCGGAGATCGCGCCCTCGGCGGCGGGCACGCCGAAGAACGTCGCGCCATCGGTCTCGACACGGTTCGTTCCGTCCTTGTTGGTGACGGTGACGCTGACATTGCCCGCCGAGAAGATGTTGAGCGGGCCACCTCCCACGGTCGGCTCACTTGGAATGAAGCCGCCCTGCGTGATGCCCTCGAAGCCGACACCCAGCGTCGGTGCGAGCGGCGACAGGGAACCCTTTCCGCTCGAGGGCGTCGTATCGAGCGTGAACCGTGCGAACGATGTGGCCGGAAGGAACGGCGGATTCGCCTTGAGGCGATCGACTTCCTCCTGCGCCTCTTCCCACTCGTGCTCGCGCCGCAGCGTGATCGGAAGGCTCTCGGAACCCGGGGCGCGCGGCGGCAGGCGGTTGAAGTCGAATGAGCGCGGAGTGACACCCTCCGCCGCGATCTGGCGTACTCCCATGGGGCCCGCGGGCGTCACCGGCGGATCGAAGGCGGCGCGGGCCGGCGATGAGACGAGCAACATGAGCGCAAGTACGGCGAGCGGGGCGGGCCGGATCATGGGGAGGCTTCCTGAGGGTGGGAGGCGGTTCTGTGGACAAGGGCACCCTCGCGGGGTCCGCAATTCTAGCCTTCCCGCCTCGACGCCCCAACGCTTTTCTCGCCTCGATAGGGCCCGTGCATTTCGTTCGCGAAGGAACTCCAGACGTGCGCGAAGATCGGGACAGCACCTGGATGTGAAGGATCCCGGGGACCCGACGAGGCCGTGATTCGAAGCGCTTGACAGCCATGGCGGTGCGGGCGCATCGTTTGTTCGGCTGCCAAACAAAGCGGCCACCGAGCGATGCCCGCTCCGTTCGAACCTGCTCGCGCGTCAATTCCATCGAATGGTCGGAGAACCGGAATGACCTTGAGAATTCCTGTCCGAATCGTGATTGTGATGGCTGCGTGCCTGGCGGCGTTTTCAGGTTGTTCGCGGCGCTCGCCCACCGAGGCGTGGCCGCCGATCGTCGACCCGGTCGTATTCACCGACGGGTTCGGAACGAATGTGGGCTTCCAGGCGTTCGGCGGTTCGAAACTCGACGCGCTGTCGATCGACGAGACCACGAAGTACGCGGGCACCGCTTCGCTGAAGTTCACCGTCCCCGCACCGGGCGACCCTTCGGGCGGCTACTCCGGCGGCGCTTTCGTGACGAGCCAGGCGCGAAGCCTTGCCCCGTACAACGCGCTGAGTTTCTGGGTGAAGGCCAGCAGGACGGCATCGCTCGAAGTGGCGGGTTTCGGCAACGACAACACCGGAACATCGAGATACGAGGCGAAGCGGTCCGCGATCGCGATGACGACCGCATGGTCGCAGGTCCTGATCCCGATCCCGCTCGCGGCCAAACTCGAAGCGGAACGAGGGATGTTCTTTCTCGCTGAAGGACCGCAGGGCGGCGCCGGACTGACGATCTGGATCGACGAGGTGCGGTTCGTCAATGTCCCCACGGTCACGAATCCACGCCCGGTCCTGAACACCCAGACGCTCAACACCCTCGTGGGCGCCACGATCAATCTGGGGGGCACGACGAGGACCATCTTCAACATCGGCGGCGCCGACTTTGCGGTGACGCACCAGCCCGAATATTTTTCGTTCATCTCGTCCAATCCCGCCGTCGCCGCGATCTCCGGCACCACGGTTCGCGTGCTCGGGACCGGGACCGCAGCCATCACCGCGAAACTCGAGGCCACCGACGCCACGGGAACCATCACGTTGAACGTCACAGCACCCCCGGCCACCGCCGCTCCCGCGCCGACGGCTCCGGCGATCGACGTCATTTCGCTCTACAGCAATGCCTATACGAATGTGCCGGTGGACACGTGGTCCGCAACCTGGGATGTCGCTGAGGTCTCGGATCTCACGATCGCGGGCAATCCCACAAAGGTCTACACCAACCTGTCGTTCGCCGGCATCGAGTTCACGAACCATCTGATCAACGCGACCGCGATGGACTTCTTCCACATGGACGTCTGGGTGCCGAGTGGCTCGACGTTCAAGGTCAAACTTGTGGACTTCGGCGCCGACGGCATCTTCGGCGGCTGCGCCAACTGCGGCGATGACCGCGAGCAGGAACTGACGTTCAACGCCGGATCAACGCCGGCGCTGGTCACGGGAGCGTGGGTCGGCCTCGACATCCCATTCACGAGTTTCACCAATCTCACCAACCGGGCGCACCTCGCGCAGATCATCATCTCGGGCGATACCCGCACGGTGTTTGTGGACAACGTCTACTTCCACAAATAGGGTGGGCGGGTCGCCAATCGATCGACTCGTGAGGGTGAACCACATGAATGAGCAGGCGCCGGGAACAAATGGTGCGAGGCGTGCGGGAGTGGCGCGGATGAACTCGCTCTCGCAGTCATTGTTCAGACTCATCTGGCAGGAACATCAGATCTCGCGCGCCGAGATCGCGCGGAACACGGGGCTGTCGCGCTCGACGGTCACCGAAATCGTGGACGATCTGCTGCCGACCGGGCTGGTCGCTGAGGTCGGCGTCGGGCCTTCGCGCGGCGGCCGTCCGCCCATCGTGCTCGAGTTCAACTACGAGGCGGGTTGCATTCTCGGGGTCGACATGGGCGCGGCGCACGTGGCAGTCGCGCTGACCAACCTGCGCGGACATGTGCTGGCGTGGCAGCATCGGTTTCATCCGGTCCGCACCGATCCTGAAGGCACGCGCGCACTCATCGCAGAGCTGTGCGCCAAGTGTCTGGCCGAGATACCGGGGAGCCGCAAGCTGCTGGTCGGCATCGGCATCGCAGTCCCGTGCCCGGTCGATCCCCTGCATCCCGATCATCTCTCCGAGGTCGTGCTGCCCGACTGGCGTGGTCGTGGCGGTTTCAAACCGCTCGCCACACGCTTTCGGGTGCCGCTGTTCGTGGACAACGACGCCAACCTCGGCGCGCTCGCCGAACGCTGGTGGGGCGCGGGGCGCGGGGTCGATGACTTCGCCTACGTGAAGGTCGCAACCGGAGTGGGATCGGGGCACGTCCTTCAAGGCAAGGTTTACCGCGGGGCGACGGGCGTTGCCGGCGAGATCGGACACATGGCGATCGATCCACACGGCAAGCCGTGCGTGTGCGGGCTGCGCGGTTGCCTGGCGACTCTGATCGGAGCTCCGGCCCTGGTCGATCGCGCGATCGAGTTGCGGGCCCAGTTTCCGAACAGCGTGCTGGCCACTGGCCATCTCACGATCGAGACGATCGAGGAAGCTGCGCTGGCCGGTGATCCTCTCGCCGCGCAGATCGTGACCGAGGCCGGTGGCAATCTCGGCATCGCGATCGCGAGCCTGCTCAACCTGATGAACCCGAGGCTCGTGATCGTGGGCGGCGGGATTTCGCGGCTCGGCGACCAGTTGCTCGAGCCGTTGCGCGATGTGATCCGCAGGCGGACCCTCGTGAGTTCGCTGGCCGTCGCCGAAGTCCGGACCAGCGAACTGGGCCCGCGGTCCACCGCGGTGGGCGCCGCGACCTATGTGCTGGATGCGGCGCTCGACGACTGCCGTTTGTTCCCATCCGCGTTCGACCCATCGAGGGCGGCATGATGCGAGGGCGCCGGGCGACCCTCCGGGCGATGGTGCCCTGCGTGTGCGCGCTCGCCGTCATCGCCTCGAGCGCCGGGTGTGCGAAGCACCCGACCAGGAACCAATGGAATCTGGTGTGGCAGGACGAGTTCAACGGCCCCGCCGGACAGCCTCCCGATCCCGCGCGTTGGACGTACGACATCGGCACGGACTGGGGCAATGCGCAGCTCGAGTACGACACCGCGCGGCCGGAGAACGTCTCGCTCGACGGCGCCGGGAACCTCACGATCACGGCGCGCGAGGAGAGTTACGAGGGGCGAAACTACACCTCCGGTCGGATCAACACGCGCGGACGCTTCGAACAGGCCACGGGCCGGTTCGAGGCGCGCATGCGCCTGCCGAGTGGGCAGGGCCTGTGGCCGGCGTTCTGGCTCCTCGGATCCAACTTCGAGACCGCGGGCTGGCCGGCCTGCGGAGAGATCGACATCATGGAGTACCGCGGACAGGAACCGAGCCTGCTGCACGGCAGCCTTCACGGTCCGGGATACTCCGGCGGCAACGCGGTCACGCGATCGTTCGCGGTCCCGGGCGCCCCGCTCGATTCCGTGTTCCACGTCTTCGCGGTCGAATGGACCTCCAGCACGATCACCTGGATGCTGGATGACTCCGTCTACTTCACGGTCACACCGTCCAGCGTGCCGGGGTCGTGGGTGTTCAACCATCCGTTCTTCATCATTCTCAATCTCGCGGTCGGTGGTGGTTTCGTCGGCGCTCCCGATGCCACTACGACCTTCCCGCAGCAGTTGATCGTGGACTACGTCCGCGTGTACCGACGCAGCCAATGACCCTACGGGGCCTCACGGCATCGGCCGCCGCCATCGGGGCAATGGCGCTGTCGCTGCTGACACCGGGATGCGCCCGGTCCCGCGCGCCACTTCCGGATGGAATCCTCGTCGTGTCGCAGGAGCAGCAGTCGTCGTGGGTTCGCAATTTCAACCCGCTCACGACCGCGACTTCGGCCCGGTGGCCCACATTGGCAGGCATCTACGAGCCGCTGTTCGTCTTCAACAGCGTGCAGGGCCGGCAGATTCCGTGGCTCGCGACCGCGAGCGAGTGGCTCGAGCAAAACCGGGTGCTGCGCGTCACGACGCGTGGCGGCGTGCTGTGGTCCGATGGAAGGACGTTCACCGCGCGCGACGTCGCGTTCACGTTCAATCTGCTCAAGCGCTTCCCGGCGCTCGATCGCCGCGGGGTGTGGGGATTTCTTTCGGCGGTGCGGGCGATCGACGATCGCACGGTGGACTTTCGGTTTTCGCGCGTGTTCATTCCGGGTTCGGACGAAATCGCGGCACAGCAGATCGTTCCCGAACACGGGTGGCGTGACGTCAAGGATCCGGTGGCATTCGCGAACGAGCATCCGGTGGCGACCGGTCCGTTCACCGAAGTGAGAGTTTTCAAGAACCAGGTCTACGAACTGGGACGCAATCCACATTACTGGCAACCGGGCCTGCCCAGAGTGGAAGCCCTGCGCTGCCCCGCGTTTCCCGGGAACGACCGCGCCAATCTGGCGCTCGTCTTCGATGAAGTGGACTGGGCGGGCAACTTCGTGCCGGCGATCGACCGGGTGTATGTCAGCCGAAAGCCCGAACATCACAAGTACTGGTTTCCACTCACCGGCAGCAGCATTTTTCTCTATGCGAACACCGGGAGAGCGCCGTTCAACGACGTGCGCGTGCGCAAGGCCCTCAGCATGGCGATCGACCGCGACCTGCTGGTGGATGTCGCGCTCTATCGATACTCCAAGCCGGCCGACGCCACCGGGCTCAGCGATGCGTATTCGACGTGGCGTGATTCCGCGGCGGTCGCGAGCGGCGATTGGGTGCGCCACGACGTGGCACGCGCGTCCGCGCTGCTCGACGAGGCAGGATTCAAGCGAGGCGCCGATGGCAAGCGGCAACTCCCCGACGGGAAGCCGTGGCAGTACGAGATCCTCTGTGTCTCCGGCTGGTCCGACTGGGTGCGGGCGGCACAGGTGATCGCGCGCGGGTTTCAGGAGGTGGGCATCGACGCCACGGTGCGGACCTACGATTTCAGCGCGTGGTTCCAGCGCGTGCAGGAGGGCAACTTCGATCTGAGCCTGGGCTGGTCGTTCGAGGGGCCGACCCCCTATACGTTCTACCAGTGGCTGATGGCATCCTCCACCGTGAAGCCCGCCGGCGTCGCGTCGATGGGCAACTGGCACCGCTATGGCAGCGCCGCGGCGACCCGGGCCCTCGCGGACTTCGAGCGCGAGGCCGACCCTGTCGCCCAGCGTCGCCTGTGCGCCGAGATCCAACGCGTGTTCGTCGCCGAGGCCCCGGCGATACCGCTCTATCCCAATCCATCGTGGGCCGAATACAACACGAGCCGCATCGAGGGCTTCCCGTCGCGCGAAACCCCTTACGCGGATGCGTCTCCCAACAAGTTCGATCGCGGCGAACTGCTGCTGGTGCTGACGCGCATCACGCCCAAACCGGTGGCACGATGAGATTCCTGCTGCGGCGGCTCGGTTTCTACTGTGTCGCGGCGTGGGTGGCGCTGACGCTCAACTTCTTCCTGCCGCGCCTGATGCCAGGCGATCCGGCCACGGCCTTGTTCGCGCGCTTTCGCGGGCGCCTCGGGCCCGAAGCGCTGCAGGCGCTGCGTGAGACCTTCGGCCTCACCGACGCCCCGCTGTGGAGTCAGTACCTGACCTACATCGGCCACGCCCTGCGCGGCGACTTCGGCATTTCGGTCGCCTACTTCCCGACGCCGGTCGCGCAGGTCATCGGCACCGGACTCCTGTGGACGATCTTTCTCGCGGGCAGCGCGGTCATCGTGAGCTTCGCCATCGGCACTCTGCTCGGCATCGCCGCGGCCTGGTGGCGGCGTGGCTGGATCGACGCCCTGCTGCCCCCGTCGCTCGTGTTCATCGGTGCGCTCCCGTACTTCTGGCTCGCGATGGTTTCGCTCTACGTGCTCGGGTTTTCTCTGGGCTGGTTCCCGCTCGGTCATGCGTATTCGGACGACCTGACGCCGAGCTTCTCCCCGGTGTTCCTCGCCGACGTCGCGGCGCACGCGGTGCTTCCGGTGGGCTCGATCGTCATCGCGACCCTCGGCGGATGGCTGCTGTCGATGCGCAATACCATGATCACGATCCTCGGCTCGGACTACGTGAACCTCGCCCGGGCCAAGGGTCTCGATCCCGCCCGGGTCGTGCTGCGCTACGCCGCGCGCAATGCGCTGCTTCCGAGCATCACGAGTTTCGGCATGGCGCTCGGCTTCGTGCTCGGCGGATCGCTGCTCACCGAAGTCGTGTTCTCCTATCCCGGCCAGGGCTATCTGCTGGTGCAGGCGGTTCGCAGCCAGGACTATCCCCTCATGCAGGGAATCTTTCTCGTCATCACGCTCGCGGTGCTCGGCGCCAACTGGCTCGTCGACATCGTCTACCTGTGGCTTGATCCACGGATCCGGGATTCCGCGTCATGAGCGCGCCGGGCAGCCCGCGCAGCATCGGCATCGCGCTGTGGTGGGAGGCGATTCGCCGCGACCGCAAGGCGGGTATGGGGGCGGCGGTGCTTCTGGTATTCGCGTTCATCGCCCTGTTCGGCCCGCTGCTCGTCGGTGACCCGCAGGCACTGGTGGGCATCCCGCTCCAGCCGCCCTCGCTGCAGCACCTGCTCGGGACCACCGGCCAGGGCCAGGACGTGCTGACGCAATTGGTGATCGGAACCCGCGTGTCGTTGCTGATCGGTTTCGGCGTGGGACTCGCGGTCGTCCTGATCGGAGCACTGGTGGGAGTGACCGCCGGCTTCTACGGCGGGCGCATCGACGGCCTGCTCTCCCTGTTGTTCAATGTGTTCCTCGTGATTCCGGGGTTGCCGCTCGCAATCGTGATCGCGGCCTACCTGCCGACGGGATCGTTCACCCTCGCGCTGGTGCTGATCGTCACGGGCTGGGCGTGGAACGCGCGCGTGATTCGCGCGCAAACGCTGAGCTTGCGCCAGCGCGACTTCGTCGCGGCGGTGATCGTCACGGGCGAGTCGGATGCGCGCATCATCCTGAGCGAGATCCTGCCCACGATGACGTCGTTGCTCGTCGCTCAGGTCATCGGCAGCACGATCTACGCGATCGGCGCACAGGTCGGTCTCGAGTTCCTCGGGCTCGGCGATGTCTCGGCCGTGACCTGGGGCACCAACCTCTACTGGGCTCAGAACGATTCGGCCCTTCTCACCGGCGCGTGGTGGACCTTTGCTCCCACCGGAATCTGTGTCGCGCTGGTGGGGTTTGGCCTCAGCATGCTGAACTCGGGATTCGATGAGATCACGAACCCCCGGCTCCAGCTCGAACGCGCATGGCGCGATCACCTCGGCCGGCACGGGATGAAGCCCGCGCGGTCCACTCCGGTGGTACGGAACCATGACTGAACCCATTCTCACGGTCCGCGACCTGTGCGTCGACTACATCACCGATCGCGGACCGGTGCGTGCCATCGACCGCGTGTCGCTCGAGGTGGGTCATGGCGAGATCCTCGGCGTCGCCGGTGAGTCCGGCAGCGGCAAATCGACCATGGCTCAAGCGCTGCTGCGAATCCTGCCTCCGCCCGCGGTGATTTCCGGTGGCGAGGTTCTGCTCGGAAGCACCAATCTCCTCGCGCTGTCAGAACCGGAGTTGCGGGAGTTGCGGTGGAAGCGATTCTCGATGGTGTTCCAGAGCGCCATGGACGCCTTGAACCCGGTGATCACCGTCGGGGAGCAATTGATCGACACGCTGCAGGCGCATACGCCGATGAACGCGCATCAGGCGCGCGAGCGCGCCACGAAGCTGCTCGGCATGGTCGGCATTCCGCCGGCGCAACTCGACGCCTATGCCCACCAACTCTCGGGCGGGATGCGCCAGCGCATCGGTATCGCCATCGCGCTCACGCTCGAGCCTTCGCTCGTGATCCTCGATGAACCGACGACCGCGCTCGATGTGATCGTCGAGCGCGAGATCCTGGAGCAGATTCGCGAACTTCAGACCCGTCTCGGCTTCTCGGTGATCTTCATCACCCACGACCTCGGACGGATGCTCCAGTTCTCGGACCGGGTCGCCGTGTTCTACGCCGCGCGGCTCGTCGAGATCGGGCCTGCCGATTCATTGCGCAACGCGCCCCGGCATCCGTATACGCAGGGGCTGCTGCGCGCGTTCCCCTCGTTGCACGGGGAATCGACCGGCCGTGAAAGCATCGGGGGCGCGCCGCCAAGTCTGCAGAATCCGCCGCCTGGCTGCCGGTTCCACCCGCGCTGCCCGCTGGCGATGGACCGGTGCCGCATCGAGCAGCCGGAACTGCTCGCAATCGAGCCGGAACATTCCGTCGCCTGCTTCGCGGTGCAGTAGCGGTATGCAGCGCGGGCGTGAGCCCTGAGGGACCCACGCCCGGATTACGGCAGTCTTCCCGCCTCCGCTACATCGCCAGCCGCACGTAGGTCCGGATCTCCCACTCGTTGCCGTTCGGGGAACCGTCGAAGCGGATCCACTGGTTGGAGATCGTGTCGAGATACCGCTCGGTGTAGCGTGGGGTGTGCTCGTCCAGCGACCGCCACGTGCCGCGAACACCGATCCGGGTTTGAGCGTTGGTGTCGAACCACGTCGGAGCGCCCAGCGAATGGGACAGGTCGCCCATCAACTGGACCGGGTAGGTCAGGTTGAAATCCCGGTGATAGTCGTAGGTACCCCAATCATTGAACTTGGCGAACGCGGAGAGGGTGGCGCTGCCCCCTGTAACTTTGAAGTCGGCACCCGAACGCGTGACGAGGCGCGGATCGTCGGACAGACTGGGCTCCCCGGTTCCGTAGTAGGCGTGCGCCACGACGCGCACGCCGGTGCCAATGCGTGAGACGGCCCGCATGTTGATCTCCCACAGGTCGCGCGGCGGAGTCGAGCCGGCGAAGGCGAAGTATGCCACGCCGAACGAATCGGCCTGGGCCTCCGAGAAGAACCCAATAGCCGGATCCATGTTCGTCGGCATGTGGCGGTAGACGAAGCCGATGCTGCCGGCCAGGCGTGACTCCTCGCGAACATCGTTGTCCCACGCGTAGAGCCACGAAGCGGGCGTGGGATCGTAGCTGATGAGCAGCTCGGCGGCGGTCATCTCGCGGTTGGCGCGCACCGAGAACGGATCCTTGAAGTTGTCGCGCCAGATCTGCTTGTCGCGGGTCGCCTTCGCCGGAATCGGACCGACAATGGGTTTCTGCCACCGGAAGTTGGGGCCGAACTGGAAGTGCCCCGAGTTGTAGGCAAAGCCGGTCAGGATGTTGCGCTGGTTCCCGAGGCCCAAGTCCTTGAGGGTCCAGCCGGTATAGGTCGCGGTCCCCGTCGGCCCGCCTTCGGCGACGATGCCCATGGACGCACCCTGCGCATACCATTGCAGCGGGCCGCGCGCCGCCGCGATACGAAACTTTCCGCCGAACGCATCCGCGGGATGAACGTAGTCGCGCAGGAACCTGTATGTGGTGTCCTCACGGACCGCTACAGGGAAGTACTCATCCACGCGATTGGCCCCAGCCCAGATCCCTCCGGCCTCGAGGGTGAACGGACCGTGAGCCGTCTTGAGGTGAAGCGTCGTCTTCGTGGTCGGCAGAAGCCGGACACTGGTCGAACCAACGATCGTGAACCCGCTCTGGGTCGGCAGATCCTTCTCCACGACGGCGGTCGCGTCGAAGCGGCCGACCTGGCGGCGGTACTTGAACAACGCGGTCGGCGGCGCGCCCCACCACACTTGTGGTCCGAAGGCCGCCTTGAGCCCGCTCAGCGCCCGCTTGCCGCTCAATTCGAGACCGATCGGGGCCTCGGCATTGTAGATGTCGATATTGGGGCCGTAATTGGCTTCGCGGTAGAGCCCGAAGAAATCTCCCTCGTATCCCCAGTGGTAGTGGCCGGTCCGGTAGAAACCCTGCAAACCGAACCAGCGATCGTCCCAGCTCATGCTGGCCTGGTAGACCCGCACGCGCTCGTACCCTCCGGTCGTGACTCTATTGCCGTTGATGGTCGCGAGCGGCCGAATCGGCGAGCGATTCTCGTAGAAGATCTGATCGATCGGGTTATTCGGAACATTGCCCAGGATGTTGATGGAGAGATTGGCGGTCACGGCCGGCGACGGTTGCGCCTGGAAGTCCGTGTAGAACGACTGCAGGTGGTCGAAGCCCTGGGCCGAGGGCTGCTCGACTTTTTCGGGATCGCCGAGCCGGGGTGTGGTCACGAAGTGCCCGCCCGTGCTGATGGTTTCGAACTGCATGCGCACGCCGGACACGCGGACGCGCTCGAGGGCATTCGTTGCGAGTGCCGCGCGGTCGCCCCGCGCTTCGAGCGCGGATCCTCCCGGAGTGATCACCGCGAAATGCGCCCGGATGACTTCGCCGCTCGTCCCGGTCGCATAGGGATCGAGCGCGAACACTTTGCGCAGCGCGTAGTACGCCGCGCGCGGGTAGAGTTCGTACAGACCGCGGCTGTCCGGAGAGCCCTTGGCGCAGATGCCCCACCACTCTTCGTTCATGTTGAACTCGCCCGCCACGAAGTCCTCGGGGTAGCCGGCATTGGGCCACGAGGCATTCGCGTCGTGGATGTCGAGGCGCTCTTCCTGCTTGTACTTCCACCAGCCATCCGACCACTGGAACACGCAGCCGCCGATCGCGTTGCCCTCCTGCCCGTGGCCTGCGCTCTTCTCGTAGATCTCGCGCCACAGCCCGATCAGGTAGCGCGCCTGCATCGGCTGGTCCTCGCGGAGGTCGCGCGCGTTAAAGGCATCGGAACCGAACTCGGTGTACATGACCGGAATGCCGAGCTTGTCCTTGACGACCTGGAACAGGTCGCGCGACGAGATGCCGCGATAGACATTCGTGCCCAGAATGTCGATGCCTTTGCACTCCTCTGCGATCACGTCGATGTACTGGAGGTCGCCATTGGCGATGGCCACCGGCACATCGGGATCCTTTTCCTTCGTGGCACGAGCGATCTCGCCGAACAGCGAATACAGGAAACGCGCGCGGGCCACATCCCGCTCGCCCTTGGGCAGAGCCTCGATCTCGAACGAACTCCACGACAGTCCGTAGTTGTTTTCGTTGCCGAGCAGGTACATCAGCACACCGGGGCAGCCGCGGTATTGCTGCATGGTGGCAGCGACGTCGGCGGCGATCGCGGCTCGCATGCGCGGATTGGAGTAATCGGTGTTCTGGTTCCACACGCCGTCCAGCGTGAAACCATAGCGGCCGACGGTGTGGTTGATGATGCTGTAGATCCCGTAGCGGTCGTGGATGTAGCGCACCCAGCGTGCCGGAATACCTGTGTAGACGCGGATGGCGTTGACACCCATTCCCGCCAGCAGTGACATCTCGCGGTCCAGCGCCGCCGTGATCATGTCCTCGGGTTGCTGCCACAGGTTGTAGGCATAGTTCTGCCCGATCGGGATGTAGTCCCAGTTCATTCCCTTGACGAGAAAATCGCGGCCATCCACCTGCAGGCGCGAGCCCGTGGCGTCCGTGAGCACGGTTACCGGCTGTCGGCGGGCCGTGGAGTCGACCTGCGCCCTGGAGATCGCGGGCAACGCGACCAGCAGAATCGACAGCACAGCGAGGGTCGTGGCACTGGACTTCGGCTTGCGGGTGGCGAGCGGAATCACGGTTCTCTCCTTGTGTGGCGTTGCCGGACGGCCGAACCGGCCGCTCCCACGGAAACCAGATCACGATACCAGTACGCGCTCTCGCGAGGCGTTCTGCGCTGGGTGGAGTAGTCCACGTGGAACAGACCAAAACGCTTCTCGAATCCCTGGCTCCATTCGAAGTTGTCCATCAGCGACCAGGCGAAGTAGCCGCGAAGCGGCACGCCGGCAGCAAGCGCGCTCTGAGCCGAAGCGATGTGTGAACGCAGGAACTCCACGCGCCGCGCATCCGCGAACGGGCCCGAAGGCCCGGATTCGTCAGCGAACGCCGCGCCGTTCTCGGTCACGTAGATCGCGGGGGGCGAATAGTCCCGGGTCACGCGCTCGAGCACCTCCTTGAGACCCTGCGGATAAACCTCCCACCCCATCGCGGTGAGCGCGTCGTCGGGGACGACCTGCACGGCAACGGGTGCTCCCGAGACCCCGGCTTTCACGACACTGCGGCTGTAGTAGTTCACTCCGAGGAAGTCGGTGGGGGTCGCGATGACCTCAAGATCGCCGGGCTCGACGAACGGCAACTCCGCGCGCTCGAGGTGTCCCAGCGCGAGACGATCCGCGATCGCGTCCTCGGGATAGCGACCGCGATACAGCGGGTCGAGGTACCAGCGGTTGAACGCGCCGTCGAGGTGGCGCGCGGCGTCACGATCGACTTCCGAATCGGATGCGGGATGCACCGAGGTGAGAATGTTGACGATCCCGATCTCGGCGCGCGCGGAATTGCGACGCAGGATCTCCACCGACTGTCCGTGCGAGAGCAGCACGTGGTGTGCGACTCGCAGTGACGCGAGAGGATCGCGCATCCCGGGCGCGTGTGCGCCCTGCTCGTATCCGAGGTGGGCGATGCACCAGGGTTCGTTGTGGGTGACCCAGTGCCGCACCCGATCGCCGAGCCGCCGGCTCACGGCATCGACGTAGTCGGTGAACGCGGAGACCGTCGCGCGCGATCTCCAGCCACCGCGTTCCTGGAGCGCCTGCGGCAGGTCCCAATGGTTCAGTGTGACGAATGGCTGGATGCCCGCAGCCAGGAGTTGATCGACGAGCGTGTCGTAGAAATCCAGCCCCGCCGTGTTGACCAACCCGTGCCCTTGAGGAAGCACGCGCGGCCACGAGATCGACATGCGATACGAGCCGACTCCGAGCCACTTGAGGAGATCGAGGTCTTCGCGCCACCGGTGGTAGTGATCGCATGCGACTTTCGCGTTCGAGCCGTCCGCGATATTGCCCGGCACTGTCGCGTAGCGGTCCCAGACCGACTCGCCCCGCCCCCCCTCATCGAACGCCCCTTCGATCTGCTGGGCCGAGGTGGCGACACCCCACAGGAACCCGTCGGGGAAGTGGTCCGGTCTCACGGATCAGTCCCGGGACGCCGGTACTGCGGGCGAGTAGAGATGGCAGCGCACGGAACGATCCCCCACCGCCCGCGGCTCGGGATCGGAGTTCCAGCACACATCGAGACGCTCCGGGCAGCGTGTCGCAAACGGGCAGCCCTGATCGTGCCGTCCCGCAGGCAGGGCCTGCGCGGGTGCCGCAGCGACCGCCCTGCGGTCGGTGTCGGCGATCGAGGCGAGCAGCGCGCGGGTGTAAGGGTGCGCAGGTGTGGCGACCACCTGTTCGCTGGGCCCATCCTCGACCAGGCGGCCCCGGTAGAGCACGAGGATGCGATCCGCGAGGTAGCGGGCCGAGGCCAGATCGTGGGTGATGAGCAGGATCGCAAGCCCGCGTTCGCGCTTGAGCTGGGCCAGCAGGTTGAGCACACCCATGCGAATCGAAACATCGAGCATCGAGGTCGGCTCATCGGCGACCAGGAGATCCGGTGCGACCGCGAGCGCCCTTGCGATGGCGACCCGCTGACGCTGACCGCCAGAAAGCGCCGAGCCGCGCGTTCCCGCAGGTGTGTCCAGACCCAGCGGCATCGGATCGACGAAGGCTGCAACTTCGGCATCCAGCAACACCTCTGCCAGCCGCGCCGGGTCACGGTCGGTCCGGCCAAGAAGCAGGTTTTCGCGCAGGGACTCATCAAACAGCGCTGCGTCCTGACTGACCGAGGCGAGAAGCGCGCGCTGGTC
>JANLWX010000126.1:0-35480 GCA_031364845.1 Candidatus Eiseniibacteriota bacterium
AGCTGTTCGACTACATCGAGGTATTCTTCAACCAGCGTCGTCGGCACTCGACGATCGGCCAGGTCAGCCCCGCCGCGTTCGAGAAGGAGTGGGCGACTCAGGCGGCGTAATCAAACCGTCCACGAAAGTGGGCCAAGCTCATGGCGCTCCGCTGGGAACGAAGCCATCTCGGATAGCCCGAACGCCACAGGCGGGCGCGTCGAGCGTCTGAGTGAGACCCCGATCGCGCCGCCATCTTGAAGGGCGGATCCGGATGCAGCGTGCTAGGGCTGACCGCTTGACGGTTCGCACGCGGGAGGGGCATGCTCACATCGACGCGTTACTTGTCACACCGTCGGTCCGATTCCCAACAAAGGCTTCCTGTGCAATCACGAATCACCTCGTTCATGGCCGCCTTGATCGCGCTCTCCATGGTGGTCTTTGGGCAGGTTTGCGCGTTGAGCACACTCGTCAGCCTTTCGGACGCTATGGCCTCCGAGGTGTCGATCGAAGGGCAGTCCGGTGAATCTGCCGGGCACCAGGGCTGCTCTTCTGAGACCTGCGGCGGTGACCGTAAGAAGAGTGGGGGGCCTTGCCCCAGCGGTGCGGCCATGTGCTGCTCGACCTGGGCCCCGCCCAGCGGCCGCCTGGAGTTGACCCAACCCGCGCTTCTCCGCCTGCCTTTGAACGACTTCTCGGTTGATCACTCAGGCCTCAACTCAGTCGAAGATCGAGCCGCGGAGGTGGCTCTCTTCGAATTTGATCGACCACCTGGCACATCGGGCGACCCCCTTCTCACCTCCTCGCTGTCCCGGCGCGGTCCACCCGCGTCCTCCTGAGCGGTCGGGCTGAAGCAGCGCTTGCGCTGGCTACAGCCGCCTTGCCCATGATGCAGTACTCCACGGGCGAAGCCCTGACCGTCTGATCGACTCGTATCTCCGAGGCGTATCGAGTACGGCTCCACGGCTGTGCCACGTCTACTTCTCCTTGTGAATGAATGGAGGGCCAGATGCATTTCCCGAAGGGATATTTCGCGCTCGCATTTATGGCGATCGCTCTTGTTGCAGGTTGCAGCCAGAAGCAGGAGACGACCCCCTCAACGACCGATACACCGCCGGCTGCAACTGCAGTGCCGGCCCCAGAACCTGCAGCGGCGGGCGCCCCCACCTGGGTCGCACAACTGCGCCAGAAGGAGATGGCGCTCGGACAATCGATCGATCAAGGCAAATTGGGCGACGTTCACGATCAGTCCGTCGAGCTCAACACGCTCCTGAAGCCGGTTTCAGAACAAGCCGCAAGTCTCCGGGCTGACCAGCAGCAGCAGCTCAATGAACACCTGAGCGCGGCCACCCGTAAGGCGGACGAACTCCATGCCGCTGGCGATGCCGGGGACCTCACCAAGGCAAAAGCCAAGTTCATCGAACTCCAGACCCACCTGCGTGCGATCGAGGGAGTCTTCGGTGTTGCGACACCGTAAGCAATTTACTCTGCTCGCCCTATCCATAACGCTCCTCGTACAAGACCACGCGGCTCTGGCGCAGGTTGATTCCTTGCGCTTGAGCCGCAGCGGAGCGCGGGAACGAGCGCTGGCGCACTCGACGGAAATGGAGCGACGCTCCGCGGCTCGGGGAGAGGCGCGTAAACTCGCAGGACTGCCGTATCTGCACAATCCGGAGATCTCAGTCGAGATCGAGGGGACACCTGCGCCCTGGTCAGGCACGGACTTCACGCGCCGAATCGTCCTCGAGCAGGAGTTCGATCTGCGTGGCGAACGGCGGGCCAGAATCCAGTTGGGGAACGCCACGACTGCTGTCGTTGACCGGGAGTTCGGAGCGCGGGCGCAGGAGATCTCGGCGGAAGTCGATCAGGCTTACAGTCGACACCTCGTGGCACGGCGAAAAGCATTGTTGCTCGAGCCACTGCGAGAACGCGCCCGTAATCTGCGCTCGAAGGCCGAGAGCGCGCGACGCAGAGAGACCCTGACCGGTTTCGACGCGCGGCTTCTGCGATCCGAAGCGTTGAGCCTCGAGGCGGACTGGCTCGATGCTCGCCGTGAGTTGGACATCGCCGAGGCCGAGCTTCGGACAGGGCTTGCACTCTCGCCCGATTCGGCTCTGTCCCTGCAGGATGATCTCGACGAGAGATGGTGGGGTTGCGACATCGACTCCGCGTTGGCTCTGGCGCGCCGGACGCGATGGACGCTGACGCGTGCCGCCGCCGCCGAGTCGCTGGCACTTGCGCGGCTGACGCTCGAACAACGCCTCGGCCGCGTCAACCCGACACTGGGTGCTTCGATCGGCCGTGAACGGCTCGCGTTGGAACTCGACGGCGCGGGTTCTATCAGCGACGAGGGCACATTCGTGGGGGTCCACCTGCGAGTTCCGCTTCCAATCTTCGGGCAGAACTCGGCCGGAATGGGCGAGGCTCGACTCGAATTCCAGCGCGCTATGGCCGAGCGCGCCGCAGTCGAGCGCGAGGTACAACAGGAGGTGGCTGTGGCGTGCGCGGGGCTGAACCGAGTCCAAGAAGAACACAAGCTGCGAAGCGAGGCGGCCGAGTCGGCCGGGCCAGATCTTCGGCTCATCGAGGCCGCCTACGAAGACGGTCGCATTCCGCTCGATGAGTACCTGACGCTTCGCGAACGGCTCGTCCGCCAGCAAGTAGCACTACTCGATGTGCTGGGGGCACTCGAGGAACAGCGGGCTCGACTCGTCCGGGCGACGGGTGTGCCGCGAGCCGATCTCGCTCGGCGATGGGGTGGCGAACGATGAATGCGCGTGTCTGCTTCTTGTCATTGTTGATTTTCCTGGGTGTCCTTGCATGGACGCCCGCGTGGTCCCACGAAGGGCACGATCATGGCGCGCCTGAGCCGGTCAACGCGGATCCCAGCCTCGTCGTTCGATCGGCTTCGAACGATGACTACGAAGTGGTGCTGAAGTACCGCAGCGTCCGCGGGCAGAAGTCGACGACGGTGATTGTGTATGTCAGCGACTTCGCGACCAACGCTCCGCTCGATCAGGCGCGAGTCGCCTTGCGCACGACGGCACCGCGGCAGGTGACCGCCACCGCGACCGCCGCATCCTCTGGTATCTACGAGGCAGTGCTGCCATTCGAACAAGCCGGCCGATACACGTTGATCCTGGCGATTGGCACTTCGCCCGCTGCGGAGTTCGCGTTCCAGGACTTGCCGATGGGTGAGGAGATGGTGACCGCGAGGGGAACCGCGAGCACCGCACGTCCCTGGCCCGCGTGGTGGTGGATCGGGACGGCCGTGCTCGCACTCGCGATCCTCGCGCTCGTGTTGCGACGCCGTGCGCTTCGCCCGGTAGCCCGAACCGCACTCACACTTCTGTTTGTCGGTGGGGGCTCAACACTCCCGGCGCAGAACGCACCCGCGGACGAAAGTCATCCGCATCCCGAACAGAACACATCCATCCCGGTGCAGACGCGATATATGCCCAAGGAGTCCCAGTTCTTCCTGGGAGTGCGAACGATCGTGGCGCAGTCCGAGTCGCTGCGAGCCCGCATCAACGCGGTTGGACATGTCGTCCCCGAAAGTGGCGCTTTGGCCAGTGTCGAAGCGCCGCGCGATGGCAAGCTCGAAGCGGTGGGACATCGGCTGTCGGTGGGTGATCGCGTCCAGGCAGGGCAGTTGATCGCGAACCTGCTCGTCATCGATCGACTGCCGATCCGTGCGCCGATTTCCGGACTGGTCGCCGAGGTGAAGTTCTCGGCGGGACAGTGGGTCCAGGCCGGCGATCCGCTGCTCGTGATTCTCGATGAGCGTCAGGTGCGGGTTGAGTTGCCGCTGTTCGGTGAGAATCTCAACCAGGCGCTACGAACCCGCAAAGCGACGATCACCTCGAGCGCTCTTCCCGGTATGCTGTTTCCCGCACGGGTTCGTGGACTGGCTCCGACCGCTCCTGAACCCACCCGCGAAACCGAGACCCTCGCCGGCAGCCCGATTCCTCCAGTCCTGCTCACCGTGACGAATCGAGGTGGCATGTTGCGGCCCGGCATGCTGGTTGAAGCCAGTCTGGAGTTGCCGACGGCCATGGAGCTCATAGCGGTTCCGGAATCGGCCGTGATCCAGCAGGAGAGCGGATCGAGCGTCTTTGTACACACGGCGGCCGAAGTGTTCGAACAGCGGCCGGTTCACGTGGTCGGCCGCTACGGCAATCGGATCGGGCTATCGGGCGGGGTTCGCCCGGGAGATCGGATCGTCGTGGAAGGAGCGCAGTCGCTGGTGTCGGCCCCTCAGGTGAAGGTCAGCGCCAGCCCTGATTCCGGGAAGGCCGCGCGATGATCAATGCGATCCTGCGCGCCTCTCTGAATGGACGCATGCTGGTGCTGGTCGCCGCCGGGCTCTTGACGATTTACGGCCTGTGGACCACCACGCGTTTACCCGTCGACGTCTTCCCCGATCTCAACCGACCGACCGTTACCATTCTCACCGAAGCCGCCGGGCTCGCCCCGGAAGAGGTTGAAGCGCTCGTCACACGGCCGATCGAAACGGCCATGAACGGAGCGCCGGGCGTGGAGCGTGTGCGTTCGACTTCCGCGGTGGGCCTTTCGATCGTGTATGTCGAGTTCGCCTGGGGCACGGACGTCTATCGTGATCGCCAGCTGGTAAGCGAACGACTCCAGCTCGTGCGCGAGCAACTTCCCGGGACGGCCGAGGCCACGATGGGTCCGGTCTCATCGATCATGGGAGAGATCGCACTGATCGGCGTCGAGAGTCCCAAGGGATCGATCCCGCCCTTCGATCTGCGCACGATTGCGGAGCAGGTCATCGGCCGGCGGCTGTTGACGATTGCCGGAGTTTCCCAGGTGATCGCGATCGGTGGCGGACTCAAGCAGTACCTGGTCGAGCCGAAGCCCGAGCAGATGGCGGAGGCAGACGTGACGTTACAGGAAGTCGTCGAGTCCGTGGAGCGGGCGAACATCAACACCACCGGAGGCTTTGTCAGTCAGGGCGGCCGGGAACTCGTGGTTCGCAACGTCGGTCGCACGATGGATCCGCGCGAACTCGGCGCGACTCCGGTTGGGACCTTTCGCAATGGCGTACCGATCCCCCTGGCGGCGGTCGCTGACGTAAGTATTGGCACTGCACCGAAGCGGGGAGATGCCGGCGTCAACGGCAAACCCGCCGTTATTCTGATGGTGCAGAAGCAGCCGGGCACCGATACCGTCGAACTCACGGAAAAGATCGAGCGGGCATTGGCCCAGCTCCATCCGTCCTTGCCCGCTGACGTAGAAACTCGCGTCCTGTTTCGGCAGGCGACGTTCATTGAAGCCTCGATCCACAATGTCGAAGCAGCGCTACGCGACGGCGCCATCCTGGTCACCATCGTCCTCTTCATCTTCCTGCTCAACTTCCGCACAACGGCCATCACCCTGACTGCGATTCCGATCTCGCTCGTGGTGACGGCGATCGTCATGCATTTTCTGGGTCAGAGCATCAACACCATGACGCTCGGCGGCATTGCCATCGCGATGGGTGAGCTCGTCGACGATGCCATCGTCGACGTGGAGAACGTGTTCCGGCGATTGCGGGAGAACCGCGCCAAAGCCGACCCGCGTCCCGCGCTCCAGGTCGTCTTCGACGCCTCCTCGGAAGTCCGCACCTCGATCGTCTATGCGACGATTCTCGTAATCCTCGTGTTCCTCCCGTTGTTTGCCCTCAGTGGAATCGAAGGTCGTTTGTTCACACCGCTCGGGATGGCCTATGTCATCGCAATCTCGGCTTCATTCGTTGTCTCGATCACCGTGACGCCGGCACTCTGTCTATTGCTATTGCCCCATGCCAAGGCCACCGAACGAGGCGATGGGGCATTCGTACGACGGCTGAAGCGCCTCGACCAGCGCTTGCTCGTGCGGGTGCTCGCGCATCCCAAGCCGGTGGTCATCGGCGCCGCGATCGCGGTTCTGGCTGCGATCTCGGTGGTTCCGTTTCTTGGGCGCGAATTCCTGCCGCCCTTCAACGAAGGTACCGCCACCATCAATGTGCTGGCGTCGCCCGGCACCTCGCTCGAGCAATCGAACCGGATCGGGCAGATGGCGGAGCGGCTGCTCCTGCAGATCCCCGAGGTGGTTTCGACCGGCCGGAGAACGGGCCGAGCGGAGCGGGACGAACATGCCGAGGGTGTTCATTACACCGAGCTCGATGTCGACTTCAAGCCGTCGCGGCGCTCGCGAGAAGTGATCCTCGCCGACATTCGCGAGCGTCTTGCCATTCTCTCCGGGGTGTCTGTCAGCCTAGGGCAACCCATCTCACATCGGCTCGACCACCTGCTCTCGGGCGTGCGCGCCCAGATCGCGATCAAAGTCTTCGGTGAGGATCTCGGCACCCTGCGTCAAATGGCTTCCGAGGTGGAGGCGGCAATCGCCGACGTTCCGGGCGTGGTGGATCTCCAGACCGAGCGGCAGGTGCTCGTACCACAGCTGCAGGTTCGAGTCGACCGCGAGCGGGCGGCCATGTACGGCCTTCAGGCCGGAGCGTTGAACGAGTGGTTGGAGACTGCTCTGGCCGGTCGGACGGTCGGTCAGGTGCTGGAAGGGCAGTTCGGATATGACCTGGTGGTGCGGCTGGCTGAAGGACAGCGCGGCCGGCCCGATGCGATCCGTAACCTTCTGGTTGACACGCCCAGCGGCGCAAGAGTCCCGCTCCAGGCGGTGGCAGACATCCAGGAGGCCTGGGGGCCAAATCAAATCCAGCACGAAGACGTCCAGCGGCGGATCGTGGTCTCGGCCAATGTCTCAGGACGCGACCTTGGCGCTGTCGTCCGCGAACTCGAGGCGCGGGTGGCCGAGCGCGTGCAACTCCCGCCGGGGTATTACCTCAGTTTTGGCGGTCAGTTCGAGAGCCAGCGATCGGCAAGCCGGGTGCTGGCGCTGCTTTCCCTGCTCTCGTTCGCGGCGATGTTCACGGTCCTCTATGCGCACTTCCGTTCGTGGCGGATCGTCCTCCAGATCCTCATCAACATTCCGATAGCGCTGATCGGCGCGGTACTCGCGGTGCTGCTCACCGGTGGCGTGTTCTCGATCGCTTCGATGATCGGCTTCATCACGCTCACCGGGATTGCTTCGCGCAACACCATCATGATGATCTCGCACTACATCCATCTCATGCGCTACGAAGGCGAGCACTTCACCAAGGACATGATCGTTCGCGGATCGCTGGAGCGATTGGTCCCGGTGCTCATGACGGCCCTGACCGCCGGTCTGGCGCTCGTGCCGCTCGTGCTTTCCAAAGGACAACCGGGAAAGGAAATCCTGTACCCGGTCGCGACCGTGATTCTGGGCGGTCTGCTCACGACGACGATCCTCGACATGCTGGTCACGCCGGCGGTCTTCTGGATGTTCGGGCGACCGGCGGCGGAACAGGCCATCAGGGGACATGTCGCCGAAGCGCCGCAGGATGCGGCATGACACAGAGTACAGGTTCAATTCCATCGGACACTCACTTGGCAACCTGTCGGAAGGAGTAAATCATGAAGAACCTTGGACTCGTTCTCCTGGTTGTAGGGATTGCGGGCACCGCAGCGAGCGCTACGGCCCACGAAGGGCACAAGTCCATCCAGGGCGGCTCGTCCTCCACAGCCGCAGCGGCGGCAGCAGCAAAGACCGCATCGACACCGGTGCGGACCCATGCGTTGCCCCGCGCCGCAAACGTGCAGAAAGTCAGCCTCACCGGCGAGTTGATCGACACGCAGTGCTGGTTCACGCACAACGGTGAAGGGAAGACTCATGCGGCGTGCGCGGTGAGGTGCGCGAAAGGCGGTCAAGACCTGGCCTTTCTGGATACGCGCACTGGCGAGGTGCACGGCTTGATTGCGAGCGGGCACGGCAAGAACCCGAACGACGGTCTCTACGACCACGTGGGAGTGCCGGTGAAGGTGAGTGGCACGCTGTATACACGAGGCACCAACAGTGGCCTGCTGTTGGAGAACGTCGCACTTGCGAAGTGAGTCTCGAAGAGAAATGAGGACGGTTCACATGACCCAAGCGCGTCCCTGTCTGATGATGCTTCTGATGACGGTCATCTGCTCGTTGGTGACCGGCCAGCGGTGCAGCAACGCCGACGAGCGATTGGTGATCCGCGCCATGGGATCGCCGTCCGGCCTCTCGAGCGCTGAACCGCGCCTGGTTGCCGTCGATGGCGGCGTGGCGATGAGCTGGCTCGAGCGTCGTGGTGCGGGCCATGCCCTCCGGTGGTCCCGATGGCGCAACGGGCGATGGTCGAACCCGGTGACGATCGCGCAAGGGGATTCGTTCTTCGCCAACTGGGCCGACTTCCCAACCCTTCGCCCCCTGGGCGGGACTCGGTGGGCGGCGCATTGGCTCTGGAAGAGTGCATCCGACACCTACGCCTATGACGTGCGTATCAGCCAGTCCCAGGATGACGGCCGCACGTGGAGCCGGCCGATCACACCCCATCGGGACGGAACGCCGACCGAACATGGATTCGTCAGCCTTCTTGCGGAAGAACATGGCGTTCGGGCCGTGTGGCTGGATGGCCGGAAGTTCGCAGGCCAGAAGGACGGTGACCACTCCGGTGCGGACATGACGGTCCGCACGGCGGTTGTTCATCCCGACGGGCGGATTGCGGACGAGCACGAACTGGATGTCCGAAGCTGTGAGTGTTGCGCGACCGCCGCGGTCCGCACGAGCAAGGGCATGCTCGTGGCGTATCGTGATCGCAGCACGGGCGAGATACGGGACATTGCGCTCACGCGCTATGAGGACGGGCGGTGGACCCAGCCTTACCTCGTCAACGCGGATGGCTGGAAGATTTCCGGGTGTCCGGTCAATGGACCGGCGATGGATGCCGCCGGGGATCACGTCGCGATCGCGTGGTTCACTGCGGCAGCCGACTCGCCGCGAGTGTACGCCGCCTTTTCCGAAGACGCAGGCCGGCGGTTCACGCGTCCGATCCGGATTGATGGCGGAGATCCGGCGGGGCGGGTGGGCATTGCGATGATGTCGGACGGAAGCGCCCGGGTCTCCTGGCTCGAGACCGTGAGCGGGAAAGCCGCGGTCAAAGTACGTCAGGTGTGGAAGACCGGACGGAGCGGTGAATCACAGATCGTCACCGCCATATCCGGCGCTCGAGCCAGCGGGTTTCCGCAGATTGTGCGCTCGGGAAACGGCATCTGGTTTGCGTGGACGGAGGACGGAACGCAATCCCGAATCCATGTCGCGCGCGCCACAGGCAAGTAGGGAGGCCATGAGCACTCATTTGGATACACCACCTGCGGAGCATGCTTCTGCGCCACGCGATCCTGTCTGCGGCATGAGCGTCAAGCCGACGAGCCCACACCACACGACCTACCACGGTCACGACTATTTCTTCTGCAGTGCGGGATGTCTCAAGCGTTTCACTGAAGACCCCGAACGGTATCTGTCGCCGCCTGCCACACCGGTCCCGGCAGTCCCGGCAGGGACGGCCTGGATCTGCCCGATGGATCCCGAGGTACGCTCCGACAAGGCCGGGAGTTGCCCAAAGTGCGGCATGGCGCTCGAGCCCGAGATGGTCGTGGTCACGACAAAGACCGAGTGGACGTGCCCGATGCATCCGGAAGTCATTCGGGATGCGCCGGGTTCGTGTCCCATTTGCGGCATGGCGCTCGAGCGCCGCATCGTAACGCTCGAAGAGACGGAGAATCCCGAGTACGCCGACATGAGCCGGCGATTCAAGATCTCGGTCATCCTGACGGCACCACTCCTCGCGCTGATGATCGGTGCACTGCTCCCGGGACAACTACTTCATCAACTGATCGCGCCCGCGCTCATGGGCTGGATCGAATTGGCGCTCGCAACGCCGGTCGTCATGTGGGGCGGATGGCCGTTCTTCGTGCGCGGTTGGCAATCCGTCGTCAACCGCAGCCCGAACATGTTCACCCTGATCGCGCTCGGAGTCGGGGTCGCCTTCCTCTACAGCCTGGTCGCCGTTCTATCACCGGGCGTCTTTCCGGCGTCGTTTCGTGACATGAGCGGCAGAGTCGGAACTTACTTCGAGGCGGCGGCGGTGATCGTGACGCTCGTCCTGCTCGGCCAGGTCTTGGAGTTGCGGGCCCGTGGTCAAACGAGCGCCGCGATCCGGTCGCTCCTGGGAATGGCACCGACGACAGCTCGCCGTCTCCGCGCGGACGGAACCGATGAAGATGTTCCGCTCGATCAGGTTCAGGTCGGCGACCGCCTCCGGGTACGTCCCGGTGAGAAGGTTCCGGTCGACGGGATCGTCACGGAGGGGCGGAGCTCGGTCGATGAGTCGCTGGTCAGCGGCGAGCCGATCCCGGTGGAGAAAGAACCCGGCAGCCGTGTGGTCGGGGCCACCCTCAACGGAACGGGCTCACTCGTGATCGAGGCCGAAAAGGTGGGAAGCGATACGTTGCTGGCCCGCATCGTTCAGATGGTGTCGCAGGCACAGCGGAGCCGCGCACCCATTCAACGCCTGGCGGATCGTGTGTCCGCGTGGTTCGTCCCGACCGTTGTGGCGATCGCCATTGTGACGTTCGTGGTCTGGGCGCTCGTGGGTCCCGAGCCGCGGATGGCGTATGCAATGGTCAACGCGGTGGCCGTCCTCATCATCGCCTGTCCGTGTGCGCTCGGACTCGCCACACCGATGTCGATCATGGTCGCCGTCGGCAAAGGCGCCACCATGGGAGTCCTGTTTCGAAACGCCGAAGCGATCGAGACGCTTCGCAGTGTGGACACCCTCGTCTTCGACAAGACCGGGACGCTGACCGAAGGCAAACCCAGGCTCGTGGGCATCGTGACCGCGGAAGAATGGCGCGACGACGATGCGCTTCGACTGGCGGCGAGCCTCGAGCGTGGCAGCGAGCATCCGCTGGCCGGGGCGATCGTGTCGGGCGCGCATGAGCGCCGCCTTGCATTGAGCGAAGCTTCTGACTTCTCCGCAATCTCCGGCAAGGGAGTGCAGGGGAGGGTGGAGGGCAAGGCGGTGGCCCTCGGAAATGCGGCCCTTCTTTCCGAGCTCGGCATCGCCTCTCCCGCATTGGAGCCGGAGGCGGAGCGCATGCGCCTCGACGGCCAGACCGCCATGTTCCTGGTCGTCGAGGGGCGGACCGTTGCCGTGCTCGGCGTGGCCGACCCGCTCAAACCCACGACGCACGAGGCGATTCAGCAGCTTCACGCCGAAGGACTCCGTCTCGTCATGCTCACGGGCGACAACCGGACCACAGCCGAGGCGGTCGCACGGCAGCTCGGACTCGATGAGGTGCTCGCGGGAGTCTTGCCCGATGGCAAGGCCGAGGTGGTGCGGAAGCTGCAGACTGAAGGCCGTTCGGTGGCGATGGCGGGCGATGGAATCAACGACGCGCCGGCGCTCGCCGCAGCACAGGTCGGCATCGCAATGGGCACCGGCACCGACGTGGCGATGGAAAGCGCGGGCGTGACACTCGTCAAAGGCGATCTTCGAGGCATTGCGCGAGCGCGCCAGCTCAGCCGGGCTACCATGTCGAACATCCGGCAGAACCTGTTTTTCGCTTTCGTCTACAATGCGCTCGGAGTGCCGATCGCGGCGGGCGTGCTGTATCCGTTCTTCGGCCTGCTCCTTTCGCCGGCGATCGCCGCCGCAGCAATGAGCTTCAGCTCGGTCTCGGTGATCGGAAACGCTTTGCGATTGCGGGGCGTCAGGCGCGATTCGAAGGGCTGACGCCTACCAACGCTCTCTGGGTTACATTCGACCGATGCCACTGACCCCCGGTACCCGCCTCGGCCCTTATGAGATCGTCGCGCCGCTCGGAGCGGGAGGAATGGGTGAGGTCTATCGCGCGCGCGACGCGCGGCTTGGCCGCGACGTGGCGATCAAGGCATTGCCCACGGCGTTCGCCGCCGACCCCGAGCGTCTCGCGAGGTTTCAGCGCGAGGCCCAGGTGCTCGCGTCGCTGAACCATCCGAACATCGCGGCGATCTATGGGCTCGAAGAGGCGTCCGGCACGCCACACCTCGTGCTCGAACTGGTCGAGGGCGAAACACTCGCGGCACGCCTCACGCGCGGACCGCTGCCGCCACCCGAAGCACTGCGTCTCGGCATCCAGGTGGCCACGGCATTGGAGGCCGCGCACGAAGGTGGAGTCGTGCATCGAGACCTCAAACCCGGCAACGTCATGATCACGCCACGCGGCGTCGCCAAGGTGCTCGACTTCGGGCTCGCGAAGAGCGATGCACCCCTGCCATCGGGAGGCGACCTGTCCGAGTCGCCGACGGCGACCGCGCATATCGGGGCCACCGTCGCCGGCACGATCCTCGGCACCGCGGCATACATGAGTCCCGAGCAGGCGCGCGGCAAGCCGGTCGACCGGCGCAGCGACGTGTGGTCGTTCGGTTGCCTTCTGTTCGAGTGTCTCGCGGGACGCCCGGCCTTCGGCGGCGAGACCGTTTCCGATCTCATCGCGCGCATCCTCGAGCGCGACCCCGACTGGTCGGCGCTGCCTGCGGGAGTTCCGCCGCGTGTGAGAGAGATCCTGCGTCGCTGTCTGCGCAAGGAAGCCGAGGCGCGCCCGCGCGACATTCGTGACGTGCGGCTCGAGCTGGAAGAGATCACCGCAGGCGGCACCAAAGCCGACGCCGCGCGTGAGAAGTCGATCGCCGTATTGCCGTTCGAAAACCAGAGTGGTCCCGACGACGAATACTTCGCCGACGGTGTCACCGACGAGATCCTGAACGCGCTCGCTCAGGTCGAGGGTCTGCGCGTCGCCGCGCGCACCTCGTGCTTCATGTTCAAGGGCCGCCGCGAGGACCTGCGCCTGGTCGGCGAGAAGCTCGACGTGGCCACGGTGCTCGAAGGCACGGTGCGGCGCTCCGGATCGCGGCTGCGCATCACCGCGCAGATGGTCAACGCAGCCGACGGCTACCAGCTCTGGTCGGAGCGCTACGACCGCGAGATGACCGACGTGTTCGCGGTCCAGGACGAGATCGCGCTGGCGATCACGACGCGCCTGCGCGGCGCGATGAGGACCGAAGCGCTCCGGGGCCGGGCGCGAAGCGGCACCACGAGCATCGAAGCCTTCGAGTTGCTGTTGCGTGGCCGGGCGTTCCAATCCAAGCGTGGCCGCTTCATGTCGCAGGCGATCGTCTGCTTCGAGCAGGCCATCGCGCTCGATCCTGGCTACGCGGACGCCCTCGCATCGCTCGCGAACTCGTACCGGTTGATGGGCGTCTTCTCCTACGTCCGGCCCGCCGAAGTAATGTCGAGGGCCAAGGCCCTGGCGGAGCGAGCATTGACGATCGACTCCGGACTGGCCGAAGCGTGGTCGACCCTGGCGGCGATCGAAGAACAGTACGAGCGCGCCTACGCCAAGTCGGACTCCAGCTACGAACGTGCGCTCGCGATCGATCCGCGCCACTCCCAGGCGCGTGCCCAGCGAGCGCTGTGGCGAGCGATCCGCGGCGTGATGCCGATCGCAACCGCGGTGGCCGAATTGCAACGCGCCGTTCAAGACGATCCGTTGAACTCGTGGGTGGTAGGCATGCACTCCTACGTCCTCGGGATTGCGGGCCGTCACGAAGAGTCGATCGTCGAGGCGGAGCGCTCGATCGGCCTCGATCCCGATTCGTTCTTCGCCCACCTCGAGGTAATGCGGAGCCACGCGTGGGCCGGCGACTACGCACGAACCATCGCGGAGGCCCGGGGGCTGCTGGGATCCTCCGGCCGGCACTCCTGGGCACTGGGCCTGCTCGCGTGGACGCATGGCAAAGCAGGCGATGTGGACAAGGCGCGCGCCTGCTACGACGAAATGGAAGCGCGTTCACGCCACGAATTCGTGGCGCCGAGTTGGCTCGCCGTCGCGGCGTCTTCTGCCGGACTGACCGCCGAGTCCATTCGCTGGGCCGAGGTCGGCGTGGCGGAACGCGATCCACTCATGCTCTGGTCCAGTCTTCCGTATTGGGACTCGATCCGGACGCATCCACGATTCGCCGACGTCATGCGAGGCGTTCTCGATGGGCCCGGCCTGCAGGCGTAGGCCCCGAGGAAGCCGGCGCGCTGAGGAGGCTTGCCATGGCCACGGCACGGACGGTTCTTCTCGTCGGGGGCACGGGAGGCCATGTACTGCAGCGGATCACACCCGCGGCATCACGCGCCGCCTGAGGCGGTAGTGCGCGACCATCCACTCGTTCCCCGATCGGAGCCCGAACATTTCCGCGCACGCAAGGAAGAAGATCCGCCAACGTTGATACGACCGGCGGGCCTCCGCCGGTCCGCGGGCGCCTGAGAGGATGCGAAGGATCTCGGTTCGGTGGCGACGCAGGTTCGCCACCCACGCCTCGGCGGTGCGCCGGTAGTGATCGCCACTCCACGTCCACTCGGCTTCCACTTCGAGCGGAGTGTCGAGATGGCGAATGTAGTCGCGAGACGGCATCATCCCGCCCGTGAAGAAGTGACGGCCGAGCCAGTCTTCGGGACCGTCGGTGGCATAGGGATACGTCGCGAAACGATGGCAGAAGACATGCAGGAATACGCGACCGTCAGGTGCCAGGCATTGCTCGACGCGTTGCAGCAGTGCCTCCCAGTTCCGCATGTGCTCGAACATCTCCACCGAGACGACGCGGTCGAAGACATCGAACGGCTGAAAGGCATTCATGTCGAGCGTGCGGACTTCGAGGTTGCCCAGGCCGCGCCGCTCCGCTTCGGCCAGAATGTGCGCGCGCTGGGAGGCGGAGTTCGAGATCGCGACAATGCGCGCCCGGGGAAATTGAGTCGCCATCCACAGTGAGAGCGAGCCCCAGCCGCAGCCGAGTTCCAGGATGCGCATCCCGTCGCGCAGATCGGCACGCTCGCAGGTGATGCGCAGCGAGGCCGCCTCGGCGTCGCTCAGGTCCCGCATTTCCGGAGCCCAGAAACACGCGCTGTACTTGCGGTGCGTCCCGAGTACCTGCCCGAAGAACTCACTCGGCAGCTCGTAGTGTTGTGTGTTCGCGATCTCGGGCACACGCGCGATCGGACCCCGGCGCGCTTCGTCGCGGAATGCGAGTTGGTCACGCGCGACATCCGCTTCCGAGAGGCCGGCGAGGCGTGAAGCATGCTCCGCGCATTGGCGGCGGATGGCGCGCCTCAGGACCCACTCGGGGACGAGGCCACGCTCGGCCAGCTCGAGCCCGAGAGCAGAACCGCTCACGCTCATGACGGCCTCTCCCTGGGCGGCCATGGGATGAAGGGCGATGTGATGCGCTGGTACCGGCGGTACGCTTCACCGCGGCTTTCGAGCAGACGTTGCTCGAGCAACGGGATGCCGGTGACCTTGAGCAGGAACCACAGCATCACGGCGGGCCCGAGCCAGGCCAGCCACCGGCCGTCTCCGCCGGAAGCGAGGCAAACGTAGGCGAACCAGTGGACCCATTCGAAGAAGTAGTTCGGGTGCCTCGAGTATCGCCACAGTCCCTCGTCGCACACGCGCCCCGCGGAATCGGGGCGAGCACGAAAACGTCGCAGCTGATGATCGGCCACGGCCTCCCCGGTGACGCCGACGGTCCAGATCAAGACGCCGAGCGCATCCGGCCAGCCCAGTCGCGAATGGTTCCATGCGGCCCACGCCATCGGGAGCGCAAAGAGCACGGCCCATAGCGCCTGGAGCTGGTAAAACCCGAACATGTACGTCTGGAACCGTGGACCCCACTCAACCCGCATCTTCTGATAGCGGACGTCCTCATGGCGTTCGCCCGCAACACGTCGCCAGATGTGCCCGCCCAAGCGAACGCCCCAGACGCCCGCAAGTCCCGCGATGATCCATTGGCGCGGTCCCTCGCCGAGAACGAGCGCGAAGACGCAGCCGATCACCGCGGTGGCGAACGACCAGGCCACATCGACGATGCCCGCGTTACCGCTGCGCCGCTGCCCGTACCAGAGGATCGCCATCGCGAACGCGGTGCCGGCCCATGCGAGAAGTGCGAGCCTGAGCGTCACGCGTTCACCTCGCTGTCGCACGGATGCGACCTGATCTTCGCGGGCTTCGGCGGTGCTGCGCGGGTTGCGGCCATCGCGTGCTCACGCTCGACCGCGAGGGTTGCCGGCTGCGCGCTCCATTGCGGCCTGGCGAGGACGATCTGCATTCCGTCCACACAGTCTTCCTCGAAGCCGGCCTCGCAGTAAGACAGGTAGTAGTTCCAGAGCCTGATGAACCGCTCGTCGAATCCAAGCGCCCGGACTTCGGCAAGCCGCTCGTTGAACGCCGCTCTCCAGCGCCGCAGCGTCTCGCCGTAGTGGCGCCCGATGCTTTCGACGTGGTCGATGCGGAGATCAGTCTGCTCGATGGCCTTCGTGATGGCGCCCAGCGAGGGCAGGCTGCCGCCGGGGAACACGTGCCGCTGGATGAAGTCGGCCGAGGCCAGATAGCCTGGGTAGTCGCGGTCGGGAATGGTGATCGCCTGCAGCAACATCGCTCCCTCGGGACGCAGCCGCTCCGCGCAAGCACGAACATAGACCGGCAGATTCACGTGCCCCACGGCCTCGATCATCTCGATCGACACGAGCCGGTCGAACGTTCCCGCGAGATCGCGGTAATCGGCGCCCAGCACTTCGACACGGCTCGACAACCCCGCCGCGCGAACGCGCTCGAGCGCCAGCTGCCGCTGCGCCGGGGAAATCGTGGTGGTCGTCACGCGGCAGCCGTAGTGCGTGGCCGCGTGCACGGCGAAACTTCCCCAGCCGGTGCCGATCTCGAGCACCCGGTGACCGGGTACGAGACCCAGCTTCCTGCACACGGTATCGAGCTTGTGGATCGACGCCTCGCGCAGAGTGCTCTCGGGCCGCGGAAACATCGCGCACGAATAGGTCATGGTCTCATCGAGGAACAATGAGTAGAACGCGTTGCCGAGATCGTAGTGGGCTTCGATGTTCCGGCGGCTCCCGCGCCGTGAGTTCGCGCGCAGTGCATGAGCGACTCGCGCGACCGGCCGGGCGAGCGCGGCGTGCGTCCAACGGCCACCCTCGTGGCGCGCCACGTTGCGCGCCAGTACGCGCAGGAGAAGGGTGAGGTCATCGGTCGTCCACTCGCCGCGCAGGTACGATTCCGCGAACCCCAGCGATCCGGCCATCGCGACGCGCGCGTAGAACCCGGAGTCGAGGACGCGAAGCGACGCGGGAGGGAGGTCCGACGCGACTCCGAGAAGCCGGGTTCCGGCGAAATCCTCGACCCACAACTGCGCACCGCGCATGCGCGCGAGGCGCTGATGAACGGCCGCGCGCGCGAGAGGAGCGATGATGCCGGGGCCACGCCGGCGCGGGTGGATCGCGGGCTGCGAGTGCGTCACGCTCATGCGCCGCTCGATCCCCGCAGCCGGCCCGGGTGCGGATGCAGAGGAGAGCGCTTGAGCCACAGTTTGAGTGCCTGCCAGTAGATCGCGGCAATCACCGAGGCGGTCATGAACGGGTGCTGGAGAAGTGCTGAGGCCAGGCTGCGGGTCGTGATTTCGCGGCGCGCGAGGGACATCGTGGCGTCGAAGAACGTGCGCCCGCGGGATCGGTTCTCCATGTGAACCATCAAGGCGCGGCCCGGCGGGGTGAGCCGCCAGAAGTAGTCGAGGTCCATCGGCATGAACGGAGAGACATGGAACTCCTTCGGGAACGAGAACTCGAACGCGTTCGCCGCCTGCTCGCGGCAGTCGAGGACGTAGCAATGGCGCTCGCCCCACGGTGTGTTGTGAACCTCAGCCACGATCGCCTCCAGCCGTTCGCCTTCGGGGGCAAAGCAGTAGTAGAAACTCACCGGGTTCATGCAGTAGCCCCAGTATCGCAGGTGTGTCAGCAGGCGCACCGGGCCCTCGGGACGCACCCCGATCCGCTCACAGACCAGATCGCGAACGCATTCGTCGAGCGGCAGTGCGGAATCGCCCAGGTGATCGGCGCGGCGGAACCATGCAGGTGCGGGGCGGTGCGTAGACCATAGCCATCGTCCACGAAACACGCGGTCCAGTTCGGCCAGATCCAGGTAGACGTAGAAGGCGTGATAGCGGAACGAGTTCGCCACCGGCGACAGTCGGCGGTGACGGATCGGACCAAAATAGAGCGCGCTGTTCATGTCGGCGTGGCCACGAGATTTGCCGGGCGTGATGCGTGGTCTGACGCGCGCGCCCCGATGCTCGCCGGGTCCGCCGCGATCCTCGCCGGTTGCGACGCGATGCCCGCAGCGACCTCGAGGGCACTGCGCACACCGTCCTCGTGAAACCCGTTCCCGAAGTAGGCGCCGCAGAACCACACGCGGTGCGTGCCCTGGATGCGGGCACGCTGGCCGCGCAGACGCACCCAGTCCAGGCTGTACTGCGGATGCGAATAGGTGAACCGCCGGATCACGCGTGACGGAGAGACTGCCTCCGTCTCGTTGAGGGTGACGAGGAACCGCGTCGAGGAGACAAACCCCTGCAGGCGGTTCAGGTCGTAGGTGAGCGTGGCGAGGTCGCGGCGTTGATGAACGTGGTAGTTCCAGCTCGCCCACGCTTTGAGGCTGCGGGGCAGCAACGAAGTGTCCGTGTGCAGCACGACGTCGTTGTCCTGGTAGCGCACCGCACCGAGGATCTCGCGCTCGGCGGCGGTCGGATCCTCGAGCAGCGCGAGCGCGTCGTCGCCATGACAGGCGAGGACCACTTCGTCGTAGTCGGCCTCGCCGGAGGTCGTCATCACGCGCACGCCGCCGCCGGTACGTCGCACCGATCGTACCCGGTCACCTCTTCGGATCCGGTCGCGAAAGGGTGCCGAGAGCCGCTCCACATATCGAGCCGAGCCGTCGACGACGGTACGCCACTCGACGCGGCGGCGAAGGTTCAACTCGAGCAGATCGTGGCGATCGAGGAACTCCACCACGAAGCGCGCCGGATAATTGCGAAAGGCGCTGCCGGGCGCGGACCACAGCGACGACCCGAGCGGCAGAAGGTGCCAGGCCACGAACTCCTCGCTATAACCACCGGCGGCGACCAGGTCTTCCACCGTGGCATCCTCTGACAGGCCGGCCACGGTTGCGCGCGCCTCGCGGTAGAAGCGGACGACATCGCGGAGCATGCGCCAGAAGCCGGGCCGGACCGCGTTGCCCGGCTGGCAGAAGATCGAGCCGAGTCCCGATCCGCTGTACTCGACCCCGGTGCGGGAGCAGCGGACACTGAAGCTCATGCAGCTGGGCTTGGACGCCACACCGAGGTCGTCCAGAAGCGCGTTGAAGTGCGGATAGTCGCGCCGGCTGAAGATCAGAAAGCCGGTGTCGAGCGCCCGCGTCGCGCCCGCGTCGTCCACGATCACCGTGTGTGCGTGGCCACCGAGGCGCCGTTCGGCTTCGAACAACGTGACTTCGTGGTCGGAATTCAATGCTCGGGCGGCCGTGAGTCCGGAAACGCCCGCGCCGACGATCGCGATCTTCACGACCTGCGGCCCCGCCGCGGAATCCTGTCGGATACGGGCTTCAACTCGGTTCTGCCTGCGGCGGCGTTCGTCCGGGTCATACGGGCCTCTCGAGTGTGGAACGCGGCGCCGAAGCACCGCGCCCCCGGGTTCTAGCGTTTCAGCAGCGATTGCGTGATGCGGTCGGTGATCTTCTTGTCGAGTGGATCCGTCGCGGGATCGAACCGCGCGACCACGTGTCCGTCAGGTGCGACCAGGAATTTGGTGAAGTTCCACGAGACGTCTCCTGGCCGGCTGGAACCCCGTGTAAGATACGCATAGAGCGGCGCAATGTCCTTGCCCTTCACGCTGATCCTCGCGAAAAGGGGGAAGGTGGTCCGGAACTCCAGGCTGCAGAACTCCTTGATTTCGGCGTTCGTTCCCGGCTCCTGCCCCATGAAGTTGTTGGCCGGGAACGCCAGGACCTCGAAGCCACGCTCCCGGTACCGTTGATAGAGCGCTTCGAGCGACTTGTACTGAGATGTGAAGCCGCAACGCGAGGCGGTGTTGACGATCAGCAGCACTTTGCCGCGGTAGTCCGCCAGCGACTTCGATTCGCCGTCGATGTTGGTGACCGTGAAGTCGTGCACGCGGTGCTTCACCGCCGGGTCCCCATTCCTGGCTGCTGCGAAGGACTCCCGCACCGCAACGGCCGCGAGCGCGAGCAGTGCCATCACAGGAGCGAACCGAAGTACGCGTTGCATGTTTCGATCTCCTCGCGAGGGTGCGGCTCAGTTGTTGACGATGATCTGATTCCGGCCAGCGGTGTGGGCTGCGGCGGCACGAGCCGGGAGGAGCTCACCGTTGGATCGCCTGCGACATCGAAGCGCTTCGATGCCCTCGCGAGCCAATAAGGTTCATGTTTTGAATAATTCTTGAATAGATATTGACTCAGGCGGCCGATACCGACATCGTGAGAACCGGGGCATCGAGTATCATGGCAGACTCTCGACGACCGGCCCGCACAGTCAGGAAGGACACGTTTGGAATGCCACGCAAGCCGAAACGCTCGCCGACATCGGAGGTTCACGATCCCGGGCTGTTGACGATCGGGGCGTTGGCCAGGGCAACAAGCATCCCGGTTCCCACCTTGCGAACCTGGGAACGGCGTTACCAGTCACCGGTACCCACCCGCAAACCCTCGGGCCACCGGCTCTACCCGGTCAGTCTGGTTGCGCGCCTGCGCAAAGTTGCGCGGCTTCTGAATCATGGGCACCGGCCCGGTGAAATCTTGCAATTGGCCCCGGAAGAACTGGACTCGCTGCTGGCGCTCTCGGGTCCGACGGCTGAACGCAGCGCATCCCAGAACATGGTCGCGGCCGACGCCGTCACGCCGGACATCGAGTTGGGCGAGATGCTGCAGTCCGTGAGGGAGTTCGATCGCGACGCGCTGATGGGCAACTTCAGGCGCACGTGGATCCACCTCGGTCCCCTGCAATTCCTGAAGCAGTGCGCAGCACCTTTGATGGACGAAGTGGGATCCGCCTGGCACAGCGGCCGGCTCGAGATCCGCCACGAGCACTTCGCCACCGCGTGCCTGTCGGGTTTCCTGCTCGAGGCGCGAGAACCCTTCGATCGGCAGGCGCGAGGACCGCGCGTGGTCGCTGCCATGCTGCCCGCTGACGCACATGAAGGCGGTCTGCTCATGGCCAGCGTGATCCTGGCGATGCGTGGTTGCCGGCTCCTGTATCTGGGACTCGAAACTCCCGTGGACGAGATCGTGACCGCGGCCCGCGATGGCGGGGCTCGCGCCGTCGCGATCAGCATTTCCGCAACCGCGCCGCGCAGCCCGGCGCGCAAGTCCATCGCGGCGCTTCGGGATGCGCTGCCTCGCCGCATCGCACTGTGGGTGGGAGGCGCCGGCGCACCGAAGCCTCCGAAAGGGGTCACGCGCTTCGACAGTCTCGAGAGGCTGGATGCCGCACTCACCGCCTGGCGCGAGACCGTATCGCCGGGGTGAGACGTCTTGCGTCTGGTCCCGGCGATCTCCGCACTCGGAGCGACCATTGGCGATTGGACCCGTCGTTCTCGATCGCCACGGTCCACTCGCCTACACTTCCTCGATGCTCATCCGTTTCTTGTGGATCTATTCCTGGCTCGTGCTGGCTCCGGCCCTTGCGGGAGAGGCTCGTGCGGCCGATGTATCCCCGCCGAACGTCCATCCGCACAAGCTCGTTCTCGAGCTGTCCCCAGGCACTCCGCGCCCTGGCCACGGTCACGTGGAGCGGCCGAACGCCCGGCCCGAGCGTTTGTCCTCGAGCGGAATAGCGGCCCTCGATGCTGTCCACGCGCGCTACCAGCCTTTGGTCTTCGAGCCGCTCTTCCCGACTGCCGTCCCGCCACCGTTCGGATCGGACGACGAAGACCTCACACGCTTCTATGTCATCGAGCTGCCAGCCACAGCGATTCTGTCCGACGCACTCGCCGACTACGCCGCCGTGCCCGGCGTCGCGAGCGCCGAACCGGTGCCCGTCGCGGGGCTCTCCTACGTGCCGAACGATCCGCGGGTCGCCGACCAATGGCAGCTCGGCCAGCCCAATGATCGCGACAGCGACGTCTTCGAAGCATGGGATCTGGTGCGGGGCGACTCGTCGATTGTCATCGCGATCCTCGATACCGGTGTGCTCTACAGCCACGAAGACATGGGAGGCAGCGCGCCGCCCTACACCGACGGCAACATCGCGCACAATTGGATCGAGATGGGTGGAGTTGCGGGCGTGGACGACGACGCCAACGGCTTCGTCGACGACTTCCGCGGCTGGGACTTCGTCACGGCAGGGGCCGGCGTTCCCGGCGAGGACGTGAGCGGCGCGGACAACAATCCGATCGACTTCGCCGGGCACGGGACGTACTGCGCCGGCATGGCGAGCGCGCGCACTGACAACGGAGTCGGCATTGCCGGCACCGGTTTTCGCGCGCGCATCCTTCCACTGCGCATCGGCTACAAAGACGCGGCAAGCAGTCCCGGCCAGATCGACATGAGTTGGGCAGCACAGGCCATCGTCTATGCGGCGAACAACGGCGCTCACGTCATCAACTGCTCGTGGGAGAGTTACTCGCTCTCGGCATTGGGTTCCGCCGTGACCTACGCCTTGAGCCGCGGCGTCACGATCGTGGTCGCCGCCGGCAACGCGAACACCGAGACGCCGAGCCAGAACTACCTGGCCTCGCGAGGAGACTGCATCGATGTCGGAGCGATCGACAGCAACGACGTGCGCGCCGGCTTCTCCAACTTCGGAACGTGGGTCGATGTCTCAGCCGCCGGACTCTCGGTCACGAGCACCTGGGGAGGCGCATCGGTGGCGAGCTACCTCACGAGTTCGGGCACATCGGTCGCGGCACCATTCGTCGCGGGGGCGGTCGGTCTTTACCAGGCGTACCGCAAGAGCCTGGGGCTGCCGCTCGCGACCCCGACCGAGAATCGCCTGCGCGTCCGCGACACGGGCGACAACATCGACGCGCTGAACCCGAGCTACGCCGGGCGGATGGGCACGCGCGTCAACGTGCACCGGCTGCTCACCGATCCGTACACATTGTCGTGGGAGAACGTGGGCACGGGCGGCTTCACGACATCGCCCGCGATCGCCGATCTCGACGGCGATGGCCAGGCGGAAGTCATCATCGGCGGAAGTGATCAGCGCGTGATCGCGGTCACCGGCGCCCAGGGCGACACGCTGCCCGGCTTCCCCGTATTGCTCACCGGCGCGATCTACTCGAACCCGGCGACCTGGGATGTCGACCTCGACGGCTTGCCGGAAATTCTGGTCGGCACGACCGAAGGACTTCTGTATGCGATCAAGGGCAACGGCACGATGGCCCCTGGATATCCGATCGTTCTCTCGGGCGACTTGCGAGCGGGCCCCGCGATTGCCGACATCGATCGCGCGCATCCCGGCCTCGAGTTGGCGATCGGCTCGTCGGATGGAAAACTCTGGGTGCTCGACCGCACCGGAGCGATTCGCCCGGGCTGGCCACAACAGGCTCGCAGCGGCATCTACGCCGTTCCCGCGTTGCATGACTTCGATGGCGATGGCGGGGCCGAAGTCGTCGTCGGCTCACTCGATTCGACGCTTTACGGATTCCATGGCGACGGAACTCCGATGGCGGGCTGGCCCATCACGCTGCCGAATCGGATCGAGTCCTCGGCGGCGATCGGGGATGTGGACCACGATGGCGCGGCCGACATCATCGTCGGCTGCAACGATCAGAACGTGTACGGCTTGAGATCGAATGGAACGCCTATGACGGGCTGGCCCGTGTCGGTGATGGGCGCAGCACGCTCGTCGCCCGCACTCGCGGACCTGGCGGGGAATGACGGCCTGCTCGAAGTCGCCATCGCCTCCGACGGCATGAGGCTTTACGTGATCGATGGCGGCGGGAACGTCGTCGCGGGCTGGCCGGTAACCCTCGGTGGCCGGGTGTCGGGTGGCGTGATCGTTGCGGACGTGGACGGGGACGGTGCACTCGAAGTCCTGGCCGGCACCACCGACAAGAAGCTCAACGTGTATTCGGAGTCGGGCCAATCGAAGCCGGGTTGGCCGCGACTCTACGATGGAGTGATCTCGGGCACGCCCTCGGTGGGCGATCCCGATGTGGACGATCGCACCGAGATCATCTTCGGCACGAGTACGCGGACGCTGCGCGCCGTCGACATGGGAGCCGGATCGTGGAGCTCATCACCCGCGCCGTGGCCGACGTTGCACCGCGACTACTTCCGACGGGGAAGTACGTCTGCCTTGGTTGTCGGAGTGCCTGTCGATGACGGAATGGCGGGCGTACGCACGCTTGCGTTTCATGCGCAGCCCAACCCATCCGTGGCGCCGATTCGGTTTGTCCTCCGCCGTCCGGGTTCGACGCCCGTCGATGAGGCACGCGGCAGCGACGGCGTGCGGATCTATTCGGTCACGGGACAGAAGGTGCGCGATCTGCCGATCACGTCGAGCCCGGGCAACGATCTGGTGCTGAACTGGGACGGAACCGACGAGCAGGGGCGGAGAGTAGCGACCGGACTCTATTTCGCCCACGCGCGCTGGCGTGGAGTGGAGGCGCGGCTGCGCCTCGTGCGCCTGCGCTAGATTCCAGTCAGAGTCGCGATGTCGAGATCCCGACCGCCGTGATCGGCCGACGCACTCGATGCCGCCCGGGCGCATCGAGGAGTATGCTCGCCGCCATGAACCCGACTCCCAGTGCATTCAAAGTCGCCGCGGTCCAGGACGCCCCGGTATTCCTCGATCGAGATGCAACCGTCGCCAAGGCCTGCGATTGGATCGCTCGCGCCGCTGCGGAAGGCGCCCAGCTCGTCGTGTTCCCCGAAGCGTTCGTTCCCGCATACCCCGACTGGCTGTGGTCGGTGCCCGCGCGCGAGCGGGCGATGCTCAACGAGCTCTATGCCGAGCTTCTCGAACAGAGCATCGACGTCCCCGGACCGGCAACCGACGTGCTCGGCCAGGCGGCTCAGCGCGCCGGCGTGCACGTGGTGATCGGGGTCAACGAGCGCAATGCCGAAGCGAGCGGCTCGACCCTCTACAATACGCTGCTGCTCTTCGGCCCCGACGGTCGCCTGCTCGGCAAGCACCGCAAGCTGGTTCCGACCGCATGCGAGCGGATGGTGTGGGCGGCGGGAGATGGCAGCACGTTTCAGGTGTTCGACACCGCGCTCGGCAAGATCGCCGGCCTGATCTGCTGGGAGAACTACATGCCGCTGGCCCGCTACGCGGCGTACGCTTGGGGCACGCAGATCTACGTCGCCGCCACGTGGGATCGCGGCGATCCATGGCTCGCGACCCTGCGCCACATCGCGCGCGAAGGTCGCGTGTTCGTGATCGGGTGCTGTCAGGCGATACGCCGCGACGACATTCCGGATCGGTACGACTTCAAGAACCGCTATCCCCAAGATCGTGAGTGGATCAACGCCGGCGACAGCGCGATCGTCGGTCCCGATGGACGATGGATCACGGAACCGCTGCACGAGGTGCAGGGACTCGTGATGGGAGAGATCGACATTCGCGAGGCGCTCGGGTCACGCTGGATGTTCGACGCCGCCGGCCACTACGCGCGGCCGGATGTGTTCGAACTCACCGTCAATCGCGGCGCGCACCCGATGGTGCGGACGATCGAGCGGGAGGAAGCGCCGGACGATGGCGATCCGGTATGACAGAAGAGCTTACGGCACTCGCTCGGACAGTGAACGTGCTCGCTGGGCATGCGCGATACGCTCGGAACCACGAAGCTGGCGTGGAGGCGTGGAGGAGCGTGCGCTGAATCATTGCGTCATCACGAGTTTGCGAATCGCATGTCCGCCCCGCCATTCCATGCGCACGAAGTAGACCCCTGAGCGTCCTTCGGGGGATACGCTCGATGCACTCAAAGTCGCTTCGAACCTTCCTGCCACAAACTCTCGCTCCGCAATCACGGCCACCCTCCGTCCCTGGAGGTCGTAGACGCTTACGCCCACTCTGGAGTATTGAGGGATGGAGAACGCGACGCGCACATCCCCTCGACTCGGATTCGGTGATAGAGACAGGAGTGCGAAGCGAGAGCTGACCGGAAGCTGCAACTTCGGGCCGTATGTCCCGTCGCCATCACCGAGGAGTACCGCCACGATTCCCGGAGAACGACCATTGCACGAGACTGCAAGATCCGGCCGCGCGTCTCCATTGAAGTCTTCGATTGCGACCCCGAGGGGCTCGAGTCCCGTGAGATAGCGGCTATGGGCCCCGAACGTTCCGTCACCGTTGCCGAGAAGTACGGACACTGAGGATTCGCCGGCGTTGGCAGTGACGATATCCCGATTGCCATCGGCGTTCAGATCGCCAATCGCCATGAACCACGGAATGGAACCGGTCCGATAACGGCCGCTTGCCACGAACCCACCTTCTCCCAGTCTCGCGAAGATCGTGACGGAGTCGGTTGTGGCCACGGCCAGCTCCGAGCGCCCGTCCCCGTTCAGATCGGCGATCGCAACCGCTTTGGGATACCACCCCGTGTACAAGTCGATTCTCGATGTGAACGTGCCATCTCCGACGCCGAGGAAGGTCGAAACGGTGGTGTCCGCGTAAGCCGTAGCAGCGAGGTCGGGGATCCCGTCGTCATTCAAGTCTCCGATCGCGATACATTTCGGAACACCGCCGGTCAGGAACTCGACCTCCGGTGTGAACGCACCATCGCCCACTCCCAGGAGCACGGTGATCGAGTTGGCGTTCCAATTGCCGACAACGAGGTCGGGCTTCTCGTCACGATTCAGATCGCCGATCGTCACCCAGTAGGGCTCACTTCCAGTCGGATAGTCGACTTTGGGTTGGAGGGTTCCATCTCCATTCCCCAGGAGCACCGAAACGAAGCCCGTCGGCGCACGTCTCGCACCATAGTTCGCCACCACGACGTCCGGCTTGCCATCAGCATTCAGATCTCCGATCGCGACCGTTGTCGAAGCATCTCCGGTCCGGTAGTCACGCTTCGGAGCGAACGTCCCATCTCCATTGGCGAGCAGCACTGAAACGCTGCCGAGATACGGCGGAGCATAGCCGCCATAATTCGAGACCACGAGGTCGGGCCTGCCATCCTGGTCCAGATCAGCGCTCGCGACCGAGGTTGGGTTCACTCCGGTCTCGAACGGAACGAAATGCGCGAGGTAGGAATCTATTGGGAGTTCGGCAAGTGCCCCATCGCGCAGGTCGGGCCACGGGAAGAATGCAGTCCGATGCTCGGCGGCCCGAGTCGCGACAGAAAGAGTCAGCATGGCCCCTGTGACACCGACCGTGCATGCTGCTCTCCAAAAATCCCGAGGTAGTCTCACTGTGGTGCGATCATAGTTCACGAATGGCCAAAGACACCTATGGGCAAACCGGGAGAAGGCTTTATCTTCCGTCCCGGCACTGGATCATGAGGCGGTTGAACGTTTCGATCGCCAGTGAGCGACAGAACGAGGAGGCAGCGATGGCTCGTGTGACGGGGATCGGAGGCGTTTTCTTCAAATCGACGTCGGACAACAAGCGCCTCGCGGCCTGGTACCGGGACAACCTGGGCCTGGGCCTCGAAGATTGGGGCGGCGCAATCCTCAAGTGGCCGGAGGATCAGGCGGAAGACGGCGGTCTCACCGTGTGGCACGTCGCCGAGCCCGAGTCGAAGTGGTTCAGCCCGAGCAATTCGAGCTTCATGATCAACTACCGCGTCGACGACATGACCGCTCTGCTCGCGAAGCTCAAGAGCAACGGCGTGGAGATCATCAAGGGTCCCGATTCCGCAGAGAACGGCAAGTTCGCGTGGATCATGGATCCCGATGGCAACAAGGTCGAGCTGTGGGAGCCGAAGAACTGGGACGACAAGAATAAAGAGGGATGATCGCCACGTCCGTGATTCCGCACTGCATTGCAGGGGACGTTCCGGCATGACCACCGAACGCAGAAACGCAATCGGACGGAGCACCTTCCTGTTGTCGGTCGGAAGCGTGGCCGCATCGCAGATGTTGGGAGGCGCGGGCGCGGCAAAGACGCGTCCTGGGTCCGCCCGGGGCACGCTCAGCGTGTGCTCCCAAGGAAGGCGATGAGGATATGTGCAGTCAGCGGGTACTTCTTGTCGGCGGCACCGGGCGCACGGGCCACCACGTGTCGCACCAGCTCCTCGAGCGCGGCATCAGCATTCGCGCCGTCGTTCGATCGCCCGGAACGCTCGCAGCCGGCGCCTCGGAACATCCAAACCTGACCGTGATCGACGCGAGCCTGCTGTCGCTGTCCGATGATGATCTGCAGCGCCACCTTCGCGGCTGCGATGCGGTGATCTCGTGTCTCGGCCACGTCCTGAACTTCAAGGGCATCTTCGGACCGCCACGGGACCTCGTCACACGAGCGACATCACGGTTGTGTCGGGCGATTGAAGAGCTGCGGCCCCCAGCGCCGATCAAGTTCATTCTCATGAGCAGCGTGTCGGTCAATCGCGCCGGTGGCCGCGATACGCGACGCGGCCCCTTGGAGAGAGCATTTCTCCGATTGCTCTGCGGCGTGCTTCCCCCGGCAGCGGACAACCAGCAGGCCGCGGACTTCCTCCAAGGCAAGGTGGGAGCGAGCCACCCGTTCGTGGAGTGGACAGCGGTCCGCCCGGACACTCTGCTACCCGGCGACATCACGGAGTATTCGCTGCACGACGGCCTCGTGAACGGCATCTTTGCTCCCGGCAGCACGAACATGGCCAATGTCGCGCACTTCATGTGCGAGTTGGTGACGAGCCCGAAGACATGGGCCGATTGGAAGGCCAACCTGCCCGTGATCGTCAACGCTGGCGCGACGACCGGGGCGACCGCGCGGCACGCCTGAGCGATGGCCTTGTGCAGCGGCGCGCGGGGTCCCGGGCCTCGGCACGTGTCCGCCATCGACGACAACATCGGTTCGCCGGGTGGCGCTGGCGCCCAGGCGTCGCGCAATTCGATAGCCCGCGCGTGGCCCTTCGCCTATGCTCAACCCATGTTTCGGCGCTCGCTCGCAACCGTCACGCTTCCTCTGGGAATCCTCGCTCTCGTGGCGGGTGCGGAGTACGCATTCGCCCTCGAGCTGGACTTCGCCGCGATGCGCTCTTTTGAGACCGCCCGGGAGCCGGCGTCGCACGCGACCGGAGATCTGAATCGAGACGGTTTCACAGACCTGGTGGTCGCGAGCCCGAGCGACAACGTCCTCTCGATCTTATGGGGCCGCGCAGACGGAACGTTCGGCCCGCAGGCCGACCGAACCGCCGGATATCGGCCATCGTCGGTTGCGATCGGCGACCTGAATGGCGACGGCATTCTCGACCTCGCGGAGACGAACGCCGGCGATCTCGACACTCGACTCACGGAAGTCGCCACGGTCGGAATCCTGCTCGGTCGTGGCGACGGCACTTTTGCGGACGCCGTGGAGTACGCCACCGGTACCACGCCGTGGTACGTGGCGATTGGCGATGTGAATGGCGATCAGCGGAATGACCTCGTGGTCGCGAACTACGGCTTCAACCGGCTGGGACCTTCGACGGTGTCGGTGCTGCTGGGGCAGGGCAACGGGACCTTCGGATCGCACACGGAATTCGAAGTAGATAGGCATCCGACGTTCGTCGTCATCTCCGATCTCGACGGGGACGGCGATGCGGATCTCGCCGTCGCCAACGCGTTCTTGAGCATCACTCATACCACGCACTACGACGCCAGGATTTCGGTGCTGCTCGGCAACGGCGATGGCTCGTTTGCAGACCACGTCGACTACCTCACTCCGGGCGTGCCACGATCGATCGCAGTCGGAGACCTGAACGGGGACGGCCGTCCCGATCTCGCCGTGGCCAGCGGGCGGCTGTGCGCGTTCCTGGGCCACGGCGGCGGAACTTTTGCGGCATCGCCTGCGGACACAACATCCCCTCAGGTGGCAGGCACCTCCATCGCGCTGGGCGATCTGAACCACGACGGGATCCTGGACTTCGCCGCCACGAACGGAGATCGCTATGGATCCACAACGGGATTCGTATCGGTTGCGTTCGGCAGGGGTGATGGAGCCTTCGAAGCTTCGGATGGCTACGCGACGCCAGCCGCGTGGTCGATCGGCATCGAGGATCTGAACCGCGATGGCGATGCGGATCTGACCATGCTCACGTTCCACGGCGTCTCCGTTCTGCGCGGCAAGGGGGAAGGGAAGTTCCTCGCAGCCCAGGACTACCCGGACCTTTCCGGCGGTACGCGGCTGGTCTATTCGGGCGACGTCGCGTTGACCGACGTGAACGGCGACGCACGACTGGACATCGTGGCGACGACCTATGGACGGGATGACTACGAGTTTCAAGGAGTCGCGGTGATGCTCAATCGGGAGGAGGGCGGATTCGCGCCGCCCGTGATCACGCCGCTGCCGGGCGCGGCCAGCTTCTTCCGCGTCGCCGACCTCGACAATGACGGGAGGGCCGACGTGGTCGTCTCGAGGGCCTCGAACGATGAGACGGACAGCGTCTGGGTGATGATCGGGCGGGGAGATGGAACGTTCGGGCTGCTGTCGGCGTTCCGGGCGGGCCATCATCCGCGGTCACTCGCCGTTGGAGATCTGACCCACGACGGAATACCCGATCTTGCCGTGATCCATGGGCAATCGGCCCAATTGTCCATCTTGCCCGGAGCAGGCAATGGAATGTTGCGCGCCCCGGTCGACATCATGGAGGAGAGCGGACTCCTCTCACCCGCAATCGTGGACCTGAACCACGACTCGGTGCTCGACCTTGTCTTGGCCGATCAAGACTCCGACTGCCTCTGGGTGCTGACAGGCACGAACGGAGGGACTTTCCCGAGGCGAACGTCGTACCCGACGGGACGATCGCCCCATTCGGTCGCCGTCGCCGACCTCGACCTCGACGGTTCGTTCGACCTCGTCGTCGCGAACTATGGTTCCGGAACCGCGTCGATCCTTCTGGGACGCAACGATGGCGGCTTCGCCCCCCGTGTCGACTACCCGACGCTTCGCGAACCCTCGCGGACCGCGATCGGCGACGTGGACGGGGATGGGCACTTGGACATCGCCGTGTCGTGCCGAGGCGGAATCGTGTTCCTCACCGGACACGGGGACGGGACGTTCACGCGCACCACCGATTTCGGCTTCGGCCGCTCGAACAGTTACCCCTTGGCGCTGGGCGACGTCGATTGCGATGGCGCCCTCGATGTCGTTCAAAGCGGTCCCATGTCGGTGCTGCGCAACATCGGGGCGGCCGGCGCAGCGAGCCGAGTTCCGGTCCTGTCGAGCTTTGACCCGGCGCGCGGCGAACCCGGCACCAGGATCACCATTCACGGCCGCCATCTGACCTGCGCAAGCGAGGTGTGGGTCGGCGCTCATCCCGTCGCGCGCTACGCTCTGCTCGCCGACAGTCTGATCGAAGCCGTGATCGACACCGTCGACGAGGGCGGCATCGTCACCATCACGACTCCACAAGGTTTCGCCAGCAGCGTGGCGGCGTTCGACGTGCTGACGCCCCACGTGATGCCCCCGGATAGTGCCGTCACGAGTTTTGCAGTGCTCGCCATCGGCCCGAGCCCCGTGCGTGATCGTCTCGAAATGGTCCTCGCGATACCCGCTCCGGGTGTCGTGCGACTCGAGGCACTCGACATCACCGGTCGTCGCGTGTTGCAGCAGAGCGTTCCGTTCCCGCGCGCCGGCGTGCAACGCTACGTGTGGGAGGACTTCCGAACTTTGCGGCCGGGCGTCTACTTCGTCCGGGTGCAACAGCGAAACGCAGTCCAGCGGGCGCGCGCGGTCGTCGTGCGGTGAGGAAAAGGAAGGACTGCGAGTCTTCGGACGACGTACGCTGACCCGTACTGGATTCTAGCGTGGCTGTCCGATATCTGAAGTGAGATGCCACGTTCGGTCAAGCTCCTCGAGGTGGAGCACCCCAGGGGCGCCTCGTCCGAGGCGCACGACCGCGAAGACAACGCGAGGACGAGAACGGCCTGATGCAACCCCTTCGGTATTCCATCAACGTCACACTGGACGGCTGCTGCGATCATCGTGTGGGGATCGCGGACGAAGAACTCCATCGTCACGCGGTCGAGAATCTCGCCCAGGCCGATGCCCTCATCTTTGGCCGGGTGACGTACGAAATGATGGAGACCGCGTGGCGGCTCGACACGCGGACGGTGACGATGCCCGACTGGACCGAACCCTTCGCCCGCACGATCGACGCAGCCAGGAAGTACGTCGTTTCGAGCACTCTGGACCGCGTTGATTGGAATGCGGAACTCGTGCGCGGTGATCTCGGCAAGACTGTTCATCAACTCAAGCAGCAGCCGGGAAGGGGCCTGTTCACGGGAGGCTTGATGCTACCGCTCGCGTTGGCGGAACTCGGATTGATCGATGAGTACGAGTTCATCGTGCACCCCAGGATCGCGGGCCATGGGCCGACGTTGTTCGCAGGGCTGTCGAAGCTCGTCGACTTGAACCTCGTGAGCCGGCTGGAGTTCGGTTCGGGTGCGGTGGCGTTGCGGTATGAGCCGAGAGGGTAGGCGACCTCGGGCGCCGGCTTCACGTAGCCCAACCCGTAGAAGCTCTAGCTCGTGATCACGATCCTCTGAACCGCGCGCGCTCCGCCTTGCAGGACGCGAATCACGTAGACGCCGGGCCGCAGGGAGGCACCCTCGGGAATCGTCAGCTCGTGACGACCGTCAGCCGGAGGATCGAACCGCCGACTCACGACCCTTCGACCGCCCACGTCGAAGCATTCGATCGTGGTGCGGGCGTTCGATGGCAGCGTGAAGCTCACGCGCAGTACACGTGACGAGGCGTCCCGCCAGGCGCGTTCCATGGCGAGCGCAAATACATAAGGTATCTCGACTCGTACTTCGCCGGCTCGCTGCTCGACCCCGGCCACCATGAGTCTCAGTCGATAGTCGTACACGTGTCCCGGAACCACGCTGCGATCCTGGTAGACCAGGTCGTCACGCCCTTCGCGCGCGGCGACTCCCAGCGTACGCCACGAATCGTCAGGCACGTGCCGTCGTTCGACGAGTACGGGGCCGTCCAGGCCATGAGCGTTCCAACGAAGGAACACTCGCCCGGCATCGACCTGACTCGAAACGAGCGACGCCAACGTCGGCGTTTGGGGAGTGTCGAACGCAAGTGCTTCGACCACCGGCGTCGCGCCCGAGAATCGGTCCCGGCTGCCGCCGAACACCAGCATCCGATCGTGGATCGGATCGTAGACCGAGGTGTGGCCGCTGTGCCGCTGGGGAGCCGGCGGCAGGAGCGTCCATGTGGGGATCAAGCCGAGCGACAGGGCGTGCGTGTCGTCGTAGTAGGTGCCCCCAAAATGCACCAGGCGGTCGCGCGTCGGATCGTAGATCGCGGTGGCGCCAGAGCGCGGCGTCGGCACGGCGCCTCCCGCATTGACCGGTGTCCAAGCAGGCATGTCTCCCAGCCACAGCGCCGATACTCGGTCGTTGTGCACGAGGATCATTCGATCCCGTAAGGCGTCGTAGATCGCTGCGTTGTAGTACTGAGACCCCGGGCTTCCCGTTGGAGTCAGCTGATGCCAACTCGGAGTGCTCTCCAGGTTCAGTTCCCACACTTCGTCGGCGAACCCGGCCGACGTATTGCCACCGTACACGACCATCCGGTCGTGATTCGGGTCGTATACCGCGACATGGCCGTAGCGCCCACTTGGCGGGGCACCGGCTGTCGCGAGCAGCGACCACGCGCCGCTCGTCACGTCGTACGCCCATACGTCGTTGGAAAACGTGGACCCAGCGACGAGTCCTCCAAACATCAGAATGCGGTCGCGCAAGGGATCGTAGATCGCTGAGAAGTACGCGCGAAAGGCCGGTGTGGCGCTTTGCGGCAAGGCGTTGAAGAACACCGGCGTGTACAGCGTCCAGGTGGGATCAAGCGCCGTCGACAGCACCGCCACGGTGGGGCCTTGGCCGAGCATGATCATGCGTCCGCGGTTGGAGTCCCACATGCCGACGTTAGAATGGCTCGGCGGCGTGACGTTGATGATCGCCACCCCCGACCAAACAGGACTCGGACCCATCGGGAGCCGCCACAGGTCCATCGTGTAAGCGCTGCCGCCTTCGTTGTCGGTCAGGCCGCCCATCACCCACAGCTCGACCGGATCCGTCGTGACCGCAACCCCACCGAGGCGGCGCGGTGTGGGTAACGCTCCCGCGGGCGTGAGCTTGCTCCAGGTCTTGGCGGCGAGCGCATACGACCAGGTGTCGTTCGCGAGGTTGTAGAGATGGTTCCCAGGCGCCAGGTTACTGCTGCCGCCAAACAGCAACAGGCGGTCGTCCGAGGAGTCGTACACGATGGAGTGAAACATGCGGGCGGCAGGGCCTGTCGCCGCCGACATTTCCCACTGGGGTTGCGACATGCCCATGGACAGCGTCCATAGCTCGTCGCTCGGTCGGTTGTAGCTCCCAGGCGACTGGTCTCCTCCGTGGATCACCATCTGATTGCGGGTCGGGTCGAAGATCGCCGCGGCACCGTTGCGACCGACGGGAGGAGTTCCCGAAGTGGTCACCGAGTTCCAACGGAGGGAATCCGGGCCCGCAAGCGGCAGGGTCCACACGTCGTTGTAGCGCGTGATGTTGGTGCCGTCGTAATAGTATCCGCCAAACAGGATCAGCCGATCGCCGACGCTGTCGTAGACCAGGGTCGCGTCGCGCCGGATCGAGGGTCGGCTGCCCACGACCGCAACTTCCGTCCATGCCGGTGAACCGGTGAGGTTGACGGTCCAAACGTCGTTGCCGCCGTAGCCGCTCCCACCGCCGTACACCATGATGCGGTTGCGCGCCGTGTCGTACGCGACGGCATGTTCGACACCGCCGAATGCCGTCCCGCTCGGGGTCAGCGTCGTAACGAATCCATCGCGGGTGACGGTCTGTAGCGTTCCACTGTATCGGCTGAAGACGATGAAACGCGATTGGCTCGCGTCGTAGAACGCGTTGTCGTAGCTCGTCTCCAACCCGGCAGTAACGGGGACGATGGTACTCCACGAGTCGGCGCGGCTATGGGCGGGCGCTACGAGCACCAGGGCGACGATCAGAGCCGCGAGGGGGCGGGCGGGACAGGTCGAAACCGAGAGCTGTGCCATAGAGAACTCCACTGCGCACGAACAGAGCCGACTTCACCGCGGGGCACCGCGAGACTTCATCAACGCACACACGATCGTAGTGCTCCGGGGCGGCGTTCTCAAGGCAGACAATTCGTCCTTGTGCCGCACGCCCCCGGGGCGGCACAATTGCGTTGCTGCTATTCATCCATCGGGAGCAATCACCATGGCCGCTTGCCGCCCACGCGCCGTTCTTCTCGCGATCGTCCTGTGCGTTGCCCTGTGCGCGCCCGCGTACGCTGCGGGCATCCTGTGCGGCACCGTGCGTGACGCGGTCACCGGCAACCCCATTGTCGGCGCCGGAATCTTCCTGCGGCAGACCACGGGTCAGTACACGGGTCTGAACGGCGCCACCGATGCGGCCGGGCACTACTGCATCAGCGGCATCCCGGCGGGCACTTACGATCTCGTGGGGCGCCTCGACTACTATAATGTGGCTTATCGCCGTACCGTCGTGGTTAACAACGTGACGACCTGCGTCGACGTCGACGCCCGGTTCATGACGAGCACCCTGTCACCACCGTGG
>JANLWX010000140.1:0-30322 GCA_031364845.1 Candidatus Eiseniibacteriota bacterium
AGCACGTTGTTGTGGCCGAGTTCGAGGAAGCCGGTGAGTCCGCTCTCGCTCGTGTAGCCCGCACCGGCCGAAGCGGTGCCGACCTGCTTCTCCTTCACCTTGAGGTTCAAGTCGACATCGGTGCTGTCGGCCGGGGTGAAATCGATGCCGACGTCCTCGAACAATCCGAGCCGGAAGATGTCGCCCTGCGTGCGCTGGAGTGCGGAGCGGCGGAACTGGTCGCCTTCGTGGATGTCGATCTCGCGGCGGATCACGTTCTCGCGCGTGCCCTTGTTGCCGACGATGTTCACGAGCCTAATCTTGGACGGCTGCCCTTCGGTGACGACGAACGCGACGTCGACGAGCGAATCCCGCACCGTCTCTTTGGGCTCGATGTTGAGATAGAGGTAGCCCTTCTCCGCGTATTCGCCGTAGGCGGCGCCGGCCGCGCGCTCGATGCGGGTGTGGTCGTACATCGTGCGCTTGCCCTTCTGTTTCCAGCCCTTCGCGAGCACATCGGTCGGCAGGATCACGTTGCCGATCCATTCGACCGTGCCGAATTCGTAAGCACGGCCTTCGTCGAGCGTCACCTTGTAGACCAGCCGGTCGGGCCGCGAGCCGGGAACCAGTTCGTGGCTCACCACGCGGATGTCCCGATAGCCGTTGCTGCGGTAGAACGCCTCGAGCTTGGTCACGTCTTCGGCGAGGTTCTCGTCCTTGACGTCGCCTCCCCCCAGGATCCCGCGCGCCTTGGACTTCACCGACTTGCGCAGCTTGCGGTCGGTGAACGCGGTGTTGCCTTCGAACTCGACACGCTCGATCTTGACCTTCTCGCCCTCGGCCACCTCGAAGGTCAGCTTGATCTGCTGGGTCGCTTGGACCGTGTCGGCGCGCGCGGTCACGGCGGCGCGCGCGAACCCTTCGCCGCGGTAGTAACGCAGCAGCGAATCGACCTGGGTCTGGACCGCGGTCGGCTGGTAGGCCTCGCCCGGGCGCAGGATCAGGAGCTTCTCGAGCTCGCTCGTCTCCCGCTTCTTGTTGCCGGTGAACTCGATGGTGCCGATGCGCGGACGTTCGAGCACGTGGATCACGAGATCGATCGCGTCCCCGCGCCGCACCGGGTCGACGTACACGTCGCTGAACAGTCCGAGCGCGAACAGCTTGCGGATGCCGCGCTTGACCATGTCATCGGAGAAGCGCGTGCCGGTCGGGACCTCGAAGGTTCGCAGCACCCGGGCGCTGTCGACGGCGACGTTGCCCTGGACCGAAACGCGGCCGACCCGAAGATCGGCCGGAGCCTGCGTCGTGTCGCGGGTGACCGGAGCGACCCCGGCCGGCGGGTCGGGCGCTTGAGCGCCCGACACCGCGGCCAGGACCAGAAAGACCGCCGTGAAGCTAGCTCTGAGGAGTCGCGGGAGCCGGCGGTGCGGGGATGGCAGCAGCGTCCGTGGGAGCGGCAGCGGGAATTCCGCCGGCCGTGGAAGCCCCCGGCGAGAACTCGAGCTCGTCGCCCTTTCGGGTGACCTTGATGTCGGCGCCATTCGGGAACTTTCCGCGCAGGATGAACTCTGCAAACGGGTCCTCGAGCAGTCGCTGGATGGCGCGCCGCAGCGGGCGGGCTCCCAGTGCCGCATCGAATCCGCGGTCGATGAGCAGATCCAACGCTTCCTCGGAGATCTCGAGCTGAATGCTTTGGACACGCAGACGTCCCTTCAACTGACCCAGTAGAATGTCCACGATCATGCGCATGTCTTCGCGCGTGAGGGCATGGAAAACAATGACATCGTCGATGCGGTTGAGGAATTCGGGGTTGAAAGCGCGCTTGAGTTCGTCCTGAACCGTGCTCTTGATCGCTGCGAACTGCTGCGCGCCGCCCACCGCCTGCTTGAACCCCAGATTCCGGCCACCCGACACGATCTGCCGGCCCCCGAGATTCGACGTCATGATGATCACCGTGTTCTTGAAATCCACACGGCGGCGGGAGCTGTCGGTCAAGACTCCGTCATCGAGGACCTGAAGCAGCACATTGAACACATCCGGGTGTGCTTTTTCAATCTCGTCGAGCAGCACCACCGAGTAGGGCTTGCGCCGAACCTTCTCGGTGAGCTGTCCGCCTTCCTCGTACCCCACATACCCGGGAGGTGCTCCCACGAGTCGCGAGACCGAGAATTTCTCCATGTATTCCGACATGTCGACGCGGATCAGCGCATCCTCGTCGTCGAACAGGAACGCCGCCAGCGCGCGCGCCAGCTCGGTCTTTCCGACACCCGTGGGGCCCAGGAAAATAAATGAGCCGATCGGACGCTTGGGATCTCTGAGGCCGACACGATTGCGTCGCACTGCTCGCGACACCGCCGCCACCGCCTCGTCCTGCCCGACCACGCGCTTGCGCAGTTCGTCCTCCATGCGCAGCAGCTTCTGGGTCTCTTCCTCGGCGAGTTTCACCATCGGAATGCCGGTCATGGTCGAGAGCACGGAGGCGATCAGGTCCTCGTTGACCTCGACCTCCTTGTCGCGCTTGGACTCGGTCCACGACTTCTTGAACTCGTTGCGCTTCGCGCGCAGGTCCTTTTCCTTGTCGCGCAGGCGCGCCGCCTTCTCGTATTCCTGGCCGCGGATCGCCGCTTCCTTCTCCTTCACCACTTCCTCGAGCTTCTTTTCGAGTTCGTGGATCTCGGCGGGCACCGTGCTCACCGACAGCCGCGCGCGGGCGCACGACTCGTCGATCACGTCGATCGCCTTGTCCGGGAAGAAGCGGTCGTTCATGTAGCGGTCCGCGAGCTTCACCGCCTGGATCACGGCTTCATCGGTGATCTTGACCCCGTGATGCGCCTCGTACTTGTCGCGCAGGCCCATCAGGATCTGGATCGTGTCCTCGATGCTCGGCTGATCCACCATCACCGGCTGGAACCGCCGCTCGAGCGCGCCGTCCTTCTCGATGTACTTGCGGTACTCGTCGAGCGTCGTGGCGCCGATGCACTGCAGCTCACCCCGCGCGAGTGCGGGCTTCAGCATGTTCGAGGCGTCGATCGCGCCCTCAGCGCCGCCGGCGCCGACGATCGTGTGGAGCTCGTCGATGAAGATCACGGTGTCCTTGGACTCGCGGATCTCGTTCATCACGGTCTTCAGGCGCTCTTCGAACTGGCCGCGATACTTGGTGCCCGCGACGACGGCCGCGAGATCGAGTGTGACGATGCGCTTGTTCTTGAGGCTCTCCGGCACCTGTGCAGAAACGATGCGCTGCGCCAGGCCCTCGGCGATCGCGGTCTTGCCCACGCCGGGTTCGCCGATCAGCACCGGGTTGTTCTTCTTGCGGCGCGACAGCACCTGAATGACGCGTTCGATCTCCTTCTCGCGTCCGATCACCGGGTCGAGCTTGCCCTCGCGCGCCAGCTGCGTGAGATCGCGGCCGAACTGGTTCAGGGCCGGCGTCTCGGGGCGCTCCTCGCGCTCGGTGCCGGTCGAGGACGACGGCGTGCCGCCGAGCAGCTTGAGCGTTTCTTCGCGCACGCGCTTGCGATCGACACCCAGTTCGAGCAGCACCTTGGCGGCGACGCCCTCACCCTCGCGGATCAGGCCCAGCAGCAGATGCTCGGTGCCGACATAGTTGTGTCCGAGCGAGCGCGCTTCCTCGACCGCCAGCTCCAGCACGCGCTTGGCGCGCGGCGTGAACGGGATCTCGCCGATCGTCATGGTGCCGCCCGCGGCACTCACCATGTTCTCGACTTCCTGACGAATACGATCGAGATCGAGCCCCAGGTTGTTGAGCACGGTCGCGGCGATGCCTTCGCCTTCGCGAATCACACCGAGCAGCAGATGCTCGGTGCCGATGTAGTCGTGCTGCAGGCGCGCCGCTTCCTCGCGCGCGAGGTAGATCACCTTCCGGACCCGCTCCGTGAACTTGTCATGCATAGCATTCATGCGCGGACGATTCGATATGGACTGCTTCGAAGCGCCCTGCGCCTCCTTTATGGGTGGACGTGATGTCGGCCCTGATGTTCGAGGGTCGTTCGCCGTACCGTGTTATCGATCTGTAATACTTAAGCCATCTCGCCGGCGGACAAACGCTCCCGCACGAGCTGCGCGCGGTAGACGTTGCGTTCCGGAGGCGTGAGTTCGGTACCGAAGCGCCGCTGTAGATGTGCGGGCTGTGTGACCACGAGCAATTCGTTCAGCACGTTGAGCGGACACAGGCCGTCGAGTCCGAGCGCCACGCCGAGCCGCACCGCCGAGCACAGGTTGATGACTTCGCGCGCGTGGATCGAACGGCAATACCGCAACGTTCCGTACGCGCGCCACACCTTGTCCTCGATCTGGATGCGCGCATCGCGGATCATGCGTTCGCGCGCGCGTTCCTCCGTCTCGATGATCTGTCGCGTCACGCGTTCGAGACTTTCGATCGAATCGTGCTCGCTGCGCCCGAGCGTGGTCTGGTTCGAGATCTGGAACAGGTTCCCCATCACCTCGCTGTGCTCGCCGTAGAGCCCGCGCACGTTCAACCCCACTGACATGATGCTCTTGAGCACCTTCTGGATTTCATCCAGCAGCACGAGCGCCGGCAGATGGATCAGCACCGAAGCGCGCAGGCCGGTGCCGGCGTTGGTCGGACACGAAGTGAGGTAGCCGATCTCGTCCGAGAACGCGAAGTCGAGCGCGGGATCGAGTTCGTCGTCGGCCGCGTCGGCGCGCGACCACGCTTCGGCGAGCTGGAAGCCCGGCGTCATCGCCTGAAGACGCAGATGGTCCTCTTCGTTGATCATCAGCGACAGGCGTTCCTGATCGGCGATCACGATGCCGCGCGGCTTGGATCCGTCGCCGAGTTCATGGCTCACGAGCCGTCGCTCGACCAGGATCTGGCGCTCGACGGCGGTGATCTCGTTCATGCGCAGGAACGAGCCGCCCTGGAACGACGCGGACTGCTTCGCGGCCTTGGAGACGCTGACCAGCACGCCCTGGAGCTGTTCTTCGCGGGCGCGATGGGTGAACGGAACACTCTGAAGATTGCGCGCGAGCCGGATGCGGGTGCTGAGCACGAGGTCGGCGTGCGGCCCCTCTCCCAGCAACCACGGGCTCGGGGTCGCGAGCAGCATGTCGATCGGATGATCCATGGAGTTGCCGCCGGGCTCGCTCACGTTCTCGCCTCCGGGTTCGCAGGGGTCGCGTGCTGCTCGGTTTCGAGGCGGCGGATCTCGTCGCGGATCGAGGCGGCGTGTTCAAACTCCTCGCGCTCGACCGCGCGCTGCAGTTCGTCATGGAGCCGGTGGATCTGGCGCGAGCGGTTCGCACCGACGCCGTCGCGGGTCGGCGCCTTGCCGCGGTGGCGCGTGTCGCCGTGGATCCGGCGCAGCAACGGGCGCAGCTGGAACTGGAAGGCGGTGTAGCACTCGGCGCATCCGAGCCGCCCGGTTTCCTTGAAGGCGGAGTACAGAAGCCCGCAGCGCGGGCACTGCACGCTGCCGACGCGCTCCTCCTCGGTCGAGGTCATGCCGTCGACCATGCCCGCGAGGAGATCGGCGATGTCGAACTTGCCCTTCTTCGACGCTGCCTGGAGTCCGCGCTCCTCCGCGCACCGGTCGCACACGTGGATCTCCGACATCTTATTGTCGTGGATCTCCGTGAAGTGGACCGTCGCCGGGTTCTTGCCGCATACCTGACACACCATGTGCGCGATGTCTCCTCACGCCGGCATGAGCCGGCCAGCCTCGAGAACGAGCACGCGGTCCGCGAGCGCCGCGAGCCTATCATTGTGAGTCACGACCACAAACGTCTGATGCCGCTCGTGCGCCAGCGTCGCCAGCGTCTCGTGCAGCGCCGCCGCCGATTTCAGATCCAGGTTGCCGGTCGGCTCGTCGGCGAGCACCAGTCCCGGCTCCGCGACCAGCGCCCGGGCCACCGCGACCCGCTGAGCTTCGCCTCCCGACAACTCTGCGGGGAGATGCTCCCAGCGCTGCGGGAGTCCGGCGGCGATCAGGGTGGCGCGCGCACGCGTGCGCGCGTCCTCCATCTCGGCCCCGGCGATCAGCAGCGGCATCATCACATTCTCCTCCGCGGTGAACTCCGGAAGCAGATGATGGAACTGGAACACGAACCCCAGATGGCGCGCGCGGAACGCCGCCAGCGATCGCTCGTTCATGCGGTCGATGCGTTGCCCGCGCACGGTCACGGTTCCAGTGTCCGGCGTATCCAATGTCCCGAGTATGTTCAGGAGCGTGCTCTTGCCGGAACCCGAAGTTCCGAGCACGGCGACCATCGTGCCGCGCCGGACCTCGAGATCGACCCCGATCAGCACCGGAAGCGTGCCGGTCGGTGAGGGATAGGACTTGCCCACGCCCGCCGCCTCGAGAACGATCTCCGAGTCCGGTATCGGCCCCCGGGCGCCTTCGGATGAGCCCATCGTGCGAGACGCACTCATGTCTGCCGCCTGATGGCGTCGACCGGATCGAGCCGCGAGGCCCGCCACGCCGGGTAGAGGGCCGCGACCAGACACAGGATCAACGCCGCCACGATCACCGCGGCGAAATCCCCGGCTTCGGGCCGCACCGGCAGCCGTTCGATGAAGTAGACATCGCCCGGCAGGCGCACGAACGGGTAGCGCTGGAGCACCGCGATCAGCGCGGCCGCGAGTGCGACGCCGATTCCGACGCCCGAGCCTCCGATCAGAAGCCCCTCGAACAGGAACACACGCCGCACCATCGAAGGCGACGCCCCCATGCTCTTCAGCACCCCGATGTCGCGGCGCTTCTCGATCACCACCATGAACAGCGTCGAGACGATGCTGAACGCGGCCACCAGGATGATCAGTGCCAGGATCACGAACATCACCGCCTTCTCGAGCTTCATCCACGTGAACAGGTTGCGATTGAGCTCGATCCAGTTGTTGGAGCGCAGGTCGGTGCGGCCCGAGGCGCGCAGCAACTCCCCCGCGATGCGCGGTGCTTCGAACATGTCGGCGAGCTTGATCTCGATGCCGGTGACCGCATTTCCGAGTTGGAAGAACTCCTGCGAGGCGCCGATCGAAGTGAAGCCGAAACTCGAATCGTACGTGTAGAGGCCCGAGGTGAAGATTCCGACCAGGCGGAACTGCTTGATGCGCGGCGCGTAGCCGAACGCCGACTGCGGTGCCCCGCTCAGCGTGACCAACGCCACCGGCTGGCCGAGACGCGCGCCGAGCCGGGCCGCGAGCTCCGAGCCCAGCACGATGCCCGGCATCCCTTCGGCGGTGACGCGCGGGATCGAATCCAGCGGCGGATCGATGTGGTCGCCGATCGTGGTCACCTTGCGCTCGCTCGCGAGGTCGACACCTTTGACGACCATGCCCTCGGTCTGGCCTTCGCGGAACACCATCGCCTTCACGTAGGTGAACGGCGCGACGCCGACCACGCCCTCCTGCGCGCGCACGCGCTCGAGCACCGGTCCCACCTGCTCGATGCCCGAGGCGCTCTGACCGAGCAGGATCACGTGCGCATCGGTTCCCGCGATCCGCGACTGGATCTCGTTCTCGAAGCCGTTCATCACCGCGAGCACCGTGAGCAGTGCCGTCACGCCGAGGGCCACACCGGCGATCGAGATTCCCGTGAGCAGCGTGATGAAACCGCTGTGCCGGCGCGTGCGCAGATAGCGGGCGGCGATCCAGAGCGGTAGGTTCATCGAGCCTGCGGGCGGCCTTTCGTCGGGGCAACGACGGATTCGGACACCGCCTTCACGGTAGTGGCGGGATCGTTCGCCGGCGCTTCCGGCGGAACCACGGGACCGCCTTCCGCCTGCATGTCGACCACCGCCTGCACGACCTCGTCGTCATCGACTTCGCGCACGCCCTCCTCCGGACGCAGCGCCGGAAACAGCAGCACGTCGCGGATCGAGCGCGAGTCGGTGAGGATCATCGCCATGCGGTCGATCCCGATGCCGCACCCGCCGGTCGGCGGCATGCCGTACTCGAGCGCGCGCACGTAGTCGAGATCCATCGGCTGAGTCTCTTCGTCCCCCTGGTCGCGCCGTCCGACCTGGGCCTCGAACGCCTGGCGCTGCGCGTCGGGATCGTTCTGCTCCGAGAAGGCGTTCGCGAGCTCCATCCCCGCGACGAACAGCTCAAAGCGCTCGACCACTTTGGGATTCGTCCGGCTCACGCGCGCGAGCGGCGACGTCTCGACCGGATAGTCGACGACGAACGTCGGATTCACGAGCTCGGGCTGGACCAGCTCGCTGAAGAGCGCATCGAGCAGCCCGCCCGCTCCGGTGCCCGGGCGCACGCCGATGCCGCGCGCCTCGGCGAGCCGCTCGAGCTGCGCGCGATCGAGGTCGTGCACGCTCTCGCCGACCTTCTCGCTCACCGAGTCCAGCATCGAGACGCGCGGGAACGGCGGCGTGAAGTCGAGCGGCGTACCCTGGTAGGACGTCTTCACGCTCCCGCACACGCGCTCGGCCGCCGCGACGAACAGCGCTTCGGTCAGCGCCATCATGTCCGACACGTCGGCGAACGCCTGATAGAACTCGAGCATCGTGAACTCGGGATTGTGCGTGCGGTCCATGCCTTCGTTGCGGAAGTCGCGCGCGAATTCGTAGACGCGCTCGAGCCCGCCGACGATCAGGCGCTTCAAGTAGAGCTCGTTCGAGATCCGCAGATAGAGATCGATGTCGAGCGCGTTGTGCTGGGTCACGAACGGACGCGCGAACGCGCCGCCGTAGAGCGGCTGCAGCACCGGGGTTTCGACCTCGAGGTAGTCGCGCGCATCGAGTCCCGCGCGCAGCGTGGCGATCAGCCGCGCGCGCTTGCGGAACACTTCCCGCACCTCGAGGTTCATGAACAGATCGGCATAACGCTGGCGGAACCGGGTCTCGGGATCCTTCAAGCCGTGGAACTTCTCGGGCAACGGGCGCAGCGACTTCGCGAGCAGCTCGAAACGATCGACGCGGATCGTGATCTCGCCGGTGCGCGTGCGGAACAGCGCGCCCTCGACGCCGATCCAGTCGCCGACGTCGAGCAGCTCGTAGGCGTGGAACTGCTCCAGCAGGTGATCGCCCTTGAAATAGAGCTGGATCTTGCCCGAACCATCGAGCAGGTGGGCGAAGCCGGCCTTGCCGTGGCCGCGCATCGTGAGGAGCCGCCCCGCGACGCGCACGACGTCGCCCAGCTCTTGAGTGACCTGGTCGCCGCGCGCGATCAGCTCGTCGGCGTGATGCGTCACCGCCCATGAATACGCGTAGGGCGGGATGTCGAGTTCGCGCCACTTCAGAATCTTCTCGCGGCGCTGGCGGATCAGATCTTCGAGAGCCATGGCATTCCCCGGGAGCACGTGCGGCGCGGTCGAACCCCGCACACTAGGAAGCCGCCCTTCGCAGTGTCAAGCCCCGGGCTGCAACGCGGATCAGACGCCGAGCGCGGTTCCCTTGCGGTGGAGGTTCTCGATCGACAGCTTGCTCGCGCCGGGATCGACCGCGACGGGATAGTTGCCGGTGAAGCACGCCGTGCAGAACTGGCCACCCTCCTGCTCGCACGCGAGCAGACCCTCGAGCGACAGGTAGCCGATCGAGTCGGAGCCCAGGTACTCGCGAATCTCCTCCGGGCTCTTGAGCGCGCCGATCAGCTCCCCGCGGCTCGGCGTGTCGATGCCGTAGAAGCACGGATGCGTGACCGGCGGCGATCCGATGCGAAAGTGCACCTCGCGCGCCCCGTTCTTCTTGAGCATCCGGACCAGCTTGCGGCTCGTGGTGCCGCGCACGATCGAATCGTCGACCAGTACGATGCGCTTGCCCGCGAGGATCTCGCGCACCGGATTGAACTTCACGCGCACGCTCGAATCGCGCCCGCTCTGCTGCGGCTGGATGAACGTGCGCCCCACGTAATGATTGCGGATCAGCCCGAGCTCGAAGCGGATCCCGGACTTCTCGCTGTAGCCGAGCGCAATCGAGTTGCTCGAGTCGGGCACCGAGATCACGACGTCGGCGTCGACCGGATGCTCCTCGGCGAGCCGGTGCCCGATCCGCCGCCGGACGCGGTCGACCGTGGTGCCGAACACGACGCTGTCGGGGCGCGAGAAGTAGATGTGTTCGAAGATGCACTGGCGCAGCGGACGCGCCGCGGCCATCGCGCGGCGCGACCGCATGCCGTGCCGGTCGATGCGCACCAGTTCGCCGGGCTCGACGTCGCGCACGAATTCGGCCGCGACCAGATCGAGCGCACAGGTTTCGCTCGCGACCACGTAACCGTCACCGAGCCGGCCGATGCACAGCGGTCGGAATCCGTTCGGGTCACGCAGCGCGAACACCGCGTCGCGCGTCAACACCACCAGCGAGTACGCGCCGCGCACCTGGTTTGCCGCCTCGATCAGCGCGTCGCCGGGCTCGTCATGGCCCGAGAGCGCCATCAAGTGCAGGAAGATCTCGGTGTCGAGCGTGGTCTGAAAAATCGAGCCCGCGGCTTCGAGTGAGGTGCGCACCTCGCGCGCGTTGACGAGGTTGCCGTTGTGCGCGAGCGCGAGCGGCCCGCCCCGGTAGACGACGCCGAGCGGCTGCGTGTTCTCGCGCGTGAGGCTGCCCGAGGTCGAGTAGCGATTGTGTCCGATCGCGACGGAGCCCGGGAGCTTCGCGATCTCCACATCGTCGAACACGTCGGAGACCAGGCCGATGCCCTTGTGCGTCCGGAACTCGCCCTCGGCATCGCACGATACGATGCCGGCCGCCTCCTGCCCGCGATGCTGGAGCGCATGGAGTCCGAGGCACGTCACCTCGGCCGCATTCGGCACGCCGATCGCGGCGAACACGCCGCACTCTTCGCGCCACGTCTTCTCGGGGGACCAGCCGCTCATGCGACACTCCGTTCTACGCTTGGGTTCCGCGGCGGGCTCACCACGGAACCTTCGACGCCGTCTGCGAGCGGCGGGCTGATCCACGGCAGCGGGATGCGACCCGAAGCCACGCGCGCCTCCTGCGATCGCGGATGGCACAGCAGGCCGTGGCGCCGGTCGCGCACGGTGACGAGATCGTCGAGCACGAACTTCGAACCGGGAGCGATCTCGATCCGCCACGCGACGCCCTCACGCACTTCGATGCGCGAGCCGGTCTCGTGGAGCCACCAGCGTTCCGCGGCGGGGCGGCGTTCGCCGTCGCGCTCGGTCACGACCACCACGTGCTGCCCAGGCTTCGCAGGTCCCGCCTCGCGCGCGTTGGTGCGCACTTCGCAGCGCTCCTTGTGAGGATTGTAGAACTGGATCGAGCCGTGCAGCAGCCGCTCGAGTCGCGGCCGCGTCGGAAGCGGGCCTCGCAACTCGATGAGCCGCAATCGAGTCAGGGCGACGATCTCATCTCCCACTGCAAGCCGGGAGCGCGCGACCGCAAGCGCGGACACCGCCTCGGGGTCCTCAGCATGGAGTGAGATCCAGGCCTGAGCCACGCGCATCGGCGTCCGTCGTACGGGAGTCGTGGTCATTTCGATCCCTTCAAGTATTGCGCGAGGCCGCGGAACAATTCGAGTCCCGGACCGTCCTCGGGTCCGGGATTGCCCGCGGCGAGCCGGGTCCGCCGCTCGGCCCACTCGCCGGCGATCGAGCGACACACCGCACCCAGATCCTGCGCACGCTCGGGGTGCGGCATGATGGCGAGCACGTTGCCCCGCGCGTTGCACACGGCCGCGGCCGAAACTTCAGCGCCGTTCGGGAGCGCGGGGAACTCGGTCGCGACTTGGCCATTGGAATCCGAATAGCGCAGCGGCGCCTGGCCGCGATCCGCGAGTACTGCCATGCGTCCGGCCTCCCCCACGAACCGGCCCTCGCCGTGCGCGACCGGCATCGGCAGCACCGTGCCCGGCGCGAGATGGCGCGTGAACACACACGCCGAGCGTTCGGTCCGCACGTAGATCCAGCGCGCGTAGTATCCCGAGCGATCGGGCATCCGGTTGCGCGCCAGTGCGAGTTCCACCGTGTCGCCGCCCGGCACCAGTCCCGACTCGACCAGCACTTGCGCCCCGTTGCAGATTCCGAGCACCGGCGCGCCGCGTTCTGCCGCCTCCGCCAGCACATCGACCAGCGGATCCTTGGCCGCCAGCGCACCGGCCCGCACGCGATCCTGATACGAGAATCCACCCGGCAGCACGTACGCGTCGAACGCGCGCAGTTCGTGCGGCGGGCGCTTCCAGCGGAACACTTCCGCCGCGAGCCCCACACGTTCGAGCGCGCGCACAGTTTCCGATTCGCAGTTGACCCCGGGAAACTGGAGGACGGCGACCGTCGGCGGGCTCACGAGACACCGAATTCGCGAGCGTCACGTGGACGCCGTTCAAGTCCCCGAGAGCGTCCGAAAGCACCACGCTTCATTCGATCTCCTCGTTCCACAGCCGGCGCAGCGGCGCGGCCGATGCGGCCCGCAGCTCCGCGACCGTCCATTCGAGCGTGCCCGATTCCGGAGTATGCACCCGCAGAGATCCCGACGCCGTGACGGTGCCGAGCGGCCACGCCAGCAACTGGCGATCCCGTGCGGCCTGATAGAGCCGCGCCGCGCGCTCGACCGGCACTTCGAACACTATGCCCGGGCGCTCGCTGAAGAGCGCCGCGGGTGCCGGCGATTCGAGCGGGTCGAGCTCGATATCGAGTCCGAGCCCCAACTCCGGGGCCGCCGCGAGCAGCATCTCTGTGAGCGTCATCGCGAGTCCGCCGTCCGAAACGTCGTGCGCCGCGCGCACCCAGCGTCCTTCGGCGGCGAGCACCGCGAGTTCCTGGAGCCGCGCTTCGCGCGGCAGGTCGAGCGACGGCGGTGCGCCGCCGTTCGATTCGCCCAGCACCTCGCGCACGTAGAGCGAACCGGTCAGCTCGTCGCGCGGCTCGCCGACCAGCACCAAGAACGCGCCCGCGCGCGACACCGCCTGCCCGACACACGCGAGCGGATCGCGCACCACACCCGCGCACATCACGATCGGCGACGGCGGAATCGCGCGCGCGCCGGTCTGGTTGTAGAGGCTCACGTTGCCACTCACGAACGGCAGCACCGCTCCCGCGCTCGCGAGGCCCCCGAGCGATTCCGCGGCCACTGAAAGTCCCTCGATCGTCGCTTCGAAGTCGCCCATCACTTCGGGGTCGTCGGGGCTGCCGAAGTTGAGGCAGTCGGTCAGCGCCCACGGCCTGCCCCCCACGCACGCCACGTTGCGCGCCGCCTCGGCGACCGCGTGGCGCGCGCCGAGCTCGGGATCGGACTCGCACCAGTACGGATTGCCGCCAACCGCGAGCGCGATGCCGAGTGCGCGTCCCGGCGCGGGTACGAACACCGCGGCGTCGCCTTCGCCGGGACGCAGCCACGTGCGTGCCTGCACCTCGCTGTCGTAGCTGCGGTAGAGATACTCGCGTGAGCCGCCCGCGTACGAGCCGAGCATCTGCAGCAAGGCGCCGCGCAGCTCCGGATGCTGGCGGCGCAGTTTGCGAGGTGCTGCCGGGGCGCGGCGGCGCGCGGTGCGTGGCGCGCGTCGTCCGGCGGTGATGGCCTCAACCGGGCAATCGACCAAGACCTCGCCGCCCCATGTCACGCGGTAGCGCATGGCTTCGGTGGCGCGGCCGATCACGCGCGCGCCCGCGCCCGGATGGACTTCGCCGAGCGCGAACTCGACGTTGTAGATCGCCGCCAGTTCCTCCGCGAAGTCCTCGGGCACTGCCCAGCAGTAGCGCTCCTGCGTCTCCGCGCACAACAAGACTTCAGGCGCCACCGCTCGCTCCACGCGATGCACATCATCGAGCACGATGTCCGCGCCCCGTCCGCCGGCCGCGGCCATCTCGCTGGTCGCGCACGCGACGCCGCCCGCGCCCAGGTCCTTGAACCCCGCAGGCACGCCACGCTCGCGGATGCGTGCGAACGCGGCGTCGTTCGCCACATTGAGCGCGCGCTTCAAGAACGGATCCGGAAGCTGAACCGCTCCGCGGCGATCGTCGTCGTCGAGATTCTCCGAGGCGAACGCGGCGCCGCCGAATCCACTGTCGTCGGTCGGCTTGCCGACCAGAACGAACACCCATACGCCGGGGCCTTCCGGAACGCGGCTGCGCAGAACACCGTCTCGCGGCGCGATGCCGACCGCCATCACGTTGACCAGCGCATTCGCATCGAAGCGCCGGTCGAAGTACACGTCGCCGCCGAGATTCGGAACGCCGAGCGCATTGCCGTAGTCGGCGATGCCGTGCACGACGCCACGCGTGATGTCGCGCGTGGCCACACCGGAACGCGGATCACCGAGCCGCAGCGCATCCATCACGCCGGTCACCGTGGCGCCCATGCACACGACGTCGCGCACGATGCCGCCCACGCCGGTAGCGGCACCTTCGACCGGCAGCACCTGGCTCGGATGATTATGGCTCTCGTGTGCCATCACCAGCACCAGATCCTGGCACGGTGCAGGAAGTGCCACGACACCCGCGTCCTCACCCGGGCCGATCACGACCTGCGGGGCCTGGGTCGGCAGCCGTTTCAGCAGATGCCGCGTCGACTTGTACGAGCAGTGCTCGCTCCACAGGATTCCGAACAGCACCGCCTCAGCCCACAGCGGCGGACGACCGAGGAGTTGCGGCAGCAGCACGACTTCTTCCGCATCGAGCATCACGCCGCGCGCGCGCAACGCGAGCGACACGGCGGCCGGATTCCGCGCGTCCTCGAGCGAGTAGGCGAACGGCGCTTCCGGGAGCACGGTCACGCGGGCACCGCAGCGCGCGCGAACAGCACGTCTACGCTCTTTAGATAGTGCTCGTACGCGAAGCACTCGGCGAGCGCCTGCGGCGCGAGCACCGCCGTGACGCGCGGGTCGGAACCGAGTGCGGCATCGAACGCGGGTCCACCCTCGAGTGCGGCGATCGCGTGCTGCTGGACGATCGCATACGCCTGATCGCGCTCGAGTCCGCCATCGACCAGCGCCAGCAGCACCCGTTGTGAGAACACGAGTCCGCCGCCCGACTCGAGATTGCGGAGCATGTTCTCCGGGCTCACCTGCAGGCCTTCGAGGACATAGCTGGTCTCCGAGGCCATGAAGTCCAGCACCAGGAACGCGTCGGCCAGGATCACGCGCTCGACCGACGAGTGGCTGATGTCGCGCTCGTGCCACAGCGCCTGATTGTCGAGCCCGGCGTGCGCGTAGCCACGCACCAACCGCGAGAGACCGCAGATGCGTTCGCTGCGGATCGGATTGCGCTTGTGCGGCATCGCCGAGGATCCCTTCTGCTTCTTCGTGAACGGTTCTGCGGCCTCGCGGACTTCAGTGCGCTGCAGATGACGGATTTCGAGTGCGATCTTGTCGAGCGTGCCCGCCGTGACCGCAAGCACGCACAAAAGTGCTGCGTGACGGTCGCGCTGGACCACCTGATTGGCGACCGGCTCCGGCGTGAGGCCGAGCCGCTTGAGGGCATCGGTCTCGATCGCGGCGTCGAGATGAACCAGCGTGCCCACCGCACCCGAGAACTTGCCCACCGCGCAGTCCGCGAGCGCCGCGGCCAGACGCGCCTGATCGCGGCCCAGCTCTTCGCTCCACACCAGGCACTTGAGGCCGAACGTGATCGGCTCGGCGTGAATGCCGTGCGTGCGGCCGACCATCGGCGTGCGGCGGTGGTCCTGCGCGAGCTTCCACGCCGCGCGGCGCGCGCGCGCGATTGAGCCTTGGAGCACGCGCCCCGCCGCGACGATCTGCCGCGCGAGTGCCGTGTCGACGAGATCCGACGACGTCATCCCCGCGTGCAGATGTCGCGCGTCGTCACCCACCGACTCCGCGAGCATCGAGAGGAACGCGATCACATCGTGATGCACCTCGGCCTCGATCGCGAGCATGCGTGCGGGATCGACGCGCGCCGATCGGCGGATGCGCTCGACCGTGCCGGCCGGCACTTCGCCGCGCGCTTCGCGAGCCGCGGTCGCCGCGAGTTCGACCTCCAGCCAGCCGGCGAGACGCGCTTCGTCGCTCCAGACTTCGCGCATCTCGGGGCCCGAATAACGCTCGATCACCGCGTGCCTCCGCCCGGAGCTTCGGCGAGTGTGACGTTCGCCTCGATCGTCTTGCCCGCGCGTTCGAGCGTGAAGCGCAGGCGATCGCCCACGGATGCGCCGTAGATGCTCTTCTGCGCATCGTCGACCGACTGGATCGTCTGACCGTTCACCCTGCGCACGCGATCGCCGACCCGAACCCCCGCAGTGGCGGCCGGACCGTTGGGGTCCACGCGTGTGACGACGAGCCCGGCGAGATCCGTGAAGCCGAGCCGCCGCGCGATCATCACGGTGATCGGCTGCACCTGCATGCCGGGCCACGCCGCGCGCACGCGGCCGTAGGTGCGGATCTCTTCCAGGATGCGCCGCGCAAGATTGATCGGGATCGCGAACCCGATGCCGAGCGAGCCGCCGCCTTTCGTGAAGATGAACGCGTTGATGCCGATCACCTCGCCGTCACCGTTCACGAGCGGGCCGCCGCTGTTGCCGGGATTGATCGCCGCGTCGGTCTGGATCATGTTCTTGTAGACGCCGGTCTCGGTCGCTTCCGACTTCACGTCGCGGTGCATCGCGCTCACCACGCCGGCCGTCACCGTCGGCTGCGTGTCGGTGAGCAGGAACCCGAACGGATTGCCGATCGCGATCGCCCATTCGCCGACGACGAGTTGGTCGCTGTTGCCGAGCGGCGCGACCGGAATCTTGGGGCCGCTCACCTGCAGGACCGCAAGGTCATACGTGGGACTCGCGCCGAGCAGCTTCGCCGGCAGCTGGCGCCCGTCGCTCAGGGTCACCGTGATGGTCTCCGCGTTGCGGATCACGTGCTCGTTCGTGAGCACCGTGCCATCGGAGCCGACGATCACGCCGGAACCGAGGCCGGGGATGCGCTCCCGGTATTCCATCGGCGGATAGAAGCGATCCCAGAACTCATCGCGCAGCATGCCCGCGAACGGATCCTGCCGGACCACGCGCGTGATCACGCTGACCGAGACCACGGCCGGGCTCACGCGCTCGGCCGCGGTGACGATCGCGGTGCGGCGGCTGGCCGGGATGCTGGCTTCAGCATCCGCGCGCCGCACACCCGGCTCCGGACGGCGGCCCTGCACCACGCCGACCGCGATCGCACCACCGAGCGCGATGCCGGAGATGAACAGGGCGATCGCATGACGCCGCTTCATTCCACCGCCTCCCCTTCGTAGAACACCTGCTCCAGCACCAGACCGTTCGGCGGAACCGTGGGACCCGCGCTCGCGCGGGCGCGCGCCGCGATCACCGCGCGCATTGCGGCCGCGGGATCCGGCTCACGCGAGACGGCGAGTGCGGTGCCGACCACGTTGCGCACCATATGATAGAGGAAATGGTCCGCGATGATGTCGAGCCGCACGCCTTCCTCCCACGCCGACCACGACGCGCGCACGATCCGGCACACCGGATTCGCGGGGCCGCTGCCGGCGGAGCGCAACGAAGAGCAGTCGTGCGTGCCTTCGAGCGCCCGCGTCGCGCGCTCCAGCGCCGGCACATCGATCGGGCGCCGCGGACACCACGCGTGGCGCGCGAGGAGCACGTCGTCACGCCGCGCGAGGCGGTAGGCGTAGCGCCGTGCGCGCGCCGAATGCCGCGCGTGGAATCCGGGCGCTGCGACGTGCGCTTCGAGCACCTGCACGTCACGCGGAAGCGCTCGATTGATGCGCGGCGCGAACGCGCGCAACGGCAGCGACGTGTCGGATTTGAACGACACCACCTGCCCGCGCGCGTGCACGCCGGCATCGGTGCGTCCGGCCGCATGCAGAGTCGGGCACGGAGCTTCGAGCGCTTCGGCGAGTGCCGTCATCAGTTCACCTTGCACCGTGCGCAACCCCGGCTGAACCTGCCAGCCGTGGAACGCGGTGCCGTCGTAGGCGACGCGCAGACGGAACACCTGCATTCACCCCCGCCATAGCAGAACGACGCCGAACACGAGCCAGCCCGCGAGGGCCGCCATGAGGCCGCCGCGCGACCGCGGCACCGCGCGCATACGGTAATGCCGCGCCTCGAGTCCGAGCGTGACGCGTTCCGCGGTTTCGATCGAAGCGACGACGGTGGGGATCACGACCGCGCGCATCCGTTCGAAACGTTCGCGCAGCGTGCGCGGCGAACCACCGGCGCGCAAATCTTGAAGCCGGACCATGCGGCGGTGCTCCGCAGCCAGCATCGGCGCGAAGCGCAGCGCGAGCGCGATCATCGCGCGCACCGGCCCGAGGCGGACTCTGATCCGTTCGAGCCCCGACAACCGCGAGGCGAGCTCGTCCGCCGCGCGCTCGCCCGGCCACGCGGCACGCAGTCCGTGGAGCGCGATCGCTGCACCCAGCAGACGCGCGGCGAGCAACACGCCCTTCGCGAGTCCCGCCTCGGTCGCCGGCGCGCCGAACAGCCGCGGTAGCGGCAGCGTCGGGCCGCTCAACAAGTAGAGGTTCAAGAGGATCGCGAGCCCCGCGCCCCATCCGAGTGCGACGAACCATGGGCCGCGCGGCCACCGAGCTCCCGCGCCGACGGCGGCACACCACCCGACCGCAATCGCGAGCCCCGCGGTTTCGAAGCGTCCGGCGACCATCGAAGCCGCGAGTGTTCCGAGCAGCACCGAACCCAGCGCCGACGCGCGGTCGATTCCACTCGCGCGCGGCACGTCGCCGGGACGCGCGTGCGAAACATCGCCGCCCGTAACGTTCGACGCGGGCTTCGTCATCGGATCGATCGCGATCGACGCGCTCACGTCTTCACGCTCTCACGGCACAGCACCTCGGCGATCTGAACCGCGTTCAGCGCAGCACCTTTGCGAAGGTTGTCCGAGACGACGAAGAACGTGAGGCCGTTGGGATCGGTCAGATCGCGGCGCGCGCGACCGACCAGCACCGGATCGCGTCCCGCGACCGCGAGTGGTGTGGGATAGATGTTCGCGGCGGGATCGTCGACCACGTCGATTCCGGGGAACGCGCGCCACAGCGCCCGCGCCTCGTCGGGATCGACCGGCCGTTCGAACGACGCCCACACCGCCGCACTGTGGCCGACCCGCACCGGAACCCGCACCGCGGTCGCCGTGACCGGAAGCTCGGGCAGGCCGAGGATCTTGCGCGTCTCCCACACGATCTTCATCTCCCCGCGCGTGTAGCCGTTGTCCTCGAAGCGATCGATGTGCGGCACCACGTTGAACGCGAACGGCGCGAGCCCGTTCGCGCGCGCGGGCGGATCGCCGTCGAGCCCCGCACGCACGCCGCTCTCGAGTTCGTCGAGCGCTTCGCTGCCCGCCCCCGATACCGACTGATACGTGGAGACCACGACGCGCCGCAGGCGCGCGGCGGCATGGAGTGCCGCGAGCGGCAGCACGATCGCGATCGTCGAGCAGTTGGGATTCGCGACCAGCATCGGGCGCGCATCGAGTTCGTGCGCGTTGACCTCCGGCACCACCAGCGGGATCTCGTCGTGGTAGCGGAACGCGCTGCTGTTGTCGACCACGCGCGCCCCGGCCGCGTTCGCGGCCTTCGCCCACTGCTCGCTGACCGCGTTCACTGAAGCGAACAGCGCGAGATCGATGCCGTCGAACGATGCGGGACCGACCGGCTCTACCGGCAGCTCGGCGCCGCGAAAGCGGATCGTGCGTCCCGCCGCGCGATCGCTCGCGAGTAGGCGCGGGCGCTCGACCGGAAATCCGCGCTCTTCGAGCAGCGCCAGCATCGTGCGGCCGACCAGTCCGGTGGCGCCGAGAATGGCGACGCGACGCGTCATTGGCTGACGACGAGATTCGAGATGTGGGACCGGTTCCGGTTCAAAATTGACCTCTTCGAGCCTTAGTTGAATGAAGTTGGACCGGGCGCTACGCCAGCAAGCTCAAAGCAAAGACAAGGCATCGAGCGGCAGCTCGTCGAGAAGGGCACAGACTCAATTCATCGGTGAGGCTGGATCATCCGAAACCGTTACGCCACTGCCTAATTAATGCTCTCGATCGATCTCAAGCTTCCAACCCCTTTTCGCAAAGTGTCGCGTGACGATCGCCAGCACCTCTTCCCACTCGTCATCAGTTGGCTTTGCGGGAATGGATGGTGGTTGCCAAGATGGCTTCTCTCGGACCCATAGAAGTTGTACGCCACTTCGTAGTGGCTCGCCGTCTATAGTGAGTTTGCGATTTCCACGAGTGAATGTAACTCCAGCGCGGCCATTGATTCGTATTTTGACCTCACTCTTATCGTGTGGCATCAATTTTCTCAGCCATTTCAATTGGAGCCTCTTCTTGAGTGAGATATGGCTCAAGTGCCTGTCTTTACGGAGACCTGGGAGCCGTCTTATTTGAGCAATCCCATAAAGCGCAAGATCGGCGCCTCTATTTTGTTGTAGGTGCCGTCAACGCGAACACTAGCCCCGTATACAATGCCTGCTATTTTCGAGGTATTGAGCGCATAGAGAGCAGAACCGGCGTCCCATATTGCTTGTGACAAGGCCGATCTCGAGTCTCCAAGCGTTGACTGAAGGATTCGACCGCCTATCGTTGTTGTGAGGATGCTTGCGCCATTTGTCGCGGCGAACTCGGTCGCTTTTTCAAGTGCACCGGTACCCGTCCAAAATACGGAGCCACCAGCAGCCGGTACGAAAGCAGCGACAGTGAGCGTTGCCCCGAACCATCCGGTTCCGAGCGACCTTGCAGCGCGATATGCGCCTGAACTCTTGTCTATGACCGCATCGGCGTCTGAACAACGGAGGCGATCAGTCAGACCTAGGGATACTCCATCGCCAAAGCCAGCTATTGCGTCGACAGTCCCACTCAGTCCATGCGGATCGGCAAGATTCACCGGATTGCCTTCCACGTAAAAGTACAGATTTCCCGTATTGCCCTGAAATCCAATTGGATCCTTTGCCGTCCACCGCCCGGCGTGTACGTCGTAGTCACGCGCCCCAAATCGCACCAGCCCGGTTGCCGCATCTGCGAGACCTCCGGCGTATCCGAGCGATTGGAACCCAGTTCCAGTCGAAGCGATCAGCACTCCCCAGGGATCGCATGTTTGACTCTGCGCCACGGCCCCGGTACTCACGTTCACGATTCCGCGTACGCTGCCCAGATGGTCTGTGATGACCCGATAGGTCGCACCACCCCGAATCATCAACGACGGGCTCAAACCGTCCGCCCCGTAGACGTAGCGATTGAGCACCGCACCGCTCGCGTCAAGTTCAGCTGCCGGCCGCAGGGCATTCTGGTAGATCCATCCGTTCGTCCACACGTCGCCGAGTTTCCGACCCACTCGCCGGTTGGCTCCATCCACCACGTACTTCACCGAATCACCGTTGTCGAGGCGCACGCTAGTCAAGTTCCCGAGCGCATCGTACGCATAACTCGTCGTGTCACCCCCGGTCTCGATCCTCCGCACCAATTCACCCGCTGCGGTGTACTCGAACTGCGTGGTGCCGGACGACGTCAGGCGATCCTGCGCATCGTAGTAGGCACTGTCGATGGTCGTCGGGGTGTTGCTCGAGAAGTGCACGACTCGCGTGCGGTTTCCGTTGGCGTCGTACGAATACGTGGCCAATGTTTCCGGCGTCGCGCCGCCCACGCCGAGCAGCGCGCCATACAACCGTCCTGCCACGTCGTACCGGTAGCGCCATTCACGGCTGGTCCCGAATGCCAACTCTGTTACGTGCGTGATCCGACCAAGCACGTCACGTTCAAGGCTTTGCTGGAACAACACCCCTTGGCTGTTGTGAACGTAGCGCGGGTTGCGCAGTTCTCCGTGGTCGGGGTCGTAGTCGAGGCTGCTCTCGATCGAGCCCCCGCCGCCGGATACGTGTGTGCTGTCCATGGCGCCATCTTCCGCGCGCCGATGGATCACGAGGTCGCCGGCTGCCGTGAGCAGCCCGTCGTCATCGTATTCGTACGCCACCGCCGAGGTCCCGGTCACCGTCTCTCCCAACGGGCGGAAGTCGAGGTCATACTCGCGGGACACGGCGCGCGCCTGGCCGCCGGGGATGGCTCCCGACCACTGCTCGCTGGTGACCAGAGGACCGTCGTAGGCGTACGTGAGGGTGACGGTGTCCGGTGAAACCAACGTGCTGAGTTGTCCGGTGGATCCGCTGTACGTGAGTACGTGCTTCCCTCGTGCGACCGTCACGCTGTCGAGGCGCGCCTTGGTGGCGTCGTACGCCAGGCTGATTACACTTCCATCGGCTCGAATCGCGCGCGTTAACTGACGGTCGCCGTTGAACTCGTATCGAGTCGCCGTCGAGTCCACGCCCGTGAGAGCCGGCGGCATGTAACGACGGTTGAGGTCGGTCTTCGTGTAGCCGAACTCATGCGGCATCCTTCCCGGCGGGCGGATGCTCGTCAGGTTACCGGTGGCGTCATAGCGCAAGCCAATTGACCGCCCACCCGGCAACGTTTGGAGCGTGTCACGGTCCGAGCCGTCGTAGTGAAACTCGGTGACCCGGCTCAGAGCGTCGGTCACCGACTCCAAGCGCCCAGAGTTGTCGTAATCGTAGTCCCAGTACCGCGCGCCTTGCTCGACGTGGGTCACGCGACCATGACCGTCCCGCGTGTACTCCACCGGCGCGACTCCGGGCAGGAGCACTGTGATGGGGCGCCCGAGAGTGTCGACTTCAGTTCGGGCGATTCTGCCCTCGGGACTTGTCACCTGCAGCGTATCCACCGCTCCACCGGACTTCGCGAACCTCCTTACCAACGGTGGTTTGCCGTTGACCCTCACGCTCTCGGTCCACGTCCCCGTTCCCGACGGCGGATTGAAGCCACCATCCACGGTTCTCGACATGGTCACCATGCGCACATCGCCGCTCGGCAGTGAGTCTCGGGTCGTGGACGGGTACTGGGCGAGCATCCCGAGCCGTGGATCACCCGTGATCTCCTGACGCTGTGCGCTGCCATCGGGGCTGTTGATCGACCGTTGGCCATCGACATTGTCCGTGAACACGCTCTCGAACCCGTCCGGCCCCCGGACTCGGCGCTCCTGATTACCCTCAATAGTCGTCGTCACGTCGTACTCGGTCCTGCGGCCACCGAGGCTGTTCTTGGCGGTTTCCCAGGTTTGGTTTGCGATGTCGAACGTTGTGGGTTCCAGCGTCAACGTGAAGGATTCAGGGTCGGTGTCCTCGTCCAGGCGTCCGAAATCGTCATAGTGGTAGACGTGATGTCGATCGTCATCGACCAACTCGTACAGCAGACCGTCCCCGACCTCGTTGGGCTGGTAAGTGTGCAGGGTGATCTCGCGTCCATTGAACGAGGCGGAACCCAGATAAGGACCGTCCATCCCAAGCGTCGTTGTCTGGCCGAAGGGACCGATGATCGACTCGGGCGCTCCGGTAGTGTTGTTCCTCACGATGATGGTCGAGTCGCCGTTGAAGTCGCGAACCGTCACGAGTCGTCCTGCCGCGTCGTAGCGGAACGAATATCGGATGGCCCCGGTGAGCGCGTCCCGTGTCCGTAGGTGCCGCCCGGTCGTATCGAATTCGTCGATCACTGACCCGTCAGCGCTCGGGATGTTGTACTGCGGGTCAATGCCGTTGCTGATCCCGCGACTGATAAGTAATACACGGCCCTTGGTCGCCACATAGAAGGAGCCGTCGTCATTGACAAGCATGCGGCTTGCGCCCTCGAGTGAACCGCTCATAGCGCGTTTCCCATGTCCGACGGGCTGGTCGTCAAATCCGGCAATTTGCGAAAGGCTTCCATCAGTGTCCAGAAAGAAGACGCCTCCCGCGTTGGGGGCAGCAGGCGTCCCTGTTTGTGCTAGATAGAAACCGCCTTCGGGCGCGAGTGCAATCGAGTTTGGCCCACCTGTGCCGCTGACCAGCATGAGAGCCATCGCTCCATCCGGGCTGATTCGCGAAATGAAATTGCTGTTACCTCCTCCTCCGGGCACGACCGAGTACAACTTACCTACGCCGTCCACGATCATCCCACTGGGGGCTACGAGGCTGGCATTCGTTGCACGAATTGGGGTCAGTGTAAGGGTGGTGTCCCCGCCTCCCGCGTATCGATGAATGTAGCCATCCGGCGTAATGCGCCTAATCTGCGCGTCACCGCTGGAACAGCAGTACTCGGAGAAGAACACGCTTCCGTCAGGCCCGCAGGCGATAGCCGTGACTATGGAAATACGCGCCGCTGTGACTGGGCCACCATCGCCCGCTCCAACCCCTACGTAGGTTCCTGGGTCACCAATTCCGATGACCTTTCGAATGGCGCCATCGGCAGTGATCTTGAAGATAAGCCGATTGAGGGTCTTGTTTGCTTCATCCTCGCACGCAACGTAAATGGTTCCATCAGGAGCTATCGCCATGTCCGTGATAAATGGAATTCTGCACGATGTCGCTGGCCCCTCCGGGCCAAAGTCGCCTCTAACACTGGTTCCGGCTATCCGATGCAGGTGGTGATCCTTACCGAGTCGATAAATCGACCCCCGGTGCCAATCGGCGATGATCAGGGATCCATCGGGAGCCCGGACCATGCCGCGATTCACATGTGTTATGGCTCCCGCCACCGGAATCGTGTCTGCGCAAGGGCTTGAACAGGTAATGCTGCCATCTCCAACAGCCACCCACATCAACCGCGGAAGCCGATCGCCCGGAAGCACGGAACCATCACCGTAGTAGACCGTCCCGGTTCCCTTCGGATCGAAGAAGTGATGGGGGCTCAGCGTCCATCCACCGAGTCCCGACGACGATGCATCCGCCGCACCCAGGACGACCCGCTGATAGCTCCAATCGATCAAGCCAAGGTCGCGCTCGCCGCCAACTCGTACTGGGCCTCCCCCGACGCTGGCCGCCGGATTTCCATAGGAGCGCGAGCCAGTTCCGCCCGACATGTACAATTTGTACTGGTAGCCGACTCCGAGGCGGCCGTACACGGAACCGACGACCGGACGTCCATAGGCATCCTTTCCGTCCCACGTGACCGTGGCTTCAGACAGGGCCGTTGGGTTGTTCTCGACGGTTTCGATCCGACGACCCGCGACATCAAGTCTGACCACGACGCGAGCCAGGTCGGGCGGTGGACTTCCTTGAAAGAGTTTGAAGCGAAGCGTCTTGGTCGCGAGGTCACCCGGCGCGCGATCACTCCGATAGTTCAACGAGAAGGGAGTTCCAGCGACGGCAATTCGATCTCGCAGGACGTGGCTCTCGCACTCGACTGTTGACGCGCCCTCGGCAAGGCATGGGTTCACGAGCCGGAGGATGAACTGCCACGCGCGACTGCCGTACTGCGACAAGAGTCCCAGCAGGCCGATATTGCAGTTCGCATCGGGCTTGGAGAAGTGGGTCATGCGGACTCGCCAGACCGTGTCCCCCACGGCGTATTCGCCTGCGAGCTGACTCAACTCGTTCGACGTGATCCCGAGACTGTCGAGTCTCGCCTGGCTATCCGGCAGCGTATCGCCGTTGCTGTCGACGATCAGGCCACCGGGCTCGCTGCCGATGATCTTCAAGATCACCCCGTCAGAGGCACCGACCCACACGCCCGAGTCCGGATCGTAGAATCCCAGGGGCATCCACGTGCCGACGGGCAAGTGGAGGAAGTTGCCCAGATAGCAGGCAACCGTGTCTGTCAACGCCGTCATGAGTTCCGCCGCACCCACGAGTGCGGCGACCGAGTCAGCCTGATCAGTGCGGATGTCGATGCAGTACGTGTAGGCCGTCGTGGGGGGTAACTCTCCCGGCATGGACGCCAGCCCATCGCCACCGACCGTGTACTCGGTTGCTCGCAGGCGGATCTTGGGGAAGGTCAGCGTGTCCCCGGGGGCCTTGACGACTCTTGCCCGTGTTCCGGGTCTAAAGATGAATCGCATGTCACGATCGCCGTTGGCATCAGAAGCAAACCGGCTGTGCGCCACAACGGGCGCGTCGAGATTGACGTCCGTGTACCGCGCCGTAACGCCGATGAGTGCGACCGCCTCCGCAATGGCGAAGTCGTTGATCGGCACAGTGACCTTGCGTTGAGCCTCGAGATACGAGGGGCACGTGAATCGCAGCGTGTACTGCCTGCCCCCGTTCACTGCCAGGTCAAAGGTGCCGTCGTTGCGGGTGAGGGTCGAGCCGAACTCATCGTGCCCGAGAACCGTCACTTTGACGTTGGCCATCGGTCCGTAATCGCGTCCGATGACGTGACCCCGCACGACCGCGATCTGGTTCGGCACGAAGCGCGTCGTATCCATGTCCTCTTGCAGAGCGGGGCTCGCACCCCACAAGAAGCGGATCGAGTCGTAGAACCTCGGGATAGACGTTGCAATCAACGCGCTCGGCGTCAGGGTCGGCCCGCCGCGTTCGGTCCCGGTTAGTCTGAGATGAAACCGCGTGAACGCCGTCTCGTTGCCGAGCTGATCGACGGCGCGAAACCGAATCCGATTCATTCCGATGTCCAACGGGTATCCGTAGGAGATCGAGCCGCCATACCCCGTGCCCACCGTATCACCGTCAATCATCACGGTCGTGAACGTCGAGTCGCGCCACGATCCCAAAATCGTGAGGGTAGAACTCGAGTCGACCGTTGTTCCCGGAACACTGATCGTCAGCGTCGGTGGCTCGGTATCCAGAACCAGCCAGGGTTCGTACCTCGTGGAAAGAGAGGCACTGTTGACCGCCTGAACACGGAACCTATGGCGGCCCTGGCTTCCGAGGGTGACTGTGTCGCTGAAAGCGCCGGGCGTCTCGATCCACGGCCGGCTCCAAGATGTGAGCCACGGAGTGGTTTCGGTGATGGTAAGCCAGCCCGGCGTCTCGTCCGCAACCGATCCGGTGAAGGGTACGCGGTCATCCTTGACGAACGCGGTATCGACGCTGTCAGGCTCTGCAAGGCTCAGTTGAGGAGGAGTGCCATCCTTTGCCCGCACTTGCAGCGTGAGCCTAGAGTTGACTGTGCCGGAGTTCGTGACCTTGACCCAATTGGTGTCGATCACCGAGACGTCCTTGGTCACCGTGGCAATCGTGGTCTTGAAGTCCCCGGGGCTCGTCATGATCGTCGAGCCATTCAGTTTGACGTTGGCGTTCGTTGTACGGTTGGATCCAGTCAAGAATCCATTGATCGCACGCATGACGTATTGCGACTCGCCCACATTCGGCTTCATGAAACTCACCGAGTCCACTTGCGGCGGGGTCAGCGTGCGGACAAAGGTCTGCGGCCCATATGCGAGGAATGTGGGGTCCTTCCCGCGCGTGATGCTGACATCGACAGAAGACCCGCTTGACCCCTTGAGCATGACTTCGATCGTATGGGTTCCTGTGGTGGCCAGATCGAACTCGCGGACCCGACTGTCATTCGGAGCGATCCATTGCTCGTCATCGATGAAGACTTGGAGACCGGTGATGCCGGTTCCGACCGTCACCTCGATGCGGTAACGCTTTCCCACAATGGTGTCGGCCGTGAACTCATCGCTCGCGGCGACCCAGACCGAAGGTGATCCGTATTTCGTGAAGGTCGTCGGGCCATAGAGCGTCGTTTCGGGCGCATAGGTGGCTTGTATCGGTTCGCTCGGGCGCCGCTGTGCAGCCTGATTTGTCTGGGTGAAGGCAATCAGCAAGAAGGCTGCAAGGCCGAGCGGTTGCACCCTCCGCAGCATGAGAAGTACCTGTTTCAGACGAGAGTGAGTCGAAACGCGGTGCCAGCGCATGCGTACGGCCTCCGATATCTTCACGGCTCAGGGAGTGACCGAGTGGACTTATCTGACGTAGATGACCTTGGTGCTGAGTGCCTCTTTGCCCTGGACCACCCGCAAGAAGTAGACGCCGCTGGCGAGGCGCGATGGAACCCGCATCGTCAGGGTGTGGTCTCCGGGCTCCAGCGTCTCGAGCCGTTCGCGCACCGCGCGACGGCCAGCAACATCAATGAGATCCAGGGTCGGCGAAGGTCCGCGCGGCAGGGCAACACTAACGAGGATCAAGTTCAGTTCCGGTCGCGCCCATGCACTTCGCAGGGCAAGCCGAACAGGCGTCACCGGTACCTGAATCACAACCGGCTCCGAGTATGCCTCTACGTCCTCGCTCCGAGAGAGCACTCGATATCCAACTTCTGATCCCTCGGCAACACTCCTGTCGTGATACACGATCTGTGAACTATCGTTCGGGCTAGCCTCGGCCAGGTCCATCCATTCTTCGCTTCCGAGCCTCCGAAGAATGCGGAACTCGACGCCGGTGACCGCGCCCACCTTCCACACCAAACTCACGTGACCGGGGCGAGCAACCGATGACATCAATTTCGGGGCAGCCGCCATCGCCCGGCGTGATCGCAGAAACATCCCGCTACCGCCTTCTTCTTCGTCGAGCCAGGTCGCGATCGAAGCGCTATCGCTCGAACGCTTCAGTCGAGGCTCGAATTGGCCGCGTGTCCCGCTGGCGACCGCAAGGCCGCTCTCGGGCCATCCCTCTGCCTTGTTGCCTGAGCTATCGACTCGCGACACATAGATGTCGCCCTGATCGGCTGTGCGGTAGTCCTCCCACGCGACGACCGCCCCCGAGTTGCCGTCGGACAGGACCGCGGGAGCGTTGTTGCCAACCGTTCCTTCGTGCAGGAGTACTCCGGCTGCGGTCCACGCGAGGCTCGCACTGCTGGAAAGGTCCACTCTTTGCACGCGCACCGACCAATTCCCACCTTTGCGTTCACTCCAGGCGGTCAGGACTCCATGCGCTCCGGAACGAGCGATGCCGATGGCCCCGAGGTCCTGGGCACCAGAGACCAACTCGATGGGCACGGCAAGGCCGGTTCCACCGGCGCCAAGACCGAGGAGCGAAACCGCGTACAGGCTTGAGACACTAGTTTCGCGTCTCCAGAAGAGCACGCCATTGCCGGTTGAATCCGCGACAACGCGAGGCTCCAGCGCGTGATTGCCGGATTGGGACAGTGGTGAACCATCGGCGGACCATCCCGATGTCAACTGCCCCTGCCCCGTCAATTGCTGTCCGTAGAGCTCCGTCACTCCGGATCTTCGGTCAACCCAGACCAGGAGCACTCCTTCGGACCCGCGCCCGAGCACCTGCGGAACCGACTGCTCCGCTTGATTGACGCTTACGGGTGTGCCGAAAGCCGTCCAGCCCTCATGGACTTCGCCTGAACCATCGACACGCGTGGCGTAGATGTCGCCCGCGAGTCCGGCGCGAAAGTCGGTCCACGCGAGATAGACTCCACCCTCACCATCTTCCGTGATGGAGACTTGGTATTGTGAACGACCTGCAGAACACACGGCGACTCCACCCTCTGGCCAGCCATCTCTCCGCATGCCGTCCGTCCCGAAGCGCTGGAGATAGATGTCCGCATCCGCATGCTTCGAGTCGACCCAGCTGACATAGGAGCCGCCTTCACCATCAGGCGCCACGGACGAAAACAGGCCTGTCCCGGAGCCAACGCAAGGTGTGCCCACCGGAATCCAGCCGGCATCGACGGATCCAGAATGGAGGACCCGTTGGGCTCTGAGAGAGAAGGCGAATCCTGTCTGGACGTCCTGACAAGGCACGGCCACGCCGATCAACGAATCCGCCGGCACTTGGCTCGAATCGGCCGGTGTCTCGGTCGCCCGGGAGATACCGGCTATGGCGACAATTAGAATGGCGGCGGTGACAGCGAAGAGTCGCGGCGCGTGCACACAGCCTCTTCGCATGGCTTCCTCCAACTCCGAAGTTGCGGCACCGATGAACGCCGCGTCATCCTGACTCAGGCCATACGTAGCAGTAATGCATTTTTGGGGCAAGCCATTTCCCCCACTCTATGCCCGCCGAACGGGGCTTCCGCTCTCGCGCGTCGAACAGATGCGTCGGCATCATCATATCGCTGGCTTTTTTCGCCACGCGATCACGACGAACACCCCGACCATGACCCCCGCGAGCATCCCCGGCCAGTCGCCGAAGCGCCCGAACAGCGTCGGCACTCCGGGCACGCCGAGCCGCCCGACGATCACGCCCGGCTGAAACACCGGCAGCGCGCGCGTGACGCGTCCGTGCGCGTCGATCAACTCCGTGAGCCCGGTGTTCGCACAGCGTGCCAACGGCACGTGGTTCTCGACCGCGCGGAAATTCGCCATCGCCGCGTGCTGGTAGAGTGCGGCACTGTTTCCGAACCATTCGTCGTTCGTGATGTTGACGAGCCACCGCGCACCGGCGCGCACGTCCTCGCGTGCGAGATCCGAAAAGATCGACTCGAAACAGATCAGCGTGCTGAAGCGGCCCGCGCCCGAATCGAACAGCACGGATGTCTTACCCGGCGTCCACTCCGCCTGGCCGAGTTCGATCTTGCCGAGTCCGGGGATCAGCCACTGAAACGGCATCCGCTCGCCGAACGGAACCAGATGGCGTTTCGCGTAGATCGGAAGCGTCTCCGATCCCGGAGCCAGTAGGCCCGCCGCGTTGAGGTAACGCACCTGGCCGTCACCACCGAGTTCGTAGTCCGGAAATCCGCTGAACACGGGCAACC